>SHXF01000083.1 GCA_009693435.1 Betaproteobacteria bacterium | reverse complement strand
TTTGCGTGTTGTCATGCTGATTTGCCTTGTCACGTTGTGCTACCCCCGCCGGACCATCCGACGGGTAGCAGACTACGTGAGGCAACGGGTCAGCATCGGTAGCAAAACAGATGAGTCAATGCGCCGGTCAGGATAGTTGACGCCGGGCAAACTGCTGACCCGCCTGGGCTATTTGGTCGAAGAGCAGGGCATGACCTACCTGGCCGACATCGACCCGGATAACCCGCTTACGCCCTTGCAAGCGGCCTCGTGCAGCTATCGCATCGCGCTGGGGCCGCGTGTCGGACAGAAGGTGCTGAGCCTGCGCCCCGTGCCGGGCCGGGACGAGAAAACCACGGCGGGCCTGTGCGCCGATGCGCTCGGCTTCAGCCTGCATGCCGGGGTGCGCTGTGAAACGCATCAGCGTAAGGAACTCGAACGGCTGTGCCGGTACATCACCCGCCCCGCGATCGCCAACGAACGACTCAAGCGCGATGGCGCCGGAAACGTCGTGCTGCAACTCAAGAGCGCGTGGCGCGACGGCACCACGCACATCCGCATGTCGCCGCTGGAATTCTTGCAGCGCCTGACCGCGCTGGTGCCGCGGCCGCGCCTGCATCTGCTCCGCTATCACGGGGTGCTCGCGCCCAATGCCGGGCTGCGTGCGGCGATCGTGCCGGGCCCAGCGCAAAATACCAGCGTCCCCGCAGTCGAACACGCGCACGGCGCGCCGGCGCGCATGGGCTGGGCGCGCCTGCTCCGGCGCGTGTTCGATATCGACCTCGAACACTGCCCGCAGTGTGGCGGTGATTTCAAGATCATCGCCGCCATCGAGGAGCCTGCGGTGATTGTCGCGATCCTCACGCACCTGGGCTTGCCTGCCCGCGCGCCGCCGCGCTCACCGGCGCGACCGCTGTCTCTCTTCCAGGCAGCCTGATACTCTAGGCGAGAACGGTTCTGCCACGGGGCCGACGATCTCGCGCGGCCTGCGCTTTCGTGTGGCGGTCAGAGTGCGTCGAAATCGGCCTCGACGCGCCGAGGCAGCGACCGATAAACCCGCGCGAGAGGGGGATTTTCACAAAACACCGCGCAAAGGTGATCGCTTCTCTGCCCGGTGATACAGTCGTGCATGGAGAAAAAGGTGGTTTGAACTTCCTATACACCGGAGCCGTGCAGCAGCAGCACTGGTTGACCATTTCCCTGGTCGTGATAGTTGGTGAGATAGTCGCCGGTTTTCACGGACATGCCGATTTCCGGATTTTGTTCGCTCATGAATCAGGTTCTTCCCAAAGTGGATGGAGACTATAGTGAAATTCTCCTGCGCATGTTGCGCTGGAGCACGGCCGGCCTGGCACTATTTTCCCCACAGCGCCCTGGTCGCCAGCCGAGCGCCTTCGGCCAGCGTCGCGAGCTTCGCCCATGCAATCTGGGGGTGCACGCGATACCCGAGCCCGCAGTCGGTGCTCGCGATGACGTTCTCTCTGCCGGCAACGGCGGCGAAGTTCGCGATGCGCCGAGCCACCAGTTCCGGGTGCTCGACGACATTGGTCGCATGCGCCACGACACCCGGGATCAGCACCTTGCCCTCGGGCAGCTTCACGTCTTTCCATACTTCCCATTCGTGCTCGTGGCGCGCATTCGCGGCTTCGATCGAATAGCCCTGCGCTCGCACCTTCAGCAGCACCTGAACCACGTCCTTCATCGGCAGGTCGTGGACGTGCGGCCCGTGCCAGCTGCCCCAGCAGATGTGGTAGCGCACCCGGTCCTCCGGGATGCCTCGCAGCGCGTGATTGACCAACTCGATGCGCTGCTCGGCGATCTTCAGGTATTCCGGAACGCTGATCGCGGGAGTGAACGAGTCCCACAGGTCGGGCAGATGTGGATCGTCGATCTGCAGCACGAAGCCCGCTCCGACAATCGCCAGGTATTCCTCCCGCATTGCCTCTCCGACCGCTTCGAAATATTTTTCCTCGCTCGCATAGTATCGATTCAGGTACGGCCGGATAGGAGAAGTCGCGGGGATGAACGCTTCGACCTGAGTGACCGGCGCCAGCGCCGCGGTGACCGGGGCCAGCGCCGCGGTGACCGGCGCCAGCGCCGCGGCGAGATTCGCGAGATCCTGGCGTAGTGCTTCCTGGCCGATGTATTTCACCGGGCCAGTGCAGGCCCAGCGGGTTCCCTTCGGCGTGTCGGCGCCGGGCGACTTGTAGTAATGCGAGCCGCTCCCCTCGAGTTCTTTGTAGAACGCGGCGAATTGCTCGCGTCCCCGCGAACGGCGGCCGGTGCCTTCTCCGGGCTTGACGGATACGTGTTCGTGGCCGCCCAGCCGGCCGTTTATATAGGTATTCCAGCCGAGTTTTCCGAATTTGCCGTCATTGACGATATCGACGCCCTGCTCGGCCTGTTTGCGAACGACCTCGGTTACCGCGCTGCTCAACTTCGCCGCGAAGGCCGCATCCGTGGGCTGGCCGCGCGGATGCGCCTCCATTGCCGCGGTGATGTCGTCCGGGCGCTGCAACCTGCCGACATGGGTAGTGACAATCCTGTCCATGCTGCGTTTCATGGCTTGTTCCTTTCGGTCATCTGTCGGGTATTCACTGCGATTGGGCGAACGCTGGATAGAGCTGGGAGCCTCGCCCTGCCGCAACTACGACAAGGTCGCGGCAAGGAAACCCTCATAGGCGCGGGCGCCGGCCACGAGTTCCGACACCAGGGTGAACTCGTCGTCGGAATGAAACTGCTCCATCCTGCCGGGACCCCACATCGCTGCCTCGCAGCCCATGCGCAGAAGGTAACCGGCGTCGAGCGCGCTATGGCTGTAGAACACTGCCGGAGGCGGCAGGCCGGCACGCGCATGACCCTCGCGGATCGCGCGCAGCAGCGGGCCGTCCGCCGCGATTTCGCAGGGATACATGAAGGGGCCCTTTCGCACCTCGACCTGCCATGGCGCGGGGAGGCGGGCGCGCGTTGCGATTTGCGAGAGCGCGGCCTCGGGATCTTCGCCGGGCAGCAGCCGTCGATCCAGCGTGATCGTCACTTCGTCCTGCACAGTGTGAGTCGCGCGCGGCCCGCTCGCAAGCCGGGTAGGCGTCAAAGTCACCTTGCCCAGGCCCGGGTGTTCCTGTGCCGGAAGGTCTAACGTCCGCAATCGGTCCAGCACCTGCCGGGCGCCTTCGATGGCGTCGATCCCGTCCCAAGGCGTGCTGCTGTGCGTTGTCCTTCCGCGCACGACCACGTCGACGTCGACCCTTCCCTTGTTGCCGAGCGCGATCCGGTTGTTGGTGCCCAGGCCGACGATGCCCATCCGCGGGACGGTGACCAGCGCGGACAGCGCCGCCATGGCCGCATCGTGGCGCCCGGTTTCGCCGGCGCTGGAGAGATGAATGCCAGGTGCCGGCCGGGACCCAGGTCGCAGGCAAGCAGTGCCTCCATCGCGAGCAGCGCGGCGGCGAGCGGCGCCTTTTGCTCGGACACGCCACGGCCGCGAACAGCGGCGCCCTCCGGGGTGTCGATCACGCTGCCGCCCCAGGGGTCGGTCATTCTCGCGTGCGGGTGAGTCATTGCATACATCATCAACAGCACCGAGCGCTCCGCGCCCGGCGTGCCGGCTTCGGCGACCAGGTTTCCCATCGAGTCGCGCCTGACCTTCAGGCCCATGGCCGCGACGACAGGCGCGACGCACTCGCCGCTGAAAGCCTGGACCTGCGGTTCGGCTTCCATCAGGTCGGTCTGCGGGCTGGGAAATCTGGCGAGATGACGGGTGAGTTCGATCAGGCGCCGTTCGTCGATCATCGCGGTCGGTTTTCGCTGTGGTCGGCGGGCAGTAGCACGATATCGTACCATCTCATGGCGCGCGAACCGGGCGGAGCCGATGGAGGATGTTCGCGGCGCAGGGTAGAGTCCGCTCCGCGGAGAAGTAAAGAGGGATGCCGTTGAAAGAAAACAGGGCTATGCAACCACAACCCGGGGGCGGAAAATGCCAGGAACGCAGCAAACCATGATTCGAGCACGCGACATCGAGCTCGAGCTCATCGACCGCGGCAAGGGCCGGCCTGTCGTGTTTCTGCACCCCGGCCAGGGGATTACGGGTTGTGCGCCGCTGTTTGAGCGGCTGGCCGCCATGGGCCGCCTGGTCGTCCCTTCCCATCCGGGGTTCGGACGAAGCGATCTGCCTGTCGAATTCAACAGCGTGGATGATCTTGCCTATTTTTATCTGGACCTGTTCGACCAACTCTCGCTGCGCGACGTGCTGCTGGTGGGCGTTTCGCTCGGCGCCTGGATCGCGGCCGAGATCGCAGTCCGAAACTCGACGAACCTGTCGCGCCTGGTGCTCGCCGATGCCCTCGGGGTTCGCTTCAGCAGGGATGAAACCGCCGTCGATATCCAGGACATTTTCACCTTGTCGCCGGAGGAGGTCGAGCGTCGCACCTGGATCGAGCCGGCGAAATGGAAGTCCGACCACGGCAAGATGACCGACGATGAACTGTTCGTGCTGGCCCGCAACCGTGAATCGCTGTGCCTGTTCGGCTGGGCGCCCTACATGCACAACCCGATGCTCAGGCGCTGGCTGCACCGGATCAGCGTACCCACCCTGGTGCTGTGGGGCGAGCAGGATGGCATTGTTTCACTCGACTACGGTCGATCGTATGCGCAGGCCATTCCGGGCGCGCTTCCAGACGATCGCAGGGGCCGCGCATCTTCCCCATATCGAGCAGCCGGAAAACTTTGCCGACCTGGTGGAGAGATTCGCGGGCGAGGGCGCGCCAGGCCCCACCGCAGCGTAGAAAATCAGGATAGAAAATGAATGCAACCGGGTTTTTCCGCCTGCTGGGTGAGTTGGTGCTCTGCGCAGTTACGTCCGCTGCGATCGCGCAGAGCGGCTATCCCTCCCGGCCGATCCGGCTGATCGTGCCGCTCACCGCCGGCGGCGGCGTGGACCTCGGGGCGCGCATCACCGCGCTGAGGCTTTCGGAGCAGTTGGGCCAGCCGGTCGTGGTGGAGAACCGGGCCGGGGGCGGAGGCACGATAGGCTCGGCCGCAGTGGCGCAAGCGGCGCCTGACGGTTACACGCTTCTTTTCTTCTCGACTTCGGCGGTGGTCAACGCGGTGGTCCTTGCGAATCTGAAATACGACCCGGGAAACGATTTCGCGCGCGTTACCCAGGTGGCGCAATTCCCGATGATGATCGTGGTCAGTCCCGATACCCCGGCCGCGAATCTGAAGGAATTCATCGCTTTGCTCCGATCGAATCCGGGCAGATATACCTATGGCTCCTCGGGTATCGGCACATTCGTCCACATCGCCACCGCGCTGTTCACCTCGCTCGCCCGGGTGGACATGCTGCACATCCCCTACAAGGGCCTTGCGGCGGTCAACGCCGACCTGTTCGCCGGAAGAGTGACGATGCTGATGGACAGCGTCGGCCAGCAGGCGAAAAACATTGCCGCGGGCAGGGTGCGCGCGCTGGCGGTCACGAGCAAGACGCGCTCGATCACCCTGCCTGGCGTGCCTACCGCAGCGGAGAGCGGCGTTCCCGACTTCGATCTCTCGGTCTGGACGGCCATTTTCGCCCCGGTGAGGACGCCGAAGGCGATCATCGACCTGCTGGCCGCCGAGACCGCGAAAGCGATGAAGCACCCGGACACGGTGAGGAGGATGAAGGAACTGGACGCCGATACCGAGGGTGTGGGCTCGACACCCGAGGCGATGGAGCAGCTTTGGCGGCAGGAAATGGCGCGCTATGGAAAGATCGCGAAAGACTCGGATATCAAGATCGACTAATGCGTCGACTAATGCGTCGACTAATGCGTCGACTAATGCGTCGATTAATGCGTCGATTATCGCTCGTTGCGCCAATTTTTTCCGGAAGCCACGATGCCGCATCCTTTGATAGTTCGTTCCGCCGTTCCCGCCGATCTTGCCCGGTGGGAACCGCTTTGGAAGGGTTACAACACCTTCTACAAGCGCACGCTTGCGTCTGAGATTACGCGCTTGACCTGGTCGCGATTCTTTGATGCTCACGAACCGGTTAATGCGCTGGTCGCGGAGAGGGACGGCCGGCTTCTGGGCCTGGCGCACTATCTTTTTCATCGAAGCACCACGATGATAGCGCCGACCTGTTATCTGCAAGACCTGTTCACAGTCGAGGCAGCGCGAGGGCAGGGGGTCGGCCGTGCGCTCATCGAGTCGGTATATGAGCGGGCGAGGACCGCCGGGTCCGTTCGCGTGTACTGGCAGACACACCAAACCAATCATACGGCGATGAAGCTCTATGACAAGCTCGCCGAGCGCTCGGGCTTTGTCGTCTACCGCAAGCAGTTTTGAGTGGAGGGCCATGACCCGCCTGTCGCTGACCCTTGCCTGCTGGGACTACGATCGGCCCCGTGCACTCATCGACGGCACGGTAAAGCCCGATGGCGTGGGGCTGAACTTCATTGTCTCGCTCGCCTGAGCACACCTTTTCAAGCATGCTGAGCCGGAAGGCATTCGACGCCTCGGAAATGTCGCTCTCCGCTTTTGCCGGGCTGGCCGCGGCCGCTCAGTCGCCGTTCGTAGCGATTCCGGTCTTCCCGTCGCGGATATTTCGCCACGCGTCGATCTACGTCTCCGCGGCGGGGGGGTGGTGTCGCCGCGCGACATCGCCGGCAAGCGCGTCGGTTTGCCCAGCTACCGCATGACGGCGGCGGTGTGGATACGCGGCCTGTTGTCCGCGGAGTTCGGTGTTGCGCCGGATTCGGTGCGCTACGTCACCGGGGGCTTGGATACGCCCGAGCCCATGAACATGCCCTCGGTGAAGCTGTACCGGCGGGTGGATATTTCGGATGCGCCTGCAGGCGAAAGCCTCGCGGCGATGCTGGTGCGCGGCGATCTGGCGGCCTTGTACACGGCGAAGATGCCGACCGCATTTTCCGAGGGCGCGGGCACGATTCGCCGCCTGTTTCCCGATTTTGGCAAGATCGAGCGCGCTTACTACGGCCGCACGCGTATTTTTCCGATCATGCATACGATCGTGATTCAGCTTGAAATCCATGAGCGCCATCCCTGGCTCGCCGGATCGCTGTTTCGCGCGTTCGGCGATGCCAAGCGCCTTGCCGAAGAGGCGCTTTACGATACCGATGCGCTGCGAACCATGCTGCCCTGGATGATCGAAAGCATCGAGGAGGCCAAGCGCACCATGGGCCCCGACTGGTGGCCCTACGGCTTTCGCGCCAATCGTCACGTCCTCGACACGTTTCTCGGCTACCACTTCGAGCAGGGCCTGTCCGAGCGGCGGCTGGCGCCGGAGGACCTGTTCCCACCGGAATTTCTCGAGACATAGGAGAGGAAGTGAAGATCGGGAAAAACTGGCTGCTTGCGTTGACTTGGATACTCTGCGCCGGCGGCGTCCCACAGGCGCTGTCGCAGGTGTGGCCCGCCAGGCCGGTCAGAATCATCGTTTCATCGGCCGCGAGGTCGGGGCCGGACACACTTACGCGCTATCTTGGTGAGCGGCTTTCGCGAGCAATCGGGCAGTCGGTGATCGTCGACAACCGCCCCGGCGCAAACGGCGTAATCGGCGCTCAAGCCGGGGTGCGTGCGGCTCCTGACGGGTACACTTTTCTTCTCGCGACCTCATCCTCGTTTTCTGTCAATCGATACACGATCAAAGCCCTTCCTTACGATCCGATCAAGGATTTCACGCCGATGGTGCTGATTGCAACCGGGGGACTCGCGGTGATCGCGCATCCCAATGCGCCGATCAGGACGCTCGCCGACGTGGTGGCGTTCGACAGGAGTCAGCCGGGCACGCTTTCGGTCGCGACCGAAGGCCCGGTGGCCGGGACCATACTTGTCTATGTGAATCAGAGCCTGGGGACGAAACTGCTCCAGATCCCCTATAACAGCCCGGCCCAGGCGCTGCAGGACACCGTCGCGGGGAGAACTGACATGTCGGTGGCATCTATTATCGTGTCACTGCCGTTCATCAGGCGTGGAGATGTACGCCCGATCGCGGTCGTCACGCCCATGCGCGACGCGAGTCTTCCGGATGTTCCTGCGATCGGCGAATCTTCGCCTGGCTTCGGCGTCTACGCATGGGTAATGTTCGTGGCCCCCGCGGGAACGCCAGCGGACATCATCCAGCGGACGAACGGCGACATGGATCGCATTCTGAAAGACCCGGAGGTCGCGCGATGGATGGCTACGTTCGGCAACCGCGCCGAAGGTGGAACGGTAGAGGCGGCAAGCGAGTTCCTCCTCGCGGATTCCGCCCTCTGGGGGAAGATAACGCAGGCGGCAGGCGTCAAGCCCGAGTGACGCGGGTCTGCGAATAGTGTCAGCGTTCAGCGAGCTGCGCGTTTCAACCGCGCGCGACAAGGTCCCGCCGCGCGGGCGTTCTCATTTCATTTTTCTGCATTGCCTTCCAGGGGTCTTTGACCGCCGCGCCCACGGTCTCGTGAGGTGATGCACAGATAACACCAGAGTCAGACTCTCGTCAAACTGCTTTATTTCCGGGCGTCGCTCTTTCCGGCGGCCAAACGCCAGCTGAATTCAAAAGCGTGCCAAGGGCTTTGCGGAGACCGGGTCAGCGGCAATTGGAGTTGTGATAGTCTGCCGCCGTACCAAGCAGCAAGACGTTCGAAATTTTTCGCTTCAATAAGGAGAATTTCGATGCCGCGTCGCTCAATCTCCACGTGCTTTGCCATCACGCGACTCAAACTTAGAGGAGAGGACCAACCATGCCGCAACAAAAAAAGATCTTCGTCTTCGCACCGATCGACGAATTCGGCGAATGCCATGCCCCGCTGGAGGCCGCAGGCTGCGGCCTGGTGTTCGGCGAGGCATCCTGGCATACGCCCCAGGGCAACAACGAGGGCGAGATGTGCAAGCTCGGCGAGGGCGCCGTTGCGCTGATGGGAACCTCGATCCGATCCAGCCCGATCACGCGCAAGATCATGCAGAGCGCCGGCGCCAACTTGCGCATCATCGCCAAGTTCACGGTCGGCGTCGACGACATCGACGTCGATGCGGCCACGGATCTGGGCATCATGGTGACCCACGGCCCGACCGAATCGAACTGGGGCGGCGTTGCCGAAGGCACGATGGCGATGATGCTGGCGATCCTGAAGAAAGTGCGCGAGCGCGACGAAGCCATGAAGGCCGGCCTCTGGCGCAGCCCCGAGCTGCAGGGCGTCTACCTCGGACGGCGCGGGAGCGACGGCTATCCTGGCATCACGATAGGCATCATCGGGCTCGGTCGCATCGGCCGCCGGCTTGCCGACCTGCTCGCGCCCTGGCGTGTGCGGCTCTTGGCCTGCGACCCCTATGTCGAGCCGGCCCGCTTCTATATACACAACTGCGAGCGGGTCGACCTGCCGACCCTGCTGAAGGAATCCGACGTGGTCACGATGCACGTGACCTTGACGAAGGAGACGCGCCATTACTTCGGCGCGAAGGAATTCGCGATGATGAAACCCTCGGCCGTGTTCATCAACACCTCCCGCGGCCAGGCAGTGGACGAGGTGGCGTTTGCGGCGGCGCTGGCCGAAGGCCGGATTGCGGCGGCGGCCAGCGACGTGTTCGACGATGAGCCACTGGCCAAGGACTCTCCCCTGCTGCGCCTGGGCGACAAGGTACTGCTCTCGCCGCACATGGTGTCCTCGAACCTGAAGAGCGGCCTGTACCCCGGCATGAAGTGGGCCATGCGCTCGGTGCTGCAGGTGCTCAAGGGCGAAGTGCCAGACAACGTCTTCAACACGGAAGTGCTGCCGCACTGGCGGGAGCGCTTCGGCGGCAAGCCGGCCGTGTGATTGGAGTTCAGACGGGACCCGGACCAGCGGGTCCCGTGCTTATTCCGCCTCGGCGCCGGACGCCTTCACGACGATCGCCCACTTGTCGATTTCGGCGCGGATATATTTCGCGAATTCTTCGGGTGAGCTGCTGACTGGTTCGATGCCGAGCCCGTTGAAGCGTTCCTTGATATCCGGGCTGCGAAGGAGCTTCGCGATCTCGGCATTGAGCTTCGTCACGATGTCCCGCGGCAGTTCCCCGGGGCCGAAAATACCGTACCAGGAGGTTGCGTCATATCCGGAAACACCGGACTCCGCAATCGTTGGCAGATCGGGAACCAGCGAGGAGCGCTGGCCGCTCGTGACCGCGAGCGCGCGCACTGCCCCCGATTTGACGAAAGGCATCAATGGCGCCATGTCATTGAGGTGGACCTGTACTTCGTTCGCAACCAGGGCGTTGACCGCCTGGCCGCCGCCCTTGTACGGTACGTGAACCAGATCGATCTTCGCAATCAGCTTCAACAGCTCCACGCTCAAATGCAGCGTGCTGCCCTTGCCCGTCGAGCTGAAATTGAGCTGGCCCGGCCTGGGCCTCGCGTACTCGATCAACTCCTTCACGGATCTGACCGGAAGCGAGGAATTGACCGCCACCACCAGCGGGCCGGTGGCGATTTGCGTGATCGGAGCGAGATTTTTCACTGGGTCGAATGCGCGCCGGGGATACGCGCTCACGTGGATGGCAATGGGGCCCAGCGAGCCGATGATCAAGGTGTAACCGTCGGGCGCGGATTTCACGACCGAATCGACCCCTATCGTCCCAGCGGCGCCGGGACGATTGTCGATGATCACCGGCTGGTTCAGGCTTTCGCTCATTTTCTGCCCCAGGATGCGGGCAATGATGTCGTTGCTTCCGCCGGGAGTGAACGGCACGACCAGCCGTATTGGCTTGTTCGGGTAGGTTTGGGCAGGGGCCCACTGCGGCCACGCAACTGCGATTGCAATGAACGCCAGTGTCGCGAGCGTGTCCGGGTTGCGATTCTCAGGTGACATGTGTGGTGAATTCTGCTCGATGTGCGCCAACCGGGACCGCCCGGTGAACACAGGCCCGTCCTGCGGCCTGACTGGAATGACAGTTGGATACAATATATCTACGCAGTGAACATGAGAACGGATCATGGCACAGGACAAGCCGGAAAGCACAATCGACGCATCGCCGGTGCTGGAGTTTCCCGGCTTCACCGGGCCGGAGGTGCAGGAGGGCTCGCCAGCCTGAAGGAAAAGCGCCCGCCCAGGTTCGATCCGGATACGCCGGATTGAGATCGGTCTGTACCACGACCGTGCCGGCTGCGCAAATCACGGCGCCCCAGCGCTCGCCCGCCTGCCTCATGAGCAGCGCCATATCTGCCGGCGTGCTGCCATCGCCCCGACGTTCATGCCAGGCAGCCGTCGCGCTACGTCGGGCTGCTTCGGTGCCTTCGCAATCGCATTGGAAAGCTTGTCGGCGATTGCAGATGGCGTGGCCGCCGGCGCGGCCATACCCCAAAATTCAGCGGAGACGAAACCTGGCAAAACTCCGGACAAGGCAGGGAGGTCGCGCGGCAGAGGATGCCGCCTCCGAACGGATGATACCGGCGGCCCCCGTACGGCTATCGACGACCGCGGGCTGGCCCCACTTTCCCTGAGCGTATCGGCGAGGACGCGCGCCTAACGGTCAATCGTGCCGCCGGGCGAGACCGGAACGATGGTCTTGATCGGCTTGCCGGGATAGTCCTGGGCACGGGCAGTTACCGCAAACGCAAGCGCGGCGGCGAGAATTATTCGGCCAAACACAATCTCTCGTACAGGCATCTCCATGCCGCGGCGTTGATACTCTGTTTAAATTGGCAGAGCGGACTATCCTCCAACGAAAATCAGCAGTGCGTGGATCGAAATGAATCCAGCCCCCGAGTCCGCCGCCGCACCAGCCTGGCATCGCGCTGCGCTCGGAAAATGACTTGCCGGCCCGCATCACTCCTGCTCCAGAACAAAAGTAAGAGTCGTGTTCTCGGTGATGATTCCCCCGCGCTCGCCAGGAACGACCGAACCGTAGCGCTGCGCGAACGCCGGGGGCAGTGGCCGGTCGCTGGCTGGCGAGAGCCAAAGGCGCAGGAGGTGGCGGCGGCGCTCCGGCTCCGGCCAGTCTTCGAAATCCGTGCGGCTGTGCGAGATCTGGTGGTTGTGCAGGAACTGCATATCCCCGGGACGAAACTCGATGGTGAGGTTCAACTCGGGGTCGTTGCAGAGCTTGCTGAGGTAAGCGCGCGCTTCGTACTCGGCGCCGGTGAGCCGCCGCGCCTCCGGATGGTTTTCCTGCGCGTAGTCGATATATTCCGATGAGTTCCAGACCGTAAGTTTCCCGGCGTACCAATTGAAGATGGACAGCTCGAACCACGGCAGCATGCCAGGCGGCACTTCCCCGCGCCGATCGCTGGGGAACGCATTGAAAAGCTCCCGCCATAGATCGGGACGGCGGCGCAGCATCTCGTCGTGCAGAGTGACCGAACTGACGATCCGGCTCTCGCCGCCCGACTTCGATGTTCTCCAGCATAGCAGGCCGACGATATCGCAGGAGTCGCTGTGGTACCTGATCTCGCGGTTGGTCTGGTAGTAACGCGTCGTCGGTTTTCGTATGTCGAAGCCATGATCGTACACATGGCCGAGGAGGTGGCCCTTCGCATTCTGCGAGCGAAAGCTGCCCAGATGTGAGCCGATGCCGAGATAGGCGACGGCGGCCTCGGCCATGCTGTAACGCTCCACGGGAAATCCGCGCAGCATGATGAATCCTCGCCCGCGCAGAATGTCCTCCAGAAAGCCAGCAAGCTTCTTCGCGAACGCCGGCAACCGGAAGGTCGCGGGCGAGATGTCGCCCATCTCCCGCCGGTCGGCAAAGTGCCGGCTCACCGCGGCATCGATTTCTTCGAGTTCGTCCAGTGTGAATACGTGGAGCCAGTCGCGCTGTCGGTCCATCTCCGGGCGTTTCCACGCCGCGGGGCCTCCGACCGGGCCGGGCGACAACGGCGAGGGTTCAATTGCAATTGCTGTGGCCATGGATTTCTCCCAGTGGATATTGCGCGATTTTCATGAACGTAAGCCTTGGGCCGATCAAAAATCAATCTTACTTAGCTTTGGCGCCGGGTACCTTCACCGCCATCGCGAATTTCTCGAGGGCACGACGAAGGCTGTCGGCGTAGGCCTCGGGCGGGCCGGAATTGGGGAGGACGATAGCCGGAAGCGAGATCTCACCACCAATAAGCGTGAGCACTCCACGGGGCGCCCCTTTGCAGGATACGTGCACGATTTCGACACATAGCGCTGTTTTGACGGACTCCGTAAAGACATGGTGGACGCTGCCGATCCTGAAGAGCCGTAGTTGAGCTGTCCCCGGATGGCCCTGGCCCGTGCGACCAGCTCCGGCAAAGTATTGACGTGGGAGGATGGCTGGACCTTCAGAAAAAACGGACTACTGGCAAACCGACTCACCGGCGCGAAATTCTTCACCGGGTCGCAGGGAAGTCTGGAAAACAGGTACGGATTGATCGCAAGATGCCAGTTATCGGCTAAAAAAAGCACATGGCCGCAGCGGCCTGTACCCCGGCATGAAGTGGGCGATGCGCTCGGTGCTGAAGGTGCTCAGGGGCGAACTGCCGGACAACGTCTTCAATACGGAAGTGCCGCCGCACTGGCGGGAGCGCTTTGGCGGCAAGCCGGCCGTGTGATTGGAGTTCAGACGGGACCCGGACCAGCGGGTCCCGTGCTCATTCCGCCTCGGCGCCGGACGCCTTCACGACGATCGCCCACTTGTCGATTTCGGCGCGGATATATTTCGCGAATTCTTCGGGTGAGCTGCTGACTGGTTCGATGCCGAGCCCGTTGAAGCGTTCCTTGATATCCGGGCTGTGAAGGAGCTTCGCGATCTCGGCATTGAGCTTCGTCACGATGTCCCGCGGCAGTTCCCCGGGGCCGAAGATGCCGTACCAGGAGGTTGCGTCATATCCGGGCACCGACTCCGCGATCGTCGGCAGGTCGGGGACGAGCAAGGAGCGCTGGCCGCTCGTGACCGCGAGCGCGCGCACCGCCCCCGATTTGACAAAGGGCAGCAACGGCGCCAGGTCGTTGAGGTGAAGCTGCACCTCGTTTGCAACCAGGGCGTTGACCGCCTGGCCGCCGCCTTTGTACGGCACATGCACGAGATCGACCTTTGCCATCAGCTTCAACAGCTCCACGCCGAGGTGCAGCACGCTGCCCTTGCCCGAGGTGCTGAAATTGAGCTGGCCCGGCCTGGGTTTCGCGTACTCGATCAACTCCTTCACGGACCTGACTGGAAGCGAGGAATTGACCGCCAGCACCAGCGGGCCGGTCGCGACCTGCGTGATCGGCGCGAGATTCTTCACCGGGTCGAATGCACGCCTTGGATACGCGCTCACGTGGATGGCCATCGTGCTGAGCGAGCCGATGATCAGGGTGTAACCGTCGGGCGCGGATTTCACGACCGAATCGACTCCTATCGTTCCGGCTGCGCCTGGCCGATTGTCGATGATCACCGGCTGGCCCAGGCTTTCGCTCATTTTCTGCCCCAGGATGCGGGCAAGGATGTCGTTGCTTCCGCCGGGCGTGAAGGGCACGACCAGTCGTAGCGGCCTGTTCGGATAGGGTTGAGCGCGGGCCGAGGGCAGCGACGCCACTGCGATTGCGATGAGCGCCATTGCCGCGAGCATTTGCCGATTGCGATTCCCGGCTGACATGTGTGGTTAATCCTGCTCGATGTACATTGATCGGGATCGCCCGCCGAACACAGGCCCGGCCTTCGGCATTCCTCCGATCGCTTGCGTCTCAGTGTGCGGCCTACGCAGCCACAGCGGCCTTCGCCGTCGTGGAAGCCTGCGGCCTGCCAAGCTGCCGCATATCGAGCTTGTACAGTTTCGCGACATTGTCGCAGACCAGCTTGCGCCTCGTTTCGGGCGAGAGGCGCCCCAGGTCCTGCTCGATGCGCTTGCGCGACTCGGGCCAGGTCGAATTCTGATGGGGATAGTCGTTCGACCACATGCAATTATCCTGGCCCCACCATTCGAAGTCATGGCCGGCAACCGTATCCCTGAAGAAGGTTCCGAAAAGCTGGCCCGCGAAATATTCGCTCGGATCCCTGCTGATGGGAGGCTGATTGATGCCGCGGAACCTGCGGTAGTAATAGTCCCATTGCTGGAGCATGAACGGCAGCCAGCTGATTTCGTTCTCGACGCTGACGAACTTCAGGCCGGGATAGCGATCGAGTACGCCGTAGAAAATCAGCTCGAAAAAAGCATCGGAGATTTCCTTTAGTTTCAGGTTGACGCTCGCCCGGTAATGCTCGATGCCCTGAACTTCATAGAAGCCATCCTTCTTGTGGTAGCCATGGCCGGTGAGAATGTGCAGGCTTACCGGCATGTTCAGATCCTGCGATGCAGCCCAGAATTTATTGTAGTGGGCGGAGTGAAACGGGAGATCCGCATGCGGCGCCTGCCAGATGATCGAGCCTTTCAAGCCGGCTCTTGCGCAGCGCTCCAACTCTTGTACGGCGACATCGATGTCGTAGACGGATATCAGCGCGATGCCGATCAGGCGCTCGGGCGACGCGCCGCAATACTCGATCAACCAGTCGTTGTAGGCGCGGAAGCAGGCCTGTTGCAGGCTGGCATCGTCCATGCCGAAGTGGGGCAGAAGATTGGTCGGATAGAGCACCTCGCCCCTGAGGCCGTCGGTCTCCATTTCCGTGAGCCTGTGGTTCGGGTCGCTGCCGCCCGGATGACCTTGAAAGCCCTCGCCGAGCTTGAACTGCGGCAACAACGGGGCACGGTCCCTGAAAGCCGGCGCGACTCGTTCCTTCAGCATCGTCGGCGGCTCCATGACATGCGAGTCCGCGGAGATCAGGATTTCGTCGTTGCTGCCGCTCGCCTGCGTTGTCGTAGCCATGGCTTGCCCTCCAGAGGGTTCGCAATCTGTTTCGATGAACCGGCCGGCGACTGAACCGAGATTCGGGGTCTTTGGGAGAACACCCTTGCGGGGCCGCGGGTACACATTGATTCTCGCTTCGTTGGCCGGCACGTGTCAATGACTTTGGGGCGCGCGATTGCGTGAAACCGGCAGGCCGGGATCCGGAAAATACAATGGCGTCCGGATGTGCACTGCCTGAAATTCGCACTATCATTTGCACGCAATCAACGTGCGCAAGGATGAGGAGATCGAACGTGGGATTTTGCATCGTCAAGCCGGCCACCGCCCCGCGGTCGTCGCTGGAGCCCGGGCGCGGCGACACGATCAGGCTGGTCGACGCCGGGCAGGGAACGGACAATCTCGACGTCCACATCAACGTCCTCGCCCCCAAGGGACCCCGCGGCCGCGTGCATCGCCACACCGTGTCGGACAACGTCTACATCGTGAAGTCCGGGGAAGGGGAGCTCACCATCGAAGACGAAGCGCATCGCGCGGTGCACCGAATTGTTGCGGATGATGTCGTGTTCATACCCGCCGGGCTGCGTCACTCGCTCAGTAACGTCTCGGCGCGCGAACTGGTCATCTACGAGATCTACTCGCCGGCCGGGCCCGCGTTCGATTTCGTCCCTGAGAACTGAGGCGCGGATGGACAGTGTTCTATTCATTGATTACGCGACGACCGTAAAGCTGCTCGCGGTCGCCGATGCCATGTCAATCTGCGAGGACGTGTACCGGATGCACGCCCGCAAATCGGTGCGCTGGTCGAACCCGCCGAGCCAGAAGCTCGACACAGGCAGCCCGCTGCACAATCACTGGCATGTGAAGACGGCGGTGCTGGAGGACGCGCCGGTCGCAGGCGTGCGGCTTTACTCGTATTACGACGACGGCGAGCTGAACACCGTCGGCAGGCTCGACTGCGCGCGCTACATCGTCCTGGCCGATCCGCGCACTGCGCGGCCGCTCGCGATCCTCGACGAGCACTGGACCTACGCGATTCGCAGCGCGGCCGCGGCGATCGTGGCTCTGCGCTGGCTCGGGCCCGGGACGCCGAAGACGCTCGGGCTGGTGGGCGTCGGCACCATGGGCGAGAACTGCCTGCGCTGCCTGAGGCAGCTGTACACCTTCGAGCAGATCCTCTGCACCTCGCGCCGGCCCGAGACGCGCGCCGCTTTCGCGAAAAAGTGGTCGGCGAAACTCGGCATACCGGTGCGCGCCGTGGACTCTGTCGAAGAGGTCGTGCGCGGCGCCGATCTCGCGATCGGGGGCACTACCCGCACCGACGTCGTCAGCCGCGAGCCGTGGGTGAAGCGGGGCGCGACCTTCGTGTCGCTCGCGCGCCGGGAGATGGACCCGGCCGGCTGGGCGCGTTTCGACAAGACGGTGATCGACGACTGGGACTGCAACATGACGATGCAGGCGTTCCGCGACATGCTCGACGCCGGGCAGTTCGACCGTTCCCGCCTGCACGCCGAGATCGGCGAAGTGGTCGCCGGAGAGAAGCCGGGCAGGGAGCGCGACGACGAGCGCATTCTCGTCCACACCACCGGCCTGGTATCGCAGGACATCGGCATCGCCTGGTGGATCTATCGCAAGGCGCTCGAGCAGGGGCTCGGGATACCGCTTCCTACTGCCGTGGCGCAAGCGGGGTTGTTGCCGCAGGACTGAAAATCTTTGTGGCAGTGTTTCGATTCCGCCTGCGCCGGGGACCAGGATGATAATATTTCCGTAGTGTCAATGGGACGAACCATGCCACAGCTCAAACTGACTAAAGCGCAACAGCATCGATTAGAACGACTCGCCGACGAGGCGCGGCGCACGCCGAAAGCCATGCTTCGGTTTGTCCTTCGCGATGGGTTCGAAGCCTGCGAGGAGGACGTGCGGGAAAACCTTGCCGCAGACGCGGAGTTCGCCTCGGGCAAGAGCGTCATGCACAAAGAGGCGATGAGGCGGGCGCGATCCACTGTCGAATCGCATGTCAGCCGGCACAGGCAAGCCGGCTAGATGGTCGGCGCTAGCGCTTGCCGCACTCGAGAGCACACTGACTCATATCTCGGCCGATGACCCGTTTACCGCCGAAGCGGTACTCGCACGGGTAGACCGTTCTGTCACACTGATCCAGTCTCAACCCCGAATCGGGACCCCAACTGAGACGCCGGGTGTTCGCCGATACCCGGTGCCGAACACGGGCCACGTCATCACTTATCGATTCGTGAATAGAGAAATGCGGATCCTGCGTTGGTTCAGGGCGCGGCAAAACTTTCGCGGTTGACCGATTGTGCCGAAACTGTTCTGGCGTGACAGCAACATGATGATGCAGTCGTTCCGCGATATACTGGGCGCCGGGCAGTTTGACCGTTCGCGCCTGCACGCCGAGATCCTCAACGAAGGCATGGGATTGCCGCGCGGAGACAGCCGTCAATGACCCGGTTCACCTGTCGGACGAGGCGCACTGCGGACAGCGTGTCCGTGTCCGAGCAGAATTGGTAATTTCGTGCACGCCACCCTCCAAATTCGCGACGCCCGGCCGGATGAATTCGCCGCCGCCTCGGCTGCGATTCGCGCGGCTTATATGGAATACCAGCCGCACTTCCCGCCTGAGCGCTGGGACACGATGCTGTCAAGATTCGCCGACGTCTGGGGCCGTGCCGCGGACTCGGAACTCCTCGTAGCGGTGCGGGAGGACATGGTGCTAGCAGCCTGTCGGACTTAGGTTGAAATTGCGAGCCATAGCAGCTATGGAAATCGAGCGGGATAGAGAAATAGGTAGATTAGGCGCGATGCAAACTGAGTGTGGCGTCTGCGCACCCGTATTTACTCGTTTATCCCGTTGTACCGCTTCCGATTGTCTGGACACGCTTTTGCAACTCAGGCCGCCTTTCGCATGGCGTAAGCCTGGCGGACTTCAAGGGGTGACATGAAGCCCATCTTCTCGAGACGCCAATGGCAATTGTAGCGTTCCTTGAATTCGGCTACGG
>SHXF01000082.1 GCA_009693435.1 Betaproteobacteria bacterium | reverse complement strand
GTTCTTCGCCTCGCCACCGTACTTCTTCGACAACACGTGCGTCATCGCCGCCGTCAGCGTCGTCTTCCCGTGATCAACGTGCCCTATCGTCCCCACGTTCACGTGCGGCTTCTTGCGCTCAAATTTGGCCTTTGCCATGGTATCCCCTGTTACTTCCTGTCGTCTTTGCCCGTGACCCTGTTGATGATGGCTTCCGCCACCGTCTTCGGTGCTTCCGTGTAGTGCTTGAATTCCATTGTGTAAGTTGCGCGGCCCTGCGTAAGTGAACGTAGCGTGGTCGAGTATCCGAACATTTCGGCCAAAGGCACTTCAGCGCGAATCACCTTGCCGCCGGCCAGATCGTCCATGCCCTGGATGATGCCGCGCCGGGACGACAGGTCGCCCATGACATCGCCCATTTTTTCCTCTGGCATCTCCACTTCCACGGCCATCATGGGCTCAAGAAGTACCGGACTCGCCCTGCGCATGCCATCCTTGAACGCCATTGATGCGGCCATGCGAAATGCGTTCTCGTTCGAATCCACTTCGTGATAGGAACCGTCGAACAGGGTCACCTTGACATCCACTACCGGGAATCCGGCCAACACGCCGTTGGGAAGCGTCTCCTTCAATCCGCGCTCGACTGCCGGGATGTATTCCCGGGGCACCGAGCCGCCCTTGATCGCATCGACAAATTCAAAACCCTTGCCGACCGGCTGGGGTTCGATCTTGAGCCAGACGTGGCCATACTGGCCGCGACCACCCGACTGTTTGATGAACTTGCCCTCTATCTGATCGCAGGACTTCTTGATGGTCTCGCGGTAGGCCACCTGCGGCGCGCCGACGTTGGCTTCGACACTGAACTCGCGCTTCATCCGGTCGACAATGATTTCCAGGTGCAACTCGCCCATCCCGGAGATTATCGTCTGCCCCGTTTCCTCATCGGTGCGCATGCGGAAGGACGGATCCTCCTGAGCAAGGCGCCCCAGCGCGAGTCCCATTTTTTCCTGGTCGCTCTTCGTCTTCGGTTCGACGGCAACGTGAATCACCGGGTCGGGAAACACCATCCGCTCCAGGGTGATCACCTTGTCCGGATTGCACAGGGTTTCGCCCGTGGTGACATCCTTCAAGCCCACCGCAGCAGCGATATCCCCGGCACGCACTTCCTTGATTTCCTCGCGCTGATTCGCATGCATCTGCAGCAATCGGCCGATGCGCTCCTTTCGCCCACGCACCGAGGTATAGACGGTGTCGCCAGAATTGAGCACGCCGGAATACACCCGGAAAAAAGTCAGTTGGCCTACGTAAGGGTCCGTCATGATCTTGAATGCGAGCGCTGCGAACGGTTCTTCGTCCTGGGGCTTGCGCGCATCGGCCTGGCCGCGGTCGTTCTCGCCCTTGACGGGCAGTATGTCGACAGGCGAAGGCAAATACTCGACCACCGCATCCAGCATCGCCTGCACACCCTTATTCTTGAAGGCGGTCCCGCACAGCATCGGAACGATTTCGTTCCTGATGGTACGCTGGCGCAAACCACGCTTGATTTCTTCGATCGAAAGCTCCGTACCTTCGAGATACTTGTTCATCAGTTCATCGTCGGCTTCCGCTGCCGCCTCGATCATCTTCTCGCGCCATTTCCTGGCTTCTTCGAGCAGGTCCGCCGGAATGTCCCGCTGGTCGAACTTCATGCCCTGGCTGGCCTCGTCCCAGTAGATCGCCTTCATCTTCACCAGATCGATTACGCCTTCGAATTTCTCTTCCGCCCCGATGGGCAACTGGATCGGTACAGGATTGCCTTTCAGTCGGGTCTGGATATGTCCATAAGACTTGAAGAAATCAGCGCCTTGCCGGTCCATCTTGTTTATGAATGCAAGCCGGGGAACCTTGTACTTGTTCGCCTGGCGCCACACCGTCTCCGACTGCGGCTGTACGCCGGCAACAGCGTCGTACACCATGCATGCACCGTCCAGCACCCGCATCGAGCGTTCGACTTCGATGGTGAAGTCCACGTGGCCCGGGGTATCGATGATATTGACGCGATGCTCAGGGAAATTGCCATCCATGCCTTTCCAGAAGCAGGTGGTCGCGGCCGATGTGATCGTTATGCCGCGTTCGCGCTCCTGCTCCATCCAGTCCATCACCGTCGCGCCGTCATGCACCTCGCCCATCTTGTGGGATACACCGGTATAGAACAGTATCCGTTCCGTAGTGGTGGTCTTTCCGGCATCGATGTGCGCCGATATCCCGATGTTCCGGTAACGATCAATTGGGGTCTTGCGTGCCACGTGATTTCACTTTCACTGCGTAAGTAAGCGGGCGGATTCCTCCGCCGCACAAATTGAGTTGTTCCGTTCCGCAGAACTAGCGGCTAGAACCGGTAGTGGGAGAACGCCTTGTTGGCTTCAGCCATGCGGTGCACTTCTTCGCGGCGCTTCATCGCGCCGCCGCGGCCTTCAGCCGCTTCGACCAGTTCGCCTGCCAAGCGCGCGTCCATCGATTTTTCACCGCGCTTCTGCGCCGCTTCGCGGATCCAGCGCATGGACAGCGCTGCGCGACGGACCGGACGGACTTCCACGGGCACCTGATAATTGGCCCCGCCGACACGGCGGCTCTTTACTTCGACCATGGGGCGCACGTTCTGCACCGCCAGGGTGAAAATCTCCAGCGGGTCCTTGCCGGATTTCGACTTGATGGACTCAAAGGCCCGATAGACGATACCTTCCGCCACGGATTTCTTGCCGCGCGTCATGAGTACGTTAACGAATTTCGCGACTTCCACATTGCCGAATTTCGGATCAGGCAAAATTTCGCGCTTGGGTATCTCTCTGCGACGTGGCATGTTGATTCTTTGAAGGGTGAAAGGCAAAAGGCGAAGGGTGTACTCCTCAGCCAGTTTTACCGTCGACGACCCTTCATGCTCCTCTGTAAGAAATTAATCGACCCGAATCTTGCGTCCCCAGCCAACAGCGCAAGGGTTACGCTGCCTTGGGTTTCTTCGCGCCGTACTTCGACCTGCTCTGCTTACGGTCTTTGACACCCTGCGTATCCAGACTTCCGCGAACGATGTGGTAACGCACCCCCGGAAGATCTTTCACCCGCCCGCCGCGAATCAGCACGACGGAGTGCTCCTGGAGATTATGGCCTTCACCCCCGATATAGCTGATCACCTCAAAACCGTTGGTGAGGCGCACTTTGGCTACTTTCCGCAAAGCGGAATTAGGCTTTTTCGGAGTGGTGGTGTACACGCGAGTACAGACTCCGCGTTTCTGCGGACTGTTACCAAGCGCCGGTACTTTGCTCTTGGTTTCTGCGCGGTCCCTGCCTTTGCGCACTAACTGGCTGATTGTCGGCATGTATTCCAGGTTCCAAAAAAACCGGGACGGCTATTCTGTCGAATTAGCCGCCCCGCGATGTCGAAAGGCTAAAGAGTATAGATGAAAAGGCTGCTAGGAGTCAACATTTTAAGCACCGCATCGACTCGGCTGCTCCGCACCAGCAAGCGCAGGTCCCCGGTCCAACGTCTGAGATATAGTTCCGAGACGGGGGCGGAGCTGGCGGTGGGCGCGAATCGCCGCATTCGGCCGGATCCTCATCGCGTAAAGTGTCGCTTTTCGAAATGAGCAATCCTTGGCCTTTTTATCCGGTGGTAAGCAAACGGCGGTACCTGCCAAGGAAAGCCTTGCACCACGCCGACCGGCGACTGGCTCCGGTCCACCAAGGTCATCAGCCGTCGGTGGTGAAAGGCGCATGCCCGTCGCCGGGCCTTTACACGTACTGATATTCGCGATTCTGCTCGCCTTTGTCGGCATCTTTACGCAACTCGCACTGGCCGGCGGCGGCAATGCTCTCACGATCTTAACGTTTCGCACCGTTGCCGTGCTGGGAATGACAGCGCTATACCTGCGCGTGGCCGGGATATCGTTGAAGCTGCCCGCCCGCGATCGCAATAGATCCCTGGCTCTGGGACTGCTGCTCAGCGTGAATAATTTTTCGATCACCCGGTCCATTGAACTGATCCCGGTTCCGCTGATGGTGCTGGTGTTTTACACCTACCCTGTAATGACCAGCCTTGCGAGCTGGCTGACCGGGAAGGAAACGTTCAGCGCGCGCGGAGCCATCGCGGTATTTCTGGCCATGGCGGGACTCGCGCTAGCCCTGCAGACAGAATTCTCCGGACATAATCTGTCGGGGATAGGCTACGCGTTGCTGGGCGCGGTGTCCTGGTCGGCGATGCTGCTCGCGTCAGGAAATAATTCCGGCGGCAGCGATCCGCGGCCGCGCACTTTCTACATGAATATCACCGTCCTTGTCGTTTTCGTTGCAGCGTGCGCCGTGACCGGGGATATCGCCTTTCCACACACCTCGCTCGGCTGGTTCGGAATGGCGGCGCTGCCTGTCGTGTTTGGCGTCGGCATCATCGGCTTGCTCGTGGCGGCAGGTTCGATCGGCCCCATGAAATCCGCGTTTTACATGAATTTCGAGCCGGTGACTTCGATCATACTCAGCGCGATGATTCTTGGCCAGCGACTCGCCCCTGCCCAACTGGCGGGTGCAGCACTGGTGATAGTCGCCTTATTTCTTTTCCGGCCTCTTCCCCGAAAATCACGGGCGAATGGGGCAGGTGCAACGAAGAAACGGGGGGCGCGCAGCGCATGAGTTTGTTCGCTGCGCCCCCGAAAGCCTTGCTGCAGACAACTTGGTCCGTCGCGGGTAAGCTTGGTCGTACTGCGGACCGTAGCGGCCTGCCTGTTCCGATCAATCCGGGCAGATGCGCCTACCGCATCCATGTTGCATGCAGGGGGGCCTGCCTTGGCATTCGCCATTTCCAGCTGACCTGACTGAAGGAGATTATCGTGGCCCGCCTCACTTTACTGAGCGAGCAGGATTGCAACGAACACAGTGCCCTCGTGGCGACGATCAAAGCCGAGCGCGGGGGCCGCTTCCTTAACCTCTACAGGATGCTCATGCACAGTCCGCCGGTCGCGGAGGGCTGGCTCCGGCTGTTTACGGCAATTCGCCAGAAGAGCAAGCTGCCGGGTGCACTGCGGGAACTGGCGATCATGCATGTAGCAGTCCTCAACGACGCGCCCTATGAATTCCAGGCCCACGCTCCGATCGGGCTGCGCGAAGGATTGACCCAGGACCAGATCGATTCGTTGGCAGACTGGGCGCACGCCGATTGCTACGACGCGGCGCAAAAATCAGTCATCGAATACACGGAGGCGATGACCAGACAGATCCGCGTTCCGGAGGCGGTATTCGCCGCAGTGAGGGCGCATCTGAGCGACCGCGAACTGGTGGAACTGACGGCAACCGTTGGCGGATACAACCTGGTGTCCCGTTTTCTTGAGGCGATGCAGATCGACCACGAGAAAGAAGATCGACAGATAAAATAGTTCCACTGGGCCATGCTCTCAGTCCATGCCAAACACCCCCTTCGGTTCATGTAGAGGCGGGAGAATATTCTGGAATGGCCGCGCGCCACACGGCGTGATGCGACTTCGTTCGTGGCTGACCTCACGTTCGCGACTGTCCTCAAGGTGGCATAGATGAAACAAGGGCGGGCACGCATCAGCCACATCGTGATTTTCTGCTGCGACTTCCGGCGGATGCTCACGTTCTACACCAGCGTCCTGGGCTTCCACCTGTCTGATATAGGCAAGGCCCGCGGCAACGACATCTGCTTCCTGACGCTCGATCCCGAAACAGAGCATCATCAGATTGCGCTGGCAAGCGGGCGGAGCGAGTGAGGGTGACCCTCTTAACCACGTTGCGTTCCGGGTGGACACGTTAGGCGACCCGCGCCGCCGCCACGATTCCCTTCGCAATAGCCGGTGTTGCGGCTATCAAGCCCGTATCCCACGGCTCGTGGCTCTCGGTGTATTACCGCTATCCCGAAGGCAATCGTCTTGAGTTCTTTTGGGACACACCTTGCTACGTGCGTCAGCCCGTCATAGGGCAGCTGGATCTCCGCCTTTCCGATGAACAGCTCCTCGACGAGATCGTCGCTCGGCACGGAAAGGACCCCACCTTCAAGACCATGGCCGAGTGGAAAGCCGATACTGCGAGGGCGCTGGCCTGACCGAGCGCTCCTGTCAGCTTCATCAACAAGAGCAGGGACCGTTTCCGCGGTCCCTGCTGCCAAGTGGACCCGCTTCAGGCGCTTTCGGCCGGTACCACCTCAGCTTCCGTCGTCGCGGTTCCCTCCTCGAATAACGGCGTCGCAGCCGCGTTTTTCCGCGCCTGGTGGTACGCCATGCCGGTGCCCGCTGGAATCAACCGGCCGACAATGACATTTTCCTTCAGGCCGCGCAGGTCGTCCTTCTTGCCCATGATTGCAGCTTCCGTGAGGACCCGGGTGGTCTCCTGGAACGACGCCGCCGAAATGAACGAATCGGTCGAGAGTGACGCCTTGGTGATGCCAAGTAGCATGTAGCTGAAGGTCGCAGGATTCTTTCCTTCGGCCACGACCCGCTCATTCTCATCCAGCAGATCGGCCCGTTCCACCTGCTCGGCGGGAATGAAGCGCGTGTCGCCCGGGTCCTCTACCTGCACCCGCCTCAACATCTGGCGAACGATCACTTCAATGTGCTTGTCGTTGATGCGCACGCCCTGGAGGCGGTACACATCCTGCACTTCGTCGATGATGTAGCGCGCCAGCGCCTCGACACCCTGCAGCCGCAGGATATCGTGCGGGTCGGCCGGACCGTCAACAATGCTCTCGCCTTTGTTGACCACCTGGCCGTCGTGAACCATGACGTGCTTTTCCTTGGTGATCAGGAACTCGTGCGCAACACCCTCGAGATCTGTGATAACCAGACGCTGTTTTCCCTTGGTGTCCTTGCCGAATGACACCGTGCCGGTAACTTCCGCAAGCATGCCGGCATCCTTGGGGGCGCGAGCCTCGAACAATTCGGCGACACGCGGCAGACCGCCCGTGATGTCCCTGGTCTTCGACGTTTCCTGGGGAATCCGAGCCAGCACCTCCCCAACCGCAACTTGCTGACCGTCTTTCACGGTGATAAGCGAACCGACCTGGAAGGAAATGGTAACCGAGTGATCGGTTCCACCGATGCGGACTTCTTCGCCCGCCTCGTTAAGCAGCTTTACCTGCGGCCGAACCCCTTTGGCTGCGGCACTGCCACGACGCTTGGGATCTATGACAACCAGCGTTGAAAGACCGGTAACCTCGTCCATCTGCTTTGCGACCGTTGCGCCTTCCTCCACGTTCTCGAACCGCACAGTCCCCGCGTACTCGGTGATGATGGGCCGCGTATGCGGGTCCCATGCACCAAGCATCTGGCCGGCCTTGACCTGCGTGCCATCGGAAACGGTCAGGGTTGCGCCATAAGGCACCTTGTGACGCTCGCGCTCGCGACCGTTATCGTCGGTTACCAGCACTTCACCCGTGCGCGAGATAACCACCTTCTCGCCCTTCGGGCTGGTGACATAGCGCATCTGCGGCGTAAAGCGCACCGTGCCGTTCGACTTGGCCTCTACCTGACTGGCCACGGCAGTACGGGAAGCAGCACCACCGATGTGGAATGTGCGCATCGTCAGTTGTGTGCCCGGCTCACCGATCGACTGTGCCGCCATTACACCAATTGCTTCGCCGCTGTTCACCAGTGAACCGCGGCCGAGATCGCGGCCATAGCACTTGGCGCACAAACCCCAGCGTGTTTCGCAGGTGAGCGGGGTGCGCACACGAACCTCGTCTATGCCCAACGCCTCTATGTTGTCCACCTCGTCTTCATTCAGCAACACGCCGGCTTCGTAGAGGGTTTCCTGCGACTCGGGATTCAGCACATCGGCCACTGTGACTCGTCCGAGGATGCGTTCGCGCAATGCTTCGACCACCTCGCCGCCTTCGACCAGCGCCTTCATTGCCACGCCATTGGACGTGCCGCAATCGTCCCGGGTCACGACTAGATCCTGGGTAACATCGACCAGACGGCGGGTCAGATACCCTGAATTCGCCGTCTTCAAAGCGGTGTCGGCAAGGCCCTTGCGTGCGCCGTGGGTGGAAATGAAATATTGCAGTACGTTCAAGCCTTCCCGGAAATTCGCCGTGATTGGCGTCTCGATTATCGAACCGTCCGGTTTTGCCATCAGGCCGCGCATACCCGCCAACTGACGGATCTGTGCGGCGGAACCCCGCGCTCCCGAATCAGCCATCATGTAAATCGAGTTGAATGACTCCTGCCTGACCGTCTTGCCCGTGCGGTCCACTACCTGCTGATGCGAAAGCTGTTCCATCATTGCCTTGCCCACCTGGTCGCCGGCGCGTCCCCAGATATCGACCACCTTGTTGTAGCGCTCGCCGGCCGTGACCAGGCCCGAGGTGTATTGCTGCTCGATTTCCTTCACTTCTTTCTCGGCATCGGCAATCAGCTTGTGCTTCTGCTGCGGGATCAGCATGTCATCCACACAGATCGAAATGCCCGCGCGGGTGGCGAAGGTGAACCCCGCCTGCATCAGCTTGTCCGCGAAAATGACCGTCTCGCGCAATCCGCAACGGCGAAAAGCGGCGTTGATCAGTTTCGAAATTTCCTTCTTTTTCAGCGCCTTGTTGATCAGATCGAATGGCAGCCCGGTAGGCAGAACTTCAGACAGGAGCGAACGGCCCACCGTGGTCTGATAACGCGTTTGCTTCTCGATTTTTTCGCCATTCGGCCCGAACTCGGATTCGCGAATCCGCACCGCTACCGCCGTATGCAGTTCGACCATGCCGGACTCATAGGCACGCAGCACCTCCGACACGTCGACGAACGACATGCCTTCGCCTTTTGCATTGATCCTCTCGCGAGTCGCGTAGTACAAGCCAAGCACGATGTCCTGGGACGGTACGATGATTGGGTCGCCGTTGGCAGGCGAGAGGATATTGTTGGAGGCCAGCATCAGCGTCCTTGCTTCCATCTGCGCTTCCAGTGAAAGCGGAATGTGTACCGCCATCTGGTCGCCGTCGAAGTCGGCATTGAACGCGGCACATACCAGCGGATGCAGCTGAATCGCCTTACCCTCTATCAGCACCGGCTCGAAAGCCTGGATGCCGAGGCGGTGCAAAGTCGGGGCTCGGTTCAGCATGACCGGATGCTCCCGAATAACTTCCTCGAGTATGTCCCATACGACTGGAGTCTCGGCTTCCACCTCCCGCTTTGCCGCCTTGATGGTGGTGGCTATGCCCTGCATCTCCAGCTTGTGGAAGATGAACGGCTTGAACAGTTCCAACGCCATTTTCTTCGGCAGGCCGCACTGGTGCAGTTTCAGTTGCGGACCCACGACGATCACCGAACGGCCCGAGTAGTCCACACGCTTGCCCAACAGGTTCTGGCGGAAACGCCCTCCCTTGCCCTTGATCATGTCGGCGAGCGACTTGAGCGGACGCTTGTTGGCCCCGGTCATCGCCTTGCCGCGCCGGCCGTTGTCCAGCAGCGAGTCCACGGCTTCTTGCAGCATGCGCTTCTCGTTACGCACGATGATTTCGGGCGCCTTAAGTTCCAGCAGGCGCTTCAGGCGGTTGTTACGGTTGATCACCCGGCGATACAAGTCGTTCAGGTCGGACGTCGCGAAACGCCCACCATCCAGGGGGACCAAAGGCCGCAATTCAGGTGGCAGCACCGGCAGCACTTCCAGCACCATCCAGTCGGCCTTGATCCCTGACTTCTGGAAACCCTCCAGCACCTTCAGCCGCTTGGCGATTTTCTTGATCTTGGTGTCGGAACCGGTCGTCTCGAGTTCCTTGCGGAGCGACTCGATTTCATGATCCCCGTCCATGGTGCGCAGCAGTTCGCGAATGCCCTCTGCCCCCATCACCGCCTGGAAGTCGTCGCCGAATTCCTCGACCTTGGCAAGGTAATCATCTTCGGAGAGGAGTTGTGCCCGCTTCAGCGGCGTCATGCCCGGATCGGTCACGACGAACGCTTCAAAATAGAGCACTCGTTCAATGTCGCGCAGGGTCATGTCGAGCACGAGTCCAAGGCGCGAGGGCAGGGATTTCAGAAACCAGATGTGCGCCACCGGGCTCGCGAGTTCGATATGGCCCATGCGTTCCCGGCGCACCTTGGCGAGCGTCACTTCCACGCCGCATTTTTCGCAGATCACGCCGCGGTGTTTCAGGCGCTTGTATTTTCCGCACAGGCACTCATAGTCCTTGATCGGACCGAAAATCTTGGCGCAGAACAAGCCATCGCGTTCAGGCTTGAACGTCCTGTAATTGATTGTCTCGGGTTTCTTCACTTCGCCATACGACCAGGAACGGATCTTCTCAGGCGATGCAATGCCGATCTTGATTGCGTCGAACTCTTCTTCCTGCGTTACCTGTTTGAACAAATCGAGCAGTGCTTTCATTTGTCACTCCGATTATGCGTTGGGTGCAAATCAAGGAAAACCTGAAACACCGGTGGCGCGAGGACGGCCGGGATCGCGCGCGATAGCGGCGCCTGCCTGGCCAATTTCGTGCTCTTCATTGGATCGCCTCTGTGCATCAATGACGCTCCAGATCGATGTCGATCGCCAACGAGCGAATTTCCTTCACCAGCACGTTGAATGACTCGGGCATGCCGGCTTCGATCTTGTGGTCGCCCTTGACGATGTTTTCATAGACCTTGGTCCGGCCATTGATGTCGTCCGATTTCACCGTGAGCATTTCCTGCAGGGTATACGCGGCTCCGTATGCTTCCAGCGCCCAGACCTCCATCTCGCCAAAGCGCTGACCGCCGAACTGAGCTTTCCCGCCGAGCGGCTGCTGCGTGACAAGGCTGTACGGTCCGGTGGAGCGCGCGTGCATCTTGTCGTCCACCAAGTGATGCAATTTCAGCACGTGCATGTACCCTACCGTCACGGATCGATCGAAAGCATCGCCGGTTCGTCCATCGTACAGGGTGATCTGCCCGTTGCGGGGCAAACCCGCTATTTCCAGCATCTGCTTTATTTCGTCCTCGGAAGCCCCGTCGAACACAGGGGTGGCAAACGGAACACCCGCCCTGAGATTCGCCGCAAGTGCCAGGATGTCGGCATCCTCCAGGCTGCTCAGATCCTCGGCCTTGCCGCTCTCGTTGTAAATTCGGTTGAGGAACTTGCGCACATCGGCCACCTTCTCGTGCGCCTTCAGCATTTCACCGATCTTCACACCAAGGCCTTTTGCCGCCCAGCCAAGGTGTGTTTCGAGAATCTGACCGACGTTCATCCGGGAGGGGACACCCAGCGGATTGAGCACGATGTCCATGGGCGTGCCATCGGCCATGCAAGGCATGTCTTCAATGGGAACGATCTTGGAAATCACGCCCTTGTTGCCATGGCGGCCCGCCATCTTGTCGCCAGGCTGCAGTCGCCGCTTTACCGCTACGTACGCCTTGACCATCTTCTGCACGCCGGGCGGAAGCTCGTCGCCCTGGGTGAGTTTTTTCTTCTTCGATTCGAAGGCCTTGTCGAATTCTTCCCGCATGCGTGTCAGGCTGTCCTTCAACTGTTCCAGCTGTGCCGCAGCCTCTTCGCTGGCCAGCCTGATATCGAACCAGTGGTAACGGTCAAACTCTTCAAGGTAGCCCTTGGTGATCTTTGTCCCCTTGGCCAGCTTCTTGGGACCACCGTTCGCGGTCTTGCCCACCAGCAGGCGCTCGATTCGCTCGAATGCATCGCCCTCGACGATACGCATCTGGTCGGCAAGGTCGGTCTTGTAGCGCTTCAGTTCCTCGTCGATGATGTTCTGGGCACGCTTGTCTCGCTCTATTCCCTCGCGGGTAAATACCTGGACATCGATGACCGTGCCTGAAATCCCCGATGGCACGCGCAGCGACGTGTCTTTTACGTCGGAAGCCTTCTCGCCGAAAATGGCCCGCAGCAGCTTTTCTTCCGGCGTCAACTGGGTTTCACCTTTCGGCGTCACCTTGCCAACGAGTACATCTCCCGCTTCAACTTCTGCGCCAATGTAGACTATGCCGGACTCGTCGAGCCTCGCCAGTTGCGCCTCGGACAAGTTGGAAATATCCCGCGTAATTTCTTCCGGTCCGAGCTTGGTATCACGCGCCACGACCGTCAGTTCCTCGATGTGGATGGAGGTGTAGCGGTCCTCCGCAACCACGCGCTCCGAGATCAGTATCGAATCCTCGAAGTTGTAACCATTCCAAGGCATGAACGCGACCAGCATGTTCTGGCCCAGGGCAAGTTCGCCCATATCAGTAGAAGCGCCATCGGCCGCCACGTCGCCTTTGGCGATACGCTCTCCCACTTTCACCAGCGGGCGCTGGTTGATGTTCGTATTCTGGTTGGAGCGGGTGTATTTGACGAGATTGTAGATATCGACGCCCACTTCACCCGGCAGGGTTTCGGCGTCGTTCACACGCACGACAATGCGGCTCGCGTCGACATAATCCACAATGCCGCCTCGCAGCGCCTGCACCGCAGTTCCCGAGTCGACCGCGACTGTGCGTTCGATGCCGGTTCCAACGAGTGCTTTTTCCGGCCGCAGGCAGGGCACGGCCTGGCGCTGCATGTTCGAACCCATCAGCGCTCGATTGGCGTCGTCGTGCTCCAGGAACGGAATAAGCGATGCTGCCACCGAAACGATTTGCGCCGGCGCGACGTCCATATACTGAACGCGATCCGGGGTTGCAAGTGCAAACTCGTTCTTCGAACGGCAGGAAACGAGGTCGTCCAGCAGCGTGCCGGACTTGTCCAACTGCGCATTCGCCTGTGCGATGACGAAGTTGCCCTCTTCGATCGCCGACAGGAAGTCAATCTGATCGGTGACCCTGCCATTTGCCACCTTGCGGTACGGTGTTTCCATGAAACCGTATTCATTGGTGCGTGCAAACAATGCCAGCGAATTGATCAGTCCGATGTTCGGACCTTCCGGTGTTTCGATCGGGCAAACGCGGCCGTAGTGCGTCGGGTGCACGTCGCGCACTTCGAAACCGGCGCGCTCCCGCGTCAGACCGCCCGGTCCAAGAGCGGAGACGCGGCGCTTGTGGGTGATTTCCGACAGCGGATTGGTCTGGTCCATGAACTGCGAAAGCTGGGACGAACCGAAAAACTCCTTGATCGCCGCGGAAATCGGTTTCGCATTGATCAGATCATGCGGCATCAGATTCTCCGATTCGGCCTGCGAGAGCCGCTCCTTGACCGCGCGCTCGACGCGTACCAGGCCGGCGCGAAACTGGTTTTCAGCCAGTTCGCCGACAGAACGCACCCGTCGATTGCCGAGATGATCGATGTCATCAATTTCACCGCGACCGTTGCGCAGTTCGACCAGGATACCGACCACTGCAAGAATGTCCTCGTTGGACAGCGTTCCCGCACCTTCCGCGCTCTTGGTTCCGACACGCTTGTAGAAATTCTGCAGCCAGCTCGGTGCTTTTTCATCCATCTTGGCCGGATACGCGCGCCGATTGAATTTCATGCGCCCTACAGCCGACAGATCGTATCGTTCTTCGGAATAGAACAGGCCGTTGAACAGCGATTCGACCGCGTCCTCGGTAGGCGGCTCACCCGGGCGCATCATGCGGTACATCGCAACTCGGGCGGCAGTCTGGTCCATCGTCTCGTCAATCTTGAGCGTCTGGGAAATATAGCCGCCCTGGTCCAGATCATTGGTATAGATTGTCTGCACCGATTCGATACCTGCTTCGCGCAACTGCCCGAGAAGGGTGTCCGTGATTTCGTCGTTGGAGTTGGCGAGAATCTCGCCGGACTCCCTGTCGATCACGTCCCGCGCAAGTGCGCGTCCAAGCAGGAATTCGTCCGGCACGACCATGCTCTTCAGGCCCGCCGCTTCCATGTCGCGGATATGCTTGACGGTAATGCGCTTGTCCTTCTGCACAATCACCTTGCCCGATTTATCGGCGAAATCGAACCGCGCAATTTCTCCGCGCAGGCGCTCGGGTACCAGTTCGAACTGGCTCGAGGTCTTGGAGAGCTGGAATGAGTCGAAATCATAGAATGCCCCGAGGATCGCCTCGGGGCTCATGCCGATCGCCTTCAGCAAAATGGTTACGGCCATCTTGCGGCGACGGTCGACGCGGAAGTACAGGTAGTCCTTGGGATCAAACTCGAAGTCGAGCCAGGAACCGCGGTAGGGAATGATGCGTGCGGAAAACAGCAGCTTGCCGGAGGAATGCGTCTTGCCTCGATCGTGTTCGAAAAACACCCCGGGCGAACGATGAAGCTGGGACACAATGACGCGTTCGGTACCGTTGATGACAAACGACCCGGTCGTGGTCATGAGCGGTATTTCACCCATATATACTTCCTGCTCCTTCACTTCCTTGACGGTCGGCTTCGTCGCCTCCCTATCCATGATCGTCAGGCGCACCTTTGCCCGTAACGGCGACGCATAGGTCAGACCGCGCTGCTGGCATTCCTTCACATCGAAGGGCGGTTCGCCGAGCTGGTAGCTTACAAAATCGAGCTTGGCGTTACCCGAATGGCTCGAGATCGGGAAAATGGATGTGAAGGCTGCCTGCAGGCCCTCGTTCTTGCGGGACTGCGGGGCCGATGCCGCCTGCAGGAATCCCATGTACGACTCAAGCTGGGTGGCCAGCAGGAACGGTACGTTCAGCACACTGGCGCGCTTCGCGAAACTCTTGCGAATGCGCTTTTTCTCTGTGGAAGAATAGGTCAAGGCGGTCATGAGTGCTCCGTTTCAGCGGCCAGAAGACAGGAGACAAAGGAAAGAACCGGAGTTTCCCGCCCCTCTCTGCTGCCCTCTTGGGATATTGCTTTGAAGAACAAGCGACCAGCGGCGGCGAATGCGATCGCCACCGCCAGCCCGGAAATGCGCGTGCCGATTATTATTTGATCTCCGCCTTGCCACCTGCGTCGGTCAGCTTCTTCGCAATCGCATCGGCATCTGCCTTGGTCACGCCTTCCTTGATAGGCTTGGGTGAGGCATCGACCAGATCCTTTGCTTCCTTCAAGCCAAGGCCGGTAATTTCCCGCACTGCCTTAATGACGTTTACCTTGTTGTCGCCTATAGCGGAAAGGATTACCGTAAACTCGGTCTGCTCTTCAGCAGCAGCCGCGCCAGCACCGGCAGCAGGTGCTGCCACTGCAACAGCAGCCGCGGCGGCGGACACGCCAAATTTTTCTTCCAGATCCTTGATCAGTTGCGACAGTTCCAGAACCGTCATGTTTGCAATTGCGTCGAGGATTTCAGCTTTTTGGACAGCCATTTGATAATTCTCCTGAATCAATAATTTTTAAAATCGGGTTGGGGATGGTCGGGCGCAGCTTTCAAGCGGCGGCACCCGATGTCTCTTTCTGGTCACGGACCGCAGCGAGCGTGCGAACGAAGCGCCCTGGCACCTCGTTCAACGTGCGCGCAAACTGCACGATCGGGGCCTGCATCGTTCCCAACAAAGTCGCGAGCAACTCATTGCGGGACGGCAGTGTGGCCAAGGCCTTGACTTCCTTGGCGGAAATCACGGCGTTTGGCATGCCACCCGCTCGAATCACGAGCTTGTCGTTGGCCTTTGCAAAACCGTCGAGCAATTTGGCGGTTGCCACTGGATCAGGCGAAATGCCGTACACCAGAGGCCCCTTCATATGCACCGACAGTCCCTGGAACGGAGTGCCTTCCACCGCACGACGGGCCAGGGTATTCTTGAGAACTCGCAGATACACGCCCGAAGTCCTCGCCTGACGGCGCAACTCGGTCATGTGACCCACTCCCAGACCACGGTACTCGGCGAGCACGATCGCCTGGGCACCCGCAACCTGCGCGGATACTTCGGCGACGACCGCCTTCTTGCTATCAAGATTGAGACCCAAGGTCTACCTCCACTTGTCAACTCCGCACTCCAAATGGCGCGCGGCAACCACGGCGACCTTGTATCCAGGAGTCATCCTGTTTCTGGGGTTCGCCATCTGCGTTGGGTGGCAATGTCGCAGTAAATCGCGAGGGCAGTGTGCCGCCTTCTCGTTTAACCAGTGCTCCATTGCTCCGATTAAGTCCTGCGAAGTCCGAAACGTCCGGGCCGGTCAGCTTGCGCCGTCCACCCACGATGCTCTTTTTCACACAGTACCCCAACGGTCTTTGATAACCTGCAGCGGCGGTCAACTGCTGTTGCAGCCCAAAGTTCTGCGGCCGGCTTCCCGGGCGGCCATTGCTCATCTTGCCCAATGCAGGTTCTGCAGCGGGCGGAATCAATCGTTACTGCTGCGACTGGGTGGCACCTAGCGAGGCAACGTCAACGCGCACCCCGGGCCCCATGGTGCTGGAGACCGAAACCTTGCGCAGGTATACGCCCTTCGAACCCGACGGCTTTGATTTGTTGAGCGCATCGATGAGCGCGAGCAGGTTTTCCTGAAGCTTCTCGGGGCCAAAAGACGCACGCCCGATCGAACACTGAACTATGCCGGCCTTATCGGCACGGTACTGAACCTGGCCGGCCTTGGCGTTCTTGACCGCAGTGGCTACATCTGCAGTCACCGTTCCGACCTTCGGATTGGGCATCAGTCCGCGCGGGCCGAGGATCTGGCCAAGCTGTCCAACCACACGCATGGTGTCGGGACTGGCGATCGCCACGTCAAAATCGATCTTGCCGGCCTTGATGGCTTCCGCGAGGTCTTCCAGACCGACGATTTCAGCACCGGCTGCTTTAGCCGCAATCGCCTTGTCACCCTGCGCAAACACGGCTACCCGGACGTGTTTGCCCGTGCCCGCAGGCAGCACGACGGATCCGCGTACCGTCTGATCCGATTTCTTGGCATCAATGCCCAGATTGACGGCAACGTCGATCGACTCGTCGAACTTCGCTGTCGCATTTCCCTTGACCTTGTTCAACGCGTCGATTGCGGCGAAGTTCCTGGTGTTGTCGCCCAAATCACCCCAAGCCTTTTGCCGTTTGTTCAGTTTTTGCGAAACCTGGCTCATTTCGGGCTCTCCACGATTATGCCCATCGAACGGGCGCTACCTGCAATGGTTCGCACTGCCGCGGCGAGATCACTTGCCGTCAGGTCCGGAGTCTTGGTCTTGGCGATTTCCTCTGCCTGCGCATGGGTTATCCGGCCGACTTTGTCGGTATGCGGCGTCTTGCTGCCTTTTTCGATGCCCGCAGCCTTCTTTATCAGCACTGTGGCAGGCGGCGTCTTGATAATGAACGTGAAGCTCTTGTCCTGATAGGCCGTGATCACTACCGGCAAGGGAAGACCCGGTTCGACTTTCTGCGTCTGCGCGTTGAATGCCTTGCAGAATTCCATGATGTTCAGCCCACGCTGGCCGAGTGCGGGCCCAATGGGCGGACTGGGATTGGCTTTGCCTGCAGGAACCTGCAGTTTTATATAGCCGACAATCTTCTTTGCCATTCAATTCTCCTGATGGGTGCAATCGGATGCGAACTACGCATCCTCCCCGTTTGACTACCGCTGGAACGGCCTATGGAAAACGCTGCCTCTCATATGCCATCCGCCCGTTTCAAAAACTCAATTGGCTTCCTACGCCTTCTCAACCTGTGCAAACTCGAGTTCAACGGGTGTCGCGCGACCGAATATCGTCACAGACACACGAAGTTTTGATTTGTCGTAATTCACGTCCTCGACCATGCCGTGAAAATCGGTGAACGGACCTTCCTTGACCCGCACCGCCTCCCCGGTTTCGAACAGCACCTTGGGCTTGGGCTTCTCTACGCCCTCTTGCATCTGCTGCATGATGCTCTGCACTTCCTTGTCACTGATGGGTGGCGGCTTGCGCCCATGTGCGCCGCCGACAAACCCGGTGACCTTCGGCGTGTTCTTCACGAGATGCCAGGCTTCATCGGTCATGTCCATCTCGACCAGCACATAACCGGGGAAGAACTTGCGCTCCGTTATATTTTTCTGACCGGCGCGCATTTCCACCACTTCCTCGGTGGGCACCATGATCTTGCCGAATTTGTCCTGCATGTCGGCGCGCGCGATGCGCTCAATCAGCGTGCGCTGCACCGATTTCTCGAAACCGGAGTAGGCGTGAACCACGTACCAGCGCATTGTCATTTTTTCCAGCCCAGAATCAGGTCATACATCATGTATTCGAGGCTCTTGTCGGTAATCCAGAGAAAAACCGCCATCACCACCACGAAGGCGAACACAGCTCCCGTCGTTTGAAACGATTCCTTCCGAGTCGGCCAGACGACTTTCTTGGTCTCGTCCGCGGACTCTTTCGCGAATGCGAGAAATGCGTGGCCCGGCTGCGAAAACCACGCGACCGCTACCGCCGCCGCAATACCCGCCAGGATGCTCGCAAGGCGAACGACCGTGGGGCTGGCGGAAAGGAAATAGAATCCCGCGATGCCTGCCAACAACAGCAGCACCGCAACTGCAATCTTTATTTTGTCTGCCATGTACCTTTCGGTGAGTCGATGCTTGCGCTCGCTCGCCGTCCGCCGTTCGCCTGTTTCTTGGCAGGCCAAGAGGGAATCGAACCCCCAACCTTCGGTTTTGGAGACCGACGCTCTGCCAGTTGAGCTATTGGCCTTCTGAAAATCCCGGGGCGGGAAGCTAAGTCGGAATACCCTTGCAGGACTTTCCGAATCTCTTTCCGCCTCGTACTATGCCTATTCGATAATTTTCGCTACGACGCCGGCGCCGACCGTCTTGCCGCCCTCGCGGATGGCAAAACGCAGCCCGTCCTCCATGGCGATCGGCGCTATCAGCGTCACCACCATGTTGATGTTGTCCCCCGGCATCACCATCTCGGTGCCGGCGGGCAGCTCGCAGCTGCCGGTCACATCGGTGGTGCGGAAGTAAAACTGCGGCCGGTACCCCGGGAAGAACGGCGTGTGCCGACCGCCCTCTTCCTTCGACAGTATGTACACCTCGCACTCGAACTTGGTGTGCGGGGTGATCGACCCGGGCTTGGCCAGCAC
>SHXF01000081.1 GCA_009693435.1 Betaproteobacteria bacterium | reverse complement strand
GTCGATGACCATCCGTAGATGATCAACCCACCGCGCCCGCGCAGCTTGCCTGTCAGCCGCCTTGCCACCTCCCTTGTGCCCTTCCAGGCTCATTCCTCAATGGAATGTCGAGCCTTCCTCCAGGCTCATACCTCGTTGGACAAGACTGAGCATTGCGATGAACCCGCCATCGCATTAGACTTGTGCAGCATATTGAACATGCCCACCAGGCCGATCCGGAGAACCCAGCATGCGCGTCTTCAACTTTTCAGAAGCCCGCAACAACCTCAAACGCGTCATCGACGGCGTCGTCCAGGACGCGGACTATGCCGTGATTTCCCGCCGCGATGATGCCGACGCCGTGGTGATGTCGCTCGACACCTTCAACAGCCTGATGGAAACCGTGCACCTGCTGAAGACGCCTGCCAACGCCGCCCATCTCGCGCGCTCGATTGAACAGTTGCGCCGCGGCAAGACCCGGGCGAGGGCGCTGGTGGATGCCTGACAGGCTGATCTGGACGGTCGCGGCCTGGGAGGACTATCTGTTAATGCCTCGTGTCGCAGCTGTGTCTGGTTCAGCGCCGCGCCTCACCCCCACACATCGTGAGCCACCTCGACCAAGCGCGCGAGCTTGCGCTCCTCGTCATCGATGCTCAGCCTGTCGTAGCCGAAACCGCTGGCAAATCCGCACTGCGGACACAAGCCCAGTTGCGCCTTGTCCGCGTAGCGGGCGGCTTCGTCGATGCGCGCTTTCAGCGAATCGGCGGATTCGACTTCCCTCAGCTAGGTGCTGATGAGCCCCGGTAACACGGATTTGTCTTTGGGCATGTAGCACAGCGGCGCGAAGTCGCCCGCGCCCGGCCTGTCGTATTCCAGCAGGCATACTTCCACGTCCAATCAGGCTGCCGCAATGCTCGAGGCGAAACGGCGGATTGATTTTCATCGGCACCAGCGCCTCCTGTCTGGATGGCAATGCGCTGGATGGCAATGCGCTGGATGGCAATGCGTTGGACGGCAATGCGCTGGATGGCAATGCGCTGGATATCAATGCGCTGGATGTCAATGCGCTGGACGGCAATCCGGCGACTCTATTGTTGAACTTTCCATAACACCTGACAGACCCGTTCCGTTCGTCCTGAGCCTGTCGAAGGACCCATACGCTTGCGTTCGTCCTGAGCCTGTCGAAGGACACATACGCTTGCATTCGTCCTGAGCAAGTCAAAGCGCGTGCATCATTGCGTTCGCCCTGAGCGTGCCGTCCTTCGACAGGCTCAGGACGAACGGAGCAGGATTGTCACTTGTCACCAGCAGCTCGATTACATTTCAAAGGGCAACGCTGAGACTCCGCCATTCAATTGTCGCCTTTCGCCGCGATATCGCGCGCCACCTTGCCGAACAATTCGATGTCCCGCTGCACCGCCTGGCCGAATTCCTGCGGCGTGGAGCCGACGGGAATGGCGCCGGCATTGGTGATCAGCGACGCCACCTGCGGTTGGCGCAGCGCTTCCGCGAGGTCGCGGCTCAACCGCTGCACCAGTTCGGGCTGCGTCGCCTTGTGGACATAGAAGCCCGCCTTGATGCTGAATACGAAGTCCGGTACGCCCGCCTGCGCGAACGTGGGCACATCGGCGAGCGCCTCGTTGGGACGGCTCCCCGACCAGGCCAGCGCGCGCAAACGCCCGTCCTTGAGCATGCCGGTGATGATGATCGGGCTGACCACCGAGGCCGCGATGTCCCCGGCCGCAACCGCGATCGCAATCTGCGAAATGGACTTGAAGGGCGCATTGCGCAGGTTCGCGCCGGTCCTGCTCGCCAGGTGCTCGAACACGAGGTGGTGCACCGAGTATCTTCCCGGCGTGCCGTAGAACAGCGGATCCTTCGATGCCCGCGACAGCGCGATCAGTTCCTGCAGATTGCGCGCCGGCGACTTGCCGCTGACGAACAACACCATGGGCACATCCACCACCTGTCCCAGCGGAACCAGCGACGCCGTCTGCGGGTCGCTTCGATCGCGCCCTTCGTGCTGCAGGAACATCTGCCAGCCGACCGGATCACCCCAGATCAGCGTGTGGCCGTCTGCAGGCGCCTGCAGCGCCGCCTCCGCGGCCACGATGCCGCCCCGCGCCAGGACGGTTTTTCACGATCACCGGCTGTCCCCATTGCCGCGTCAACTGGTCTGCCATGCGCCTTGAAATCAGATCCGGGAACGATCCGGCGCTCCAGGCCACCAGCCTTACCGGCTTCACGGGAAAGGCCTGAGCCCGCGCGCCCAGGTCAGACCCAGCCGCGCCGAATGCAAGCAAGGTGTAGCCGCGGCCGAACAAGTCCAGGGTGGAACGGCCCGGCGCCTACGATCAGAACGTCGGTCGCAAGCATCGCCTCATCGCGGACGACGCGCGCCGCGTCACTCGCCCTTGAACACCGGCTTGCGCTTCTCTTTGAACGCGGCCTTGCCCTCGCGGAAATCCGCGCTGGCGGCGCACTGCTTGATGATGGCCTGCAGGATCGCCTTCTGCGCAGCGTCGCCGCTCTTGAGGCTGGTCGCGACCGCCTGCTTGGCCGCGCGCAGCGTGAGGGGCGCGTTGTCGACGACCAGCGCGCAGTACTCGGCCACTTCGGCATCCAGTTGCGCGGCCGGCACCACGCGCATGACAAAACCCATGCGCAGCGCCTCGGCCGCATCGAACTTGCGCGCGGAGAAGAACAGGTCGAGGGTATTGGCCGGCCCGATGAGGTCCACGTAGCGATTGATGCCGTCGTAGGCGTAGCCCAGGCCGAGCCGGCCCGCGGGCATGCGGAACACCGCGTTATCGGCGCAGATGCGGATGTCGCACGCCGCCGCCAGCCCCAGCCCGCCGCCCATGCAGATGCCGCGGATCTTCGCGATCACCGGCTTGGCGCAGCGCATCGGCGCCATGTAGGGCATTTCCGTTTCCGCATCGCCTTCATTTCCCGATGATGGACCGCCGTCGCCGAAGCGCGAAATGTCGGCGCCGGACACGAACGCTTTTTCGCCTTCGCCGGCGAGAATGATGACGCGCACCTGCGGATCCCTGTCGAATTTATCCAGCGCCGCGCGCATCGAATCCCACATCTCGGGATTCATCGCGTTGTACTTGGCCGGGTTCGAAATCAGAACTGTCGCTACCGCGCCGTCCAGGTGGGTGAGTATCTGTGCCATGTCGTGGTTCTTTCGTGATTACAGGAGTGCAGCCGTCGATAATCAGGTCCCGGGTGCGGACAATCCCGGGTTCGGACAAACAGGCGCTTCAGGGCGCCTCTGTATATTCCAATGTTGTCGTTCCCGCGGAGGCGGGAACCCGTGCAATCATGGAAATAGATTCCCGCTTTCGCGGGAATGACAAATTCATAGCGGGCACCTTCAGATAAACGGGCTGTCGACGGGAATGCCCAGGCGAAACTGCCCGTACGGCGCCGCGCCCAGTTCCCAGTTTATGAACAGGTGCGAACTCGCCGCCAGCACGTCGCGAAATATCGCCTGCATGGGCGCGCTGTCGTAGAGCGAATGCCCGCCGCTTGCGCTGAACACGCGATCCGCCGCCTGCCTCGCGAGTTTGGCCGCGAACACCATGTCGCGCCGCGTCCTGACCCGCTGTTCCAGGGTGATTTCGTCGTAGTTCTTCAGTGCGCGGATGTTCGCTTCGCACACGGTGCGCACCAGCATGCGCGCCGTATCCGACTCCGCCGCGGCTTCGGCCAGCTTGAGTTGCACCGCATCGGACTCGGCGATGCGTATACCGCGCGACACCCTGCCCGCCGTCATCTCCGCGTACACATCCACCGCCCGCCGCGACAATCCCACCAGGACCGATATCAGGGTGAACGAGGCCATCAGGCCGCGCGGCGCGCGGCACAGGTGGTACTGCTCGTGCACCTGCCGGCCTGCCGTGGTCCCGGCAAACAATTCGGCGTGCGACACGGAGCGATGGTCCGGAACAAAGACATCTTTCGCAAGCAGCGACTTGCTGCCGGTGCCGTTCAAACCGAGCACATGCCAGTCGTCGTCTATCGTCAGTTCATGCATCGGAATCAGAAAATCCCGCAACACGAGAGCGCCCTCCTTCTGCTTCACCATCGAGCCGATGATCGCCCACTGCGCATGATCGCAGCCGCTGGCGAAGGACCAGCGGCCGTTCAGCCGGTGGCCACCCGCCACCTGCTCGGCCGACCCGGCCGGCGCGAAACTCGCGCAGGACGCGGCGTTGCTGTCCTCGCCCCATACTTCCAGCTGCGCCTGCTCGGGGTACATCGCGATCACCCATTTGTGCTCGCCCAGCACGCTGTACACCCAGGCGCTGGAGCCGCAGCCCTGCGCGAGTTCCTGGATGATGTCGGAGAACACCACGTAGTCGGATTCCAGGCCGCCGAACTTCTTCGGCTGCAGCACCTTGAGTATGCCCGCGCGGTGAATCTCGGCCAGCGTTTCGCGCGGCAGGCGCCGGTCGCGCTCGGCTTGCGCCGCGCGTTCGCGCAGCACCGGAACGAGCGCCTTCGCGCGCGCGACGAGTTCCGCCGCGTCCGGCCCCGCCACAGGGACGCCCCCCGGTGAGGCGTTCGCGAGATCGCCCGCCACTGCATCGCGCGCGGTCATTGGTTGATCCTCGCTTTCAGGCCGTCGGACCATTCCTGCATCGGCAGGCGGGTCGGATTGTCCTTGAGCAGCGCCTCGGTGTGGGCCACGAGGTTTTCCACCGAGTCGGTCAGATCGATGGGTATGCCGAACGGTTGGGCGACGTACCACGGCGAGGGTGTGTACAACTCGACCCGGTTGCCTTCGGGATCCATGAAGTAAATGCTCCAGGCGTTGCCGTGGGTAACGATGCGCTGGATCTCGACTTCCTTCTCGTTCTGCAGCGCAGTGTGGAAATACTTCAGGTCATCGAGACTGTCGACGCGGAACGAAATCTGATTGATGGGCGAGTAGCCCTTTTCCGCGGGCCGCCCCGAGGCCAGCACCAGCTGATGGTGTTCCTGCGGGTTGCGGCTGAGGAACACGATTTCTCCGGCGTAGTATTCGCCGCCATCGGTCTGCACCAGCCCGAGCAGGCGCTGGTAAAACGCGGTCATCGCCTTCAGGTCCCTGCAGTTGAGGCCGAAGTGGGTAAGTTGCGCGTTGGGAATTCTCGACATGAGGGACTCCTCGAAGTGTGAATAGCGTGAATGGAAAGCAGTTGCAATCTCTGCCGGCGGTTATTGTCGCTCGATGTTTTTCAGTTCTACCACACGCCTCCAGCGCGCGATTTCACGCTCGATGCGCGCCTGCATTTCCTCGGGACTGGAAGCGGTGGCCACGCCGCCGAATTCGGCGAAGCGCTGCTTCACGTCGGCCAACTCCAGGATCGCGCGCAGTTCGCGGTTCAGCTTGTCCACGACCGGCCGCGGCGTGCCCGGCGACACCGCCACGCCCAGCCAGGAACTGAATTCCACCCCGGGCACGGTTTCGGCAACCGTCGGCAGTTCCGGCATCAGCGGATAGCGGCCGGCCGATGACAACGCCAGTCCGCGCAGCTTGCCGCCGCGAATCTGGCCGAAGGCGAAGGTGGCCGTCTCTATGATCACGTCGATGCGCCCGCCCAGCACTTCGACCATCGCCGGCGCCGCGCCCTTGAAAGGCACGTGCAGCATGTTAGTGCCGGCTTCGATGTTCATCCATTCCCCCAGCAGGTGGTGCAGGCTGCCCATGCCCGCCGAGGAAAAACTGATCCGGCCCGGCTGCGCCTTGGCGCGGGCGAAGAGATCCGGCAGCGACTTGATGGGCGAGTCCTGCGCCACCGATATCACCATCGGATAGGCGATGACGGTGGACACCATGCCGAAATCCTTCACCGGATCGTAGGGCAGCTTTTTCATGATGGCCGCCGTGCCCGGATGGCCACCGGTGAGCAGCACCATGCTGGTGCCGTCCGGAGGCGATTTGGCGACAAAATCATTGGCAATCAGCCCCACGCCGCCGACCTTCTGTTCGACGATGAATGGCTGCCCCAGCCGCTCCGAGAGCTTCTGCCCGAGCACGCGGCTGATCACGTCGGTGCTGCCGCCCGGTGGAAATCCGACGACGAACTTGACCGGCTTGCTGGGATAGTCCTGGGCAAGCACGGGCAGCGCGCACGCCGCAGCCAGTGCCACTGCCATTGCCGCAATCGCCAGTCTCATCATTGCTTCTCCCGTATTCGCCGGAACTTTGAACTGTTTATCGAACGCTGCTCAGACCCTGTTCCGGGTTGCTTGACGCGCCTCAGCGCCGTTGACCCGCCTCAGCGGCGCACGTGGCATTGCTTCCATGTGTGCCGCCCTGGGCGACGCCTTCGCGCGTGTCGAGCGCACCGGCGCGCCCACGCGCACCGCCGCCCTGGGATGCGAAATTTCCGCGATCGCCTCGCTCATGCGCCGCGCCGCATCGAGCAGCATGGCCACCACCGCCGCGTGGTCGAGCGCCGCGAAACGCCTGGTCGCGGTGACCAGCGTCAGACTGCCGAGCACATCCCGCGACCCGCTGCGCGCGCCGCCCCGCGGTGAACCACGCGGTGATCCTATCAGCGGCGCCGCGATGCCGGTGAGATGCGCGTCGAGCTCGCCGCGCGACACGCTGTAGCCGAGTTTGCGCACCGGTTGCAGCGCCGCGCGAAATTCGTCCCAGCTGCGCCCCAGCCCGGCCGCCGCCACATCGCGCGCATGCGTTTCGTGCAGCCGCCTGAGCCGCGCGCGCGGCAGGAACGCGAGGATCGCGCGCGCCGTCGCGCCGCGGAACAGCGGGTGCGGGCGACCGCGGTCGTAACTCAGGCGCAGCGGCTGCGGGCCGGGCTCGTGGTGCACGTTGAGGATCTGGTCGCCATAGATGTTGGCCAAGGTGACGTCGCACCCGGTGCGCTCCAGCAGCTCTTTCATGATGGGACGGCCGGCATGCAGCACCGGATCGCTCTGGCGAATGACGAAATCCAGCTCGAGCACGCGCGGGCCGAGCAGATACACGCCCCCGGGAATGCGCATCAGCAATCCGGCGGCGCACAGTTCGCGCACGTAGCGATAACCGGTGGGACGCGAATAGCCGAGTTGCTCAGTCAATTCGTCGGCGGTCCACAGCGGCTTCCTGACGGTGTACAGGTCCAGTATGGAGAGCATGCGCGCCAGACTGGACCCGGCCGGCCGCGCCGGGTGCGGGGCGGCGCGTGCTGCTGCCGCGCGGCGTGGCGCAGCGGCGCGGCGCGGCACCGTGGAGCGGCGCGGCAAGGCGGCACTGCTCGGCACCGCGACGCTGTGCGGCAGCGCCGTGTTCAGGACACCCCCATGCGGCGCGACATGTCCGCCTCCCACTCGGCTATCGGCTTGAACCCGGGTCGCGAGCGGGCGAAATCTTCCGCCCATTTCCACAATTGGTCGTCGGGCAGCGACAGGTCCATAGGCACCCGCAGCGGCTGGTCGACGTACCAGGGCGTGTCGATGAAAAGTTCGATGCGATTGCCTTCCGGGTCGCGGAAATACACCGACATCGCGTTGCCGTGCGTCACCGGCTGGATGTCGCTCGCGTCCGGGTCGGCCGCCACGGCCGTGTGCAGATCCCGCAGCGACTTCAGCGAATCCGTGCGGAACGACATCTGGTTGACGATGTTGAAACTCAGATCGGCCGGCCGCCCGGTCGCCAGCACCAGCTGATGGTGCTCGCGCGGGTCGCGGCTGAGGAAGACGAAGCGCGCCGTGCCGGCCGGCGTGTCGAGCTCACCGCGATCGGTCGCGATGAAACCGAAATGGCCCTTGTAAAATTTTTCCATGCGGTCGATGTCGGTGACAAAGATGCCGATGTGGCTGAAGGCGATATGCGGGGCGGCGCTCATGCAGTCTCCTCGTATTGAATCCACGCGCTATGAAGTCCGGACGAGCTGGGGCGGGTTCGGACAAGTTCGGACAAAATCGGAAATATTCGGATGAAAATCTTACTATTTGATAATTCTGCGAAGCAAACCCTGTTTTGTCAATATTGCCGTGCGCGCAATCCCGGTAATCGATAATCGCGAGCGATCGTTTAGACTTGCAAAAAAGCAGGAACGGAATTGATCAAGCATGACTGACAGATTGCCGGATGTGCGCCGCGAAGCGCTGGACGCGGCCGGACTGGGGCGGAAACAGCTGCTGGAAGCCATCACGCTGACCGGCCACTACAGCATGATAGGCATCATCCTCAACAGCTTCGAGGTGCCTCCTTTCGCCGAATATGCCGCCGACCCCGTCCCCTGGACTGTCACATTGCGGGGCTGACCGGAACGCCGCGCACAGGGCGCGCGGCTCACTGCCGCAAATACGCCAGGCGCGGCAACCCATCAAAATGAAAGAGACAAGCATGAAAGTAAAAAGCGCATGAACAACGACCAACGACTGCAGCAGATGCTGGACCGGCACGAGATCGCCACGCTGGTGCAGAACTGGGGATTCTGGCGCGACGCCGGCGATTGGGAGCGGCTGCGCACCACCTTCCATCCGGAGGGAACGATCTGCGTCACCTGGTTCAGCGGCCTGTTCAGCGCGTTTCTCGCGGGCTCGATGGAAATGCGCAAGACCCGCTCGCGCGCCAAGCATTCCATGGGCGCCACGCAGACGAGCCTGAAGGGGCACCGCGCCATCGCCGAGAGCAACGCCTTCATCATGAATCGCGTGGTGCTGCACGGCGTGGAAGTCGACAGCATGGGCTGGGGCCGCTTCTACGACCGGCTGGAAAAGCGCGAGGGCGTGTGGCGCATCCTGAAGCGCGACGCCATTTACGAAAAAGACCGCATCGATCCGGTGGTGCCCGGCGTGCGCATCGAACTGGACATGGAAAAACTGCAGCGCTTCCCCGAAGGCTACCGCTACATTGCCTATTCCCTGGCCAGCAACGGATTCGAATCGCGCCTGGACCTGCCCACGAACGGCAGCCCGGAACTGGCGACACTCAAAGCGGAGGGCGAGGCGTGGCTCGCCGCCGCGCCCCTCTGAGGAGATGACGATGCTCGAGCTCTACCATAGCGACATGTCGGTGTGCGCGGCCAAGGTGCGCCAGGTGTGCGCCGAGAAAGGCCTGGAATGGACGCCGCACGGGCTCAATCTCGGCGCCGGGGACGCGCAAAAGCCCGAGTACCTCAAGTTGAATCCCGGCGGCGTGGTGCCGACCCTGATCGACGACGGCAGGGTGGTGATCGAGTCCACGGTCATCTGCGAATACCTCGACGACAAGTGGCCCTCGCCGCCGCTCAAGCCGGCCGATGCGCACGGGCGCGCGCGCATGCGCCTGTGGACCAAGCAGCTCGACGAAGGCGTGCACGCCGCCATCGGCACCATCAGCTACTGCATTGCGCTGCGCCTGCAGCACGCGAGCAAGAGCCCCGCGGAACTGGATGCCTTTCTGGCGAAGATTCCCACGCAGGAACGGCGCGAGCGCATCGGCTCGGCGATCCGACTGGGCATGGAGGCGCCCGGTTTCGCGCCCGCCCTGGCGCGCTATGCGAAGCTGCTCGACGACATGCAGCGCACCCTGTCGGCGTCCCCCTGGCTGGCGGGCGACACCTTCTCCCTGGCGGACATCGCCTACACGCCCTACATGACGCGCCTCGAACACCTGGGCCTGGAGCAGCTGATACGCAGCCGGCCGCAGGTGGCCGGCTGGGCCGATCGCCTGCAGCAGCGACCGAGCTATCAGACGGCGATGACGAAATGGTTCAACGAAAAATTGATCGGCCTGATGACGCAGGGCCAGCCGGCGGCGCGCGCCAGGCTCGCCGCGATCGTTGAACAGGGGAAATCAAAATGACCATCGAGCTCTATCACAACGACATGTCGGTATGCTCGGCCAAGGTGCGCATGGCGCTGGCGGAGAAAGGCCTGGCGTGGACGGCCCACCACCTCAACCTGCGCGCCGGCGACGCGCAGCAGCCCGAGTACGTGAAACTGAATCCCGGCCAGGTGGTGCCCACCCTGGTGCACGATGGCGTGCCGGTGATCGAGTCGAACGTCATCATCGAATACATCGAGGACGCCTGGCCCGCGCCCGCGCTGCGGCCCGCCGACCCCTACGACATCGCGCGCATGCGCTTGTGGATGAAGCAGCTCGACGAAGGAGTGCACGCCGCCACCGGCACCGTCAGCACCTGCATCGCCTTCCGCATCCAGCAGCTGAAGCGCCCGCCCGCCGACTACCAGGCGTGGCTGGCCAACATGGTGGATGCGGCGCGGCGCGAGCGCTCGCGCGCCAACGTCGAGCGGGGCGTGGAATCCCCTTTCTTCGCGCCGGCGGTGCAGCGTTTCGACAAACTCGCGCGCGACATGGAGCGCGCGCTCGCCGGTTCGCCGTGGCTCGCCGGACCCGCGTTCTCGCTCGCCGACATCGCCTACGCGCCCTACCTGATCCGCCTCGAACACCTCGGCCTGGACGACATGATCATCAAGCGACCGCGGGTCGCCGCCTGGCGCGACCGGCTGTTCGCGCGCTCGAGCTACAAGAGCGGTATCGCCAAATGGTTCAATCCCGGGTATCTCGACATTTTTTCCGCCGAGCGCGACGCGGCGCGGGCAAAGGCGCGGCAGATCCTGGGCTGAAGGGAACGGCCGATGTATTTCAGTTTCCGCACGAACGCTACCCTGATATCGCCGCGTGGTATCACTTCACCGTATTCTTATTTCACCCAAATTTAAGCATTGTGAGCAAGTTCACCAATAGATGAATGCCAGTATATGGGGCATCTCCGTCACGGGGATTGTTGGTTTCTGCCAGATGCGTTGCTCGTTCGTTCGCAACGTCAAGCAACTCCCGGGTTGCTTCAAAATGTCCCGCGTGCCCCTTTTCATATCCGACCAAATGCTGCCGCAATCGCTCGTAGACTTCTGTCCGGTGCAGCGGCGCCAGCACTTCTTCAAAATGCAGCAATAGCCACAATTCAAAAAAAGGTACTGAGGGAACCGCTTGAAATTTGACGGATTGACCGAGGTCGTTGAGCAGTTTTCCGTTCAATGCATCGGCTCGACCAAGCGCCGCATGGTAAGTGTCGTGATCGTCGCGGTCGAATACTGCGTATACCTGTTCGAACGCACGCACTTGAATGTTTTTGGCGAGGTCTCCACGCAAGAAGATCTCGTGAGCGTACCCCACGACTTGCAATGGTTGGGTACCGAACTCGCTGTAGCGCACCTGTACATTGGCCGTATGCAGCCTGTGTCGTACGCGAATCTCGTTGAAGTAGAGTGGCTCCGTTTTACTACCTTCGCTGACGATAAGAATCCGGTCATAGCTCGCTCGTTGCGCTTTCCTGCGGACAAGTTGCCGCGCTTGTCTGGCTTTCGGTTGATTGTCTTGCCCCATTGGCGTGTGTTCTTATCGCACGGGCTTGCCAGCCTTGTGCGTTGGCAGCGGATCGTTGAAAAAGGGCAACGCACCATAGCGACCTGACAGATAGCCACGCTCCAATGCCTCTTTCTTGCGCGGGCTGAAATCCGTCAATGGAAATAGTCGCGTCGCCTGATTGCGGTCTTTCTCCGTAAACCAGACCTGATCACGCCGGAATAGAGTATTTTCCAATAAAGAGGTGTCGTGCGTCGTGAAAACAAGCTGGGCGCCGTTAGTGTTCAAGGTATTATCGTGAAACATTGCCACCAGACGCCGCACCAGCAAGGTGTGCAGACTGCTGTCCAGTTCATCCACGACCAGCACCCGGCCATTTTTTAGAACATCCAGAACCGGTGCGGCCAGTGCATAGAGCCGTTGAGTACCTAGAGATTCCTCATGCAGTTCGAATCGTGCCGATCCGTTTTTTGTTTCATGCACGAATTGAGGGATGAACATTTCCTGCTCTACTTGACTGACTTGTGCCGGTCCGCCTGCCAGATTCAACTGGAATTTCTGGCTAATGCCCTTGTGCGACACGGCTTCGATATCGCTGATACTGATATCAGCAGACACCAGAAATTCGCGTACTGTTGCTCGTCCGGCAGGGCTTTTGATCAGCTCTGTTGTGTAGTCCGGAAGCGGTGACAAGCCAGAACCCAAATGAATCGTTTTTTCCACAATCCAACTGAATACCGGACGCAAAAGTTCACTATTGAGCTGCACACCCGTGGAAAGAAACAAGGCATTGGGACGTGTGGATTCCTGCCAAAGCCGACGCGATCCCGTGAGATGAGTGCTGAACTCATAGCTGTGAGTTTTGCTCCTGGCATTAAAGTGCCGACTGAACCATTTCTGGGGCTTGGAGGCGCGGTAAACCAACAGCCATTCGTCGACTATCCTTTCAGGCGTTAGGGAAAAGCCGTACTGGTAACGGACGCCCGCTTCGATAAAAGTGATCTCGAACTCAGTGGGTTGCCTGGCGAGTTTTTCGTCCAGCCGGAAGGCCTGAACATTGTAGCTCTGCCCCAACTGCACTACGGTCGCCGATTCGGCAATCACGGCACGCATGAACGCCATCGCCTGCAGCAGGTTGGATTTGCCACTGGCGTTCGGACCATAAATGACGGCTGTACGAACCAGCTTTTCCAGCGATTTGACCCCAGTCGAAGCCAGGTGAGACTCCGCCAGATCTTTGTCTTTTGACGCGAACAGACTGAGCACTTGCTCATCACGGAGGGAGCGGTAATTCTTGACCCGGAACTCAAGAAGCATGGCCACCAATCCCAATGAAATACATAATAGACAAGTTTATTGCATAAAATTAGCAAAAATACAACTTATTTTGTGATCTGCCCCTAAATAAGCGCTAGCGCCTGCCTGGCGACATCCAAGAGGGATTACAGCGCGCGCAGTGCGGATGTCTCGGACTCCGATCACAGCAATTCCGAAATGCGCTTTGTCAGGCAAGCGCATGGTCGGCGTCGCCCGGCGTTGCAAAGACCCCGCCCGGCCTCGCCGCGTGGTACCAGCGCATGAGGGCGCGACCGGCACTCGATCCGGCGTTCCATTCCAAGGATGAACCGAAGGCCGGGAGGTTGAGGAATATTCAGGTGAATCGTGCGCATGGCGCACGCTACCAGGCTTCATCCAGTGCGTAGAGCTCCGCTGACATTTATTTCATATTTGTGATGCTACCTGCCTGCAGACGTCCGTAGAGTGGGGACTTTGCCAACATAATTGCCCGAATTTATCGGGGGTACCGGCTCGTCGCCGCGCCTCACAGCCGCACGATGTTCACGGCCTTGCCAAACACCGCCTGCACCGCGGGCAACAGGTGGTCGTGGTGGCTGAGGAACAGCACCTGCGTGTCCGCCGACAAGTCGCGCAGGGCTTCCAGTCCGGCGCGGGCGCGCGCGTCGTCGTAGTTCACGAACAGGTCGTCGGCGATGAACGGCAGCGGCTGCGCCTGGCCCAGGTGCAGTTCCAGCGCGGCCAGGCGCAGCGCCAGATAGAGCTGATCGCGCGTGCCATCGCTCATGCCCTCGACGCCGACCAGGCTGCCGTCGCTCCGCTCGCCCTGCAGCGCCGGCGGTTCGCTCTCAAAATCCACGGCGAGCTTGCGAAACGAGCCCAGCGTCAGGCCCGAGAAGATCGCCCCGGCGCGCGCCAGCATCGGCCCCTGCCTGGTCTCCCGGTAGCGGTCTATCGCCCAGCGCAGCAGCCGCGCCGCGGTATGCACCCTGATGTAGCGCTCCGCGGCATTGGCCATCTTCGCCAGCGCATCCTGGCGCATCGATTCCGCGCGCGCGGCTTCATCCTGTCCGGCGATGCCCGATAGCGCGGCAAGGGCATTCGCCCGCTCGGCGGACAGTGCGTTCTGCTCAAGCAGCAGCGCTTGCGTGTCGCGCGCGATATCGGCCAGGACGACCGGAATTTCCTGAAGGTCCGCAGCCTGCCACTCGGCCTCGAGCGCGGCCAGCGGCAAGCCGTCGCCGCCGTCCTCTACCGCCTGTCGCGCGGCAGTGAGCGCCTCATTCAGGGCGCGCCACGCCTCGGAGCGTGCGATCGCCGCGCGCAGTTCGTCGTTGGCCGATACCCCGGCAAGGTGCAGCAGAGGCTGCAGCCCCGCGCGGGCGAGATCGACGCGCGCCTGGGCCGTCGCCGCCTGTTCCATCTGCATCGCGCGTTCCCGCTCGAGCCGGCCCTGCTCGTCGCGCTCCGACTTCGCGCGCGCCAGCCGCGCCGCGAGTTCGGCGGCGACGGCGACGGGCGCCTGCCCACTCAAATCGGGCGCCACCGCTGCCGAGAGCGAGCGCGCATCGCGCGCGAAACGGTCGAGGTCCCTCTGCATCGCCTCGATGCGCTCCCGGCGCAGCGCGTCCATCGCCGCCAGTCCGGCCTCTATCGAAGAGAACAACTCGAGCGCGCCCTCCGCCGCGCCGACCGCGGCGCCGGCGTCCAGCCCCGCCAGCGCGAGGTTGTCACGCCACGACGCGCGCCACGCGTCGAGCGCGGTTGCGGCGGCACGCGCCTTGTCCTCCGCCACGGCCCTGGCCAGGGTCGCGGCCTGCCGCTGCTTTTCCAGCGCCGCGTGCAGCACGCGCGCGCTGGAGGCGGCCTCCAGCGCGTCCGCCGCTGCGATGATCAGCGCCGCGAGGTCGAGCGCTGCATCCGCCACTGCGGGCTCATCGCCGAGCGCGGCAACGAGCGCCGCCCTCGCCTGCGCCGCATTGCGCGCCAGTTCGTCCAGCGCGAGCCGCGCATCGGCCACCGCTTCCGCCGCGCGCAGCACTTTCTCGCGTGCCTCGCGCCATGCCCCCGTTGCGAGCAGCGGCATTCCGGATACGCCCATGGCAGCGGCGCGCGCCGCCCATGCACTGTTCAGGGCGGCGCGCGCCGTGTCGTTTTCCGCGGAGCGCAGTGCCTGTTCCGCCGCCTGCTGCCTGAACCGCTGCAGGCTGTCGAGCTTCGCCTGCAGTTCGCTCACCGCCTGCGCCTTGTCGTGGCGCCGGTCGGATACGCCGTCGGCCGAGCGGACCTTGATCTCATAGTCCGACGCCGCTTGCGCGAGCAACACCTCACCGCTGCGCATCGCCTGCCACAGCGTGTCGCGCGACGCGCGTGCTTCCATCAGATCGTCCAGCGTGACCGGTGCGTGGGCAGCGCGATACTGGGCAATCTCCAGTTCCATCCCGCCGATCGACGCGCGCAGTTCCGCGAGCCGGCCTGCGCCCGCAACCGCCGCGCCATCGAGCGCCGCCAGACGCGTCTGCAGCGCATCGACTTCCGCCGCCGAGGCCATGTCGATGCGGCGCAGAACTTCCTGCGCCAAGGGCCATTTGCCGAGGCCCGCCTCGGCCAGCTTGAGTTCCCGCTCGGCCTTCGCCAGCGCCGCCTTCAAGCGTTTTTCGAGCGCAACCGTGTCGCCCAGGCCGCGCGCCGCGTCCAGCGCGGAGCGCAACGGAGCGGACATATTGGAGCGCAGCGTCGCGGGCATGTTGGAGCGCAATGACGCGGACATATTGGAGCGCAGCGTCGCGGGCATGTTGGAGGGCAGCGAGTCGGACACGCCAGCGCTCGGCAGCGCGTTGATCTGCGCGTCGATGGCGGCGAGTTCGATGTCCTTGTCCCGCACCGCCTGTTCCGCCACGGACAGTGCCTGTTCCAGCACGCCATGGCGCTTCAGCAGGCCGGCGATCGCGGTGCGCAGCGGCACGCCGGGAAGCCTGCTCTCCAGTTGCGCCTTGTCTTCGGCGGGCCAGCCGAGCTGGCGCACCAGCGCTTCGACCGCGCGCCAATGGCCGTCGATTTCCAGCTGGCGCTTCGCGATATCGCTTTCGTGATTGCGAACCTGCTGGCGAGAATCGGCGAGCGCCTGTACGTCCGCCGCCGCGCCCAGCAGGCGCTCGTCCGGTTGCATGCCCGAGAGCCGTGTCGCCGCGACGGCTGATTGTTCGGCGAACAGCGCGCGCTCCTGAGCGGCCTTCGCCAGTTCGAGTTCCGCATCGGCGAGTTGCCTGCCGGCGTCCGGCGGCAGCACGACGACTTCGCCCAGCGCGGCGAGCGCCTGTTGCTTGTCGCGCAGGGTGTGGAGGCCGCCCGCCACGCGGCGGATGCGCTCGAGGCGGATCCGGTTTTCTTCCAGGCTGCGATAGTTCGCCTGCGATTGCGCAAGCTGCGCTTCCACGCGCAGGAGCGCGTCGCGCGCCGCGACCCAGTCTTTGGTGCGCACCGTCGCCTGCTTCAATGCGGCATCGGCGCGGGCCAGCTCGTCCGACGCCTGGTAGTAGGTCCGGTCGGCGGATTTCCTTCGCGCCCACAGGCCATCCGCCTCGGCCTCCAGCGCATCGCGCACCGCGCCCAGGCTGCCGATGCCGGACGCCGACTGGAACAGGATCTGCCCGATGTCATTGGACGCGCTGAGAATCTCGTTGCCCCCTGCGACCAGCTTCTCGTGATCCAGCCCGAACATCTGGTCGAAGAACTGCCGGTCGGTGGCCCCGAGAAAGGGCTCGAGCGCGCTGTCCGCGAGCACCGCGCCATCCGGCGCCAGCAAGGTGCGGGTGCGCGCCTTGATGCGATGAAAATCGAGCGACCCGCCTTCGTGCTCGAGCAGCGCTGCGAGGCGCATCTCGCTGTGGGCGTGCCTGAAATTGTAGGGCGAGCGGGTTTCCATGCCGAACAGCAGGTCGAGGATTGCGCTGCGCACGGTCGACTTCCCGGCTTCGTTCGGTCCGACCAGCACATGAAAATCCAGCGCGGCGCGGGGGAGCTGTATGCTGTGATCGGAGAACAAACCGTAGCGCAGCAGCTCGAGGCGGGCGATGCGCATCGTGCTCCTAACCGGCTCGGGCGAGATGCGCGATCAGCGCCGGCGAGACCTCGCGCACGATCTGCGCGACCTCGCCGTTGCGTATGCGGCGGAAATCGGCGACCGCCTCGGTCAGTTCGAAAGGCGCCCTGCCGACGAGCTGCTGCAGGTCTTCGGCGAGGCCGCGCAGCAGCGCCTCGTCACCAGGGGCCTCCTCCAGCAGGGCCTGCAGGTCGGCGATCGCATCGGCACGCGCCTTGATGTCATTGGCATCCGCGGCGCTCGTGGTCTCGACCCGCACTTTTTCCACCCACAGCTTGTTGAATCCGATCAATGCCGCCTGCCCGAGGATCTCCGCCCGCAGCTGCGCTTCCCTGCCGAAGAGTTCGCCATGGGCGGGGGATTTCCCCGCGACGGTGACGCGCACGGCGAGGGGCTTGCCCTCGGCATTGGCGGCGGCGAGACGCTCGAAGGCGCGGCCGGCGAGCGTCACCACATCGGCGAGCGTCTGCGCGCCGCTCGCGTCCACGTCCACCCGCTGCCAGCGCATCACGTCCACCAGCAGCCGCTCGACCGAGCGTATGCCGCCCTCGTCCGCGCTTACCAGGACCGCGCCGCGCGGGCCGGTCTCGCGGATGTGGCGACCCTGCAGGTTACCCGGGAACACCACCCACGCGGGCTGCCGTTGCACGATGGCATGCTCGTGCACATGCCCCAGCGCCCAGTAGTCGTAGCCCTTAGCCGAGAGTTCCGCCAGCGAGCACGGGGCGTAGCTCGCGTGCGCGGCGTTGCCCTCCAGCGCGGTGTGCAGCACGCCGATGTTGAGCCATCCGGCCACCCGGTCCGGGTAATTCACCGCGAGGTTCTCGGTAGTCGCCGCATCCCTGAAGCTGCGGCCATGCAGGGCGACCTTGAGATGCTCGATGCGGAACGTCGTCGGCCGGCGCGATTCGAAGGCGTGCACATTCGGCGGCAGCGCCAGCCTTTTTGTCATTTCGCTCTCGGCATCGTGGTTGCCGAACAGCAGGTACACCGGAATGCCCGCCTGGTTCAGTCGCCCCATTTCACGGCAGAAAAAATATCCGGTGTTGTAATCCTTCCAGGTGCCATCGTAGAGGTCGCCGGCGATGATGACGAAGTCGACTTCGGCTTCGATCGCCTCATTGACGAGGTTCGCGAACGCATCCCGCGTCGCCGTGCGCAGCAGTTCCATGGGCGCATCCCCGTACGAAGCCAGCCCGGACAGCGGGCTGTCCAGGTGGATGTCGGCTGCGTGTATGAATTTCATGCCTGCGCCCGCGCGGCAGCGCGCAATGGCGGCGCACGCAGCCGGCCGCGCGGGTGATCTATGCTGCAGCAGCGCTCGGTGCGGTCCATCTTTTTTCGCGTGGCTGCCTCCGGTTTCAAGACTCTGCCCGCCAGCCGGGCCGAGCCCGATCAGGTTTTATCGGTTTTCGACTCCGCAAGCAGCTTTTCAATTTCCCCGAGCAACGGCATCAATTCCGCCTGGATCGTGTCCCAGACCAACGCGTGGTTCACCAGGTCGTAACCGTGAATAAGAACGTTCCGAAAAGCGATGATCTTTTGATAGTCGCCGATGCGTGCGGCGGTTGCGGCATCGTGCTGTGCCAGGCGGCGCACCGCCTCGCCGACGATTTCGAAGTTTCGTTCTACCGCTTGCCGAAGCAACCGATCCTTGGAGTAGTCCTGAAGCGTCCGGTCGGAGGTGACGTCACGAATGAAGCTCGCCGCGTCGCGAATGTCCTCAAGCAACTTGGGGGATTTTGGCTGCATACACCGGCTCGCGCGTGCGGTTCACGGAGTCGATGAAAAAAGGATTTCTCATCGCATCCGCCATGACCAGATCCACCGGCCTGCCGAAAACCGCTTCGAACTCCTCTTTGAGCCCGAAGTAACGCTTGAACAGACTCTGGCTGGGCAGATCTTCGAAATCGACCACAAAATCGATGTCGCTGCGCGCGGCGTCGAAGGCTCCGGTCGCCGCCGAACCAAATACCTCCAACCGTCTCACGCGGAACTGCCGGCAGAGGCGGTTGATCTGGTCGCGATTTTTGTCGATTTCACTGATCATGTCTGGCTCCAGTTGCCATTATGCCGCCATGGCGAGGCATTTACGAGCCAGGTGCCATAGCGGACTGGCGTACGCCCGGAATGGCTACGCGGCGCGTAGCGCATTCCCGCTACTAAAGTGGACCCCTGAGAGGCTGTGATTTTTTCAATTTTAGCAGTTGGCATTTGAGCACAGAGGTGATTCACTCCACTGCGGAATGAAATATGCGATAGGCATGAAATTACTCGCTACCGACCGTTTATTTGACGATTTCTCTGCTTTTTCT
>SHXF01000006.1 GCA_009693435.1 Betaproteobacteria bacterium | reverse complement strand
TCGTCATGACTCAAAAGTCGGCGGATAATCTCTATCGAGCCCTGCTTGGACAGGGTGCGTTTGATCTGATTCTGGCTTTCCACCGCACCACGATAAACGCGGCGCGCAAAAATGTCCAGCGGTATTTATGGGCAACGGGCAGGGCTAGGCGGCATTCGTCCGATGCGCATCTTTATCCCCGGAGGAATTGCTGACGCAAAGCTCGCACATCCGAAAGCAGCCGGCGGAATTCTATTTCTCGATAGCCTGATCAACGGGGAAATCAGGCGACCTTTGTAGCATCCAATGGAGTTCGAACTCATTGACGAGGACGAAGGCAAGATCCTTCGAGACATCGACTTCCCTTGGCTGACATCGAGTTCCCTGATCCTGACGACACGGAGCAGGGACGCGCTTGGGAAGATACTTGAGTCGCAAAGTGAACTACTTCCGGTGACGTGCCGGATTCCCCTTTGGGTTTACAACTCCGCTTGCGTTGTCGGCGCTAGGGATGAAAATCATAGTGCAAACCTGCGATTCTCCAACGGCCGCATCATGGATATCCGCAGGTACGCATTTCGGAAGGAAAGGAATGGGTCGCCGATCGCATTCAAGATCCCACAACTGGCCGTGAGCCCGACCTTTCTATCACAGGAAATCGTGTCGCTATATTCGTCGCACAATCTCACCGGACTCGAATTTCGTCAGATCTGGGAGGCGCCCTAATGCCGCCTGACCTGCCAATGGAGGGAACGTCTTCGTGCTGCGCGTTCCGGTGCCGCGCATCGGCGCGTAGGCTTCCATGAAGATCACGTGGAAAGATCTTTCATTCCTGCCGAGCGACGAAGCACTGGCAGCGCTTCCCGTCTGAGCGCAGCCCGGAGCACCTGTTCGATTCCCTCATCATTGAGAATCCCGGCGGCTTTTGCTTTCTGCGCGAGATCATCGGGTAGCGTAACAATCAGTTCGGTCAGATACGGGCCTCCTCATGGGTGGCATGCGTGTTACGCATCGGCAGCGAGATGAATCATGCATCAGCGTACCAAATGGTTTATTGCCGCTTTGGTTTATTGCCGCTTGAATAGTCGCCGCAGCCGTTCCCGCGTTATGCTTGCCGGGACGGTCCTTCGCGCCAGCCATCACCAGAGGAGATGAACGATGAAACGACGGGTTTCGCTGGTGGGCATTGCGGTGCTTGCGATCGTCGGCTGGGTTGTACCAGGCACGAGCGCAGCCCAGGACTATCCCAACCGCCCCATCAAACTGATCATCCCGTTCGCCCCCGGCGGCACCACCGACCTTGTGGGCCGCGTCTATGCGCAGGCGTTGCAGGAGCGCCTCGGCCAGCCGGTGCTGGTCGACAACCGTCCCGGCGCCGGCTCGCAGATCGGCACCGACGCCGGAGCCAAGGCCGTGCCCGATGGCTACACGCTGTTGTTCGGCCCGGCGGATGGCCTGTCCATCATTCCGGCGATGAAAAAGAAAGTGCCCTACGACCCGTTGAAGGACTTCACCCCCATCAGCATGGTGGCCACCTCGCCCATGGTGTATGTGGTGAATGCGCAAGTGCCGGCGAACTCGCTGGCCGAACTGATCGCCTACGCGAAAGCCAAGCCCGACTCGATCCGCTATGCAAGCGCCGGTGTCGGCTCCATCCTGCACCTGACCATGGCCTTGCTCGGCACCAACCAGGGCCTGCAGATGGTGCACGTGCCCTACAAGGGCGGCGGCCCGGCGCTGAACGACCTGATCGCCGGACAGGTGGACATGATGGCGGGCGGTCCGGCCACCGCGGCCAAGCACGTCGATTCCGGGCGGGTGCGCATCCTCGCCCAGACGGGGCGCTCGCGCCATCCGATGATCGCCGGCGCGCCGACCACCGCCGAGCTCGGTTATCGCGGCATTGCGGTGGAAAGCTGGTTCGGGCTGCTCGGGCCGCTCGGATTGCCGCAACCCATCGTGGAGCGCCTGCTGCGCGAAACGAACGCCGTGCTGGATCAGGCTGCGGTGAAGCAGCGCTTCATCGACGCCGGCTGCATCGCCGCGCCGGCCGGTCCCGCGGAATTCGCGCAGTTCATCGCCGAGGAGAACAGGAAGTGGAGCCAGGTGGTGAAGGCGGCGGGCATAGCGCCGCAGGATTAGCGAAAATCTTCAACTTTTTTTCAAGACATACGCCAATATACAGGGATCCACACGATGTTGGCGCCAAAAAATGATATAGCACATAGTGCATTTCGCGGCCGGTGCACCGCTCTCCCATGCCGCGTTTAAACTCCTGAAAGTTTCCACCATGATCGTCATCCGAGTCCTGCTCGCGTTTGTCGCGTTTTGTGTCGCGTTTGTCGCCTTTTCCTTTGCTGCCGCAACCGCCCTGGCGCAGCCCTATCCCGCGAAACCCATCCGCATCGTGGTCGGCTTCTCGCCCGGCGGCGCCACCGACGTGTTTGCGCGCGTACTCGCGCAAGGGTTGCAGGAACGTCTCAGCCAGGCCGTCGTCGTCGAGAACAGGCCCGGCGCGGGCGGCAACATCGCCAATACCTTCGTCGCCCGCAGCGCGCCCGACGGCTATACGCTGAACCTCTCCCAGGAGGGGATGCTGCTCGCGCCCTGGCTGATGAAAGCGCCGACTTTCGATCCGCTGAAGGATTTCGTGCCGATCGGCATCGCCGTCAACATGCCACAACTGCTGATTGCATCCAATAATCTGCCGGTCAAATCGGTGGCGGAACTGATCGCGCATGCGAAAGCCAATCCCGGCAAATTGTCGTACGGCACGCCCGGGGTCGCCTCGGGCCACCACCTCAACTTCGAGACGCTGCTGACCATGACCGGCACGCAGATGGTGCACGTCCCCTACAAGGGCGCTGCGCCGATGATGACCGACATCATCTCGGGCAATGTGCATGTGGCGCTGAGCGCGTTCAGCACCACCCAGCCCTTCATGCAGAAAGTGCGTGTCCTCGCGGTCGCGTCGCGCGAGCGCATTCCGCAGATGAAGGACCTGCCCACTGTCGCCGAAACTCTGCCCGGCTACTTTGCCAACGTCTGGTTCGGGCTGACCGCCCCGGCGACGACGGCCGCGGAGATCACGCGCAAGCTCGCCGACGAGATGCGCGCCGCCGTGTTGCTGCCGAACATCCGCAAGCAGTTGCTCGACCTCGGCTACCAACTCAACGGCACCAACTCGCCCGCCGAGATGCGCGAATTCATGGCGACCGAGTACGAGAAGTGGGGAAAGATCGTCAAAGCGGTGGGCATAGAGCGCGAGTGATCAGGCGCAGCAAGCGACTTGCATGACGGACAAACTCGGCGCGCCGCTGCGCATCGGCGTGGACATCGGCGGGACCTTCACCGACGTGGTGGTGGTCGATGCCGCGGGCGCGGTCCACGTGTCCAAGTCGCCCTCCGATCCGGCGGATCCGGCGGCAGGCGCGCTACGGGCCTTGTCGGATGCGGCCGGCAAACTGGGTTGTTCAACCGGGCAACTGTTGCGGCAATGCGCGCTGTTCGTGCACGGCTCCACCATTGCCACCAACACCCTGCTTGAAAAAAAGGGCGCGCGCGTCGGCCTGCTCACCACCGAGGGTTTCCGCGACAGCCTGGAAATCCGCCGCAGCTTTCGCAACGACCCCTGGGACCATCGCGCCGCGTATCCGCCGGTGCTGGTGCCGCGCTACCTGCGCCTGCCGGTAGCGGGCCGGCTGGACAGTATGGGGCGGGAGCTGGCGCCGCTCGACATCCCTGCCATAGACACGGCAGTGGACACCTTCCGCCGCGAAGGGGTTGAGAGCATCGCCGTCTGTTTTCTGCACAGCTATGCCAATCCGGCGCACGAACGCGAGGCGCGCGACCGGCTGCGCGAGACCTGGCCCGAGGCGTGGGTTTCCTGCTCCTCCGATATCGCGCCGATCATGGGCGAGTACGAGCGCAGTTCGACGGTCGTGGTGAACGCCTATGTCGCCCCACGCGTCGTGCCCTATCTGCGCGCACTGGACGACAAGTTGAAGGCGCTGGGTCTGTCCGGCGGACTGCTGCTGGTGCAAAGCAACGGCGGCGCGATTTCGGTTCGCGAGATGGCGGAACGCCCGGTGCAACTCATCCTCTCGGGACCGGCCGCAGCGGTCAGTGCGATCCGTGTCTTCGGTGAGGACACCGACAACGACAACCTGGTATCGATCGAGGTCGGCGGCACCAGCTGCGATGTGATGTTGTCCGTCGCTGGCGTCGCCGCGATGGCGGAGAGAATCGAAGTCGACGGCTACCACCTGGTGGTGCCGGCCGTTGAAATTCATACCATAGGCGCGGGCGGCGGCACCATCGCCTCCGTCGACGCCGGCGGCCTGCTGCATGCGGGGCCGCAAGGGGCCGGCGCGCGGCCCGGACCCGCAGCCTATGGACTGGGCGGTGAGCGTGCGACCGTGACCGACGCGCAGCTGGTGCTCGGGCGGCTCAAGCCGGGACCCTTTGCCGATGGTGCATTCAGCCTCGACCTGGAGAAAGCGCAGGCAGCGATCTCGCTGCACGCCGCGCGTCCTCTCGGCATCGGCTTGCACGATGCGGCGGCGGGGATTCTGCGCCTGGTCGAACAGAACATGCGCCACGCCGTGGAACGGGTCAGCATCGAACGCGGCCACGATCCGCGGCGCTTCACGCTGGTTGCAGCGGGTGGCGCCGGGCCGCTGCACGGGGTGGCGGTGGCGCGCGCGCTCGGCTGCAGATCCGTTTACGTGCCGCGGCTCGCCGGTGTGTTTTGTGCCTACGGCATGTGCAATGCCGACGTGCGCCACGATTATTCGCACGCCTGGCTGCGCGACCTGGATGAGCACGGCAGCGCCGCTGCGATGGCGCAGGCCATCGCAGCTTTGCGCGACCATGCGGACGCGGTGCTGGCACGCGAAGGCTTTGCGAAGGAGCACAGGCGATTTAGCGACAAGCTCGACCTGCGCTACTCGGGCCAGCAATGGACGGTGCGCGTAGCGACGGATTCGCTGGCCCCCGAACACGTGCGCGCATTGTTCGAGGCGGAGCACCAGCGCCTGTACGGCTACGCACAACCCGGCGCGCGCATCGAGGTGGTCAATGTGGATATCACGGCGACCGGGCTGACGGGTGCGATGACGCAGGCCATGGGGGGGAGTGCGCACGCAATGGGGATTGCGCACGCAACGGGGATCGCTCACGCAACGGGGATCGCTCGCGCAATGGACAACGCACCGACCGCGGCTGTTCCCCGTGCCTCGGCCATGCCGTGCGAACCCGTGACGATTCGCGATGTCTGGATAGACGAGCGGCACGATGTCCGACCGACGCGCATTTTCTCCGGCACGACACTGCGGCCAGGGGACGAAATCACCGGCCCGGCGATCATCGACGAGGCCACGACGACGGTGCTGGTCGGGGTCGGCGATATGTTGCGCGTGTCGTCCGCAGGCAACTATCTGATCCGGCTGGCGGGCAGCGATGCGTAAAGACATTCATGGCGGCATCGTGGACAAACGCGTAGACAAAGGCGCCGACGCCGCGCGCGATCCCGTTCTCCTGGCAATCGTGCAAAAGCAGCTCGATCACATCACCCACCAGATGGGCTGGATCATGACGCGCACTGCGCGCAGCCCTCTCGCCAGCGAAAGCCATGACTTCTCCTGCTTTCTCGGCACCGCGGATGGACAGATCGCCGCGCAGGCCGACGGTCTGCCGATACACAGCGGCGGCGGCGGCTACGCCTTGAAGGCGGTTCTCGCGGCGTATGCCGGTGACATGGCCGAGGGCGATGTGTTCCTGATGAACGATCCCTACGTCGCCGGCGGCAACCATCTGCCGGACTACACCATCGTGCGGCCGGTGTTCCTCGAGGGTCGCTTGTGCGGTTTCGTCGGCAATCGCGCGCATCAGTCGGATATCGGCGGCGGCGCGGCGGGCACCTACAACCCCGCGGCGACCGAGATCTTTCACGAGGGCATCCGCCTGCCGGTGCTCAAGCTGGTGGAGCGGGACACGTTGCGCCGTGACCTGTGGCAATTGCTGTTGCTCAATACGCGCTGCCCGGACCTGATGGAAGGCGATCTGGGTGCGATGCTGGGTTCGGTGAAAAACGGCGCGGCGCGCTTCCAGGCGCTGCTGCAGGAGACCGGCGCCGCCGCCGGCGCCGCACTGCTGGCGGCCGTGCTCGATTATGGCGAACGCTGCATGCGCGCCGAAATCGCCAGGCTGCCCGATGGCGTCTGGCACGGGGAAGACGGCAGCGACACCGATTGCTTCGATATGGTGGACGTGCCGATTCGGGTAAAGCTCACGGTCAGCGGCGACTCCCTGGCGTTCGACTTCACCGGCAGCTCGCCGCAGATCAGGGGATTCAAGAACAGCTCGCTGGCGAACACCTGCTCCGCGGTCTATGTGGCGGTGGCGGCATTTTTCGACGCATCGGTGCCGCGCAACGGCGGCACCTTCCGGCCGGTTGCGATCATCGCGCCCGAAGGCAGCGTGGTGAACGCACGCGCACCGGCGCCGTTGACCATGAACACGGTGTTTCCGGCGGTGGACATCATCCACGCGTGCTGGAAGGCGCTTGCCGGAACCGACCCGGCGCGCGCCTGCGCGGGTTGGGGCAAGAGCGTCTACGGCATCAGTTCGGGATTGCGCGACGATGGCCGCACCTTCGTCATGTATCACTGGCATGCCTCATCGGGCACCGGCGCGGTAGCCGGGCGCGACGGCTTTCCCCAGGCGGGCAATCTGCCCACCCTGGGGGCGCGCACCCTGCCCAACGTCGAGACCTATGAGCGCTTCTATCCGTGCCGCATTCACAGGCACGAATTCCGCTGCGATGCCGCCGGCGCCGGTCAGTTTCGCGGCGGCAGCAGCGCCGTGTACGAGGCGGAGATCCTGGTGGCGAGCGAGCATGCGGTGCGCGCGGAAGGCTTGCACCGACCCGGCGGCTACGGCGTGCACGGCGGCGGCTACGGCGCCAAAGGCACGAACATCGTTCAGGAGCACGGCGGCAAACCAGTTTGCGTTCCCCAGTACGGCATGCAGAAACTCGCGCCCATGCGCATCCGGATAGAAGGGGCGGCCGGCGGCGGATGGGGCGACCCCAGGGCGCGCGATCCCGCCGCGGTGCTGCGCGACGTGCGCGATGGCGTGGTGAGCCTCGCGGCCGCGCGCGATGTGTACGGCGTCGCCATTGCTTCGGACGGGCGCAGCGTGGACAGCGCGGAAACCGCACGGCTGCGGCAGGCATGATGCACACGAAGCGGGTGCTGGTGGCGGAGCACCCCGGATTGGGCGCCGGTCTGGTCGAGGCCGGCTCGTTCCTCTTTACCTCCGGTTGCGACGGGCAGCGCGAATTGCACACCGGCCGCATCGACCCCGGCCTCGCCGGACAGGTGGAGGCGCAGTGCGAAAACTCTTACGGCGCAGTGGCGTTGCTGCTCGGCGCGGCCGGCGTCGGCATGGAGAGCGTGGTGCGCCTCGATCATTTCACCCGCAGCCAGGACTGGCTGCCGCGCCGGCAAACAGTGCGCGGCAGGATTTTCGGCAAGCCCGCGCCCCTGACCAGCACCGGCGTGGCCGCGCGCATGGCGGGGATCAACTTGCTGACCACCGCAGTGATCGCGGTGCGCTCGCCCAAAGAAAAAACGGTGATGGTGAGCGGCCCTGCGTTCGCAATGGAGAACATCTCCTCGGCCGTGGCGGCGGGCCCCTTTCTTTTTGTTTCGGGCCTGCGCGATGCGCGCAATGCAAGCGCGGCACACCCCGATGCGCTGCGTGACGAAGCGCTCGGCTGTTACGAGAAAATGCGGCGCATCCTGCACCTGTGCGGCGCCACAACCGATCGCATCCTGCGCCTCGATTGCTATCTGCGTGACGTGCAGCGCGATGACGATGAACGCGCGGTGCGCCGCAGTCTGCTGGGAGACGAGGCCTGGGCGGCTGCAACGACGGGTGTGCTCCTGGGCGGAAAGGGCGAGATCGAAGTGACCGCGCTTGCCCTTGCGCGGGGTCACGGAGAAAAGCAGGTGATTTCCATGCCGGACAGCCGGGAAATCGCAGCGGTGTGCGGCGGCGGATTTGTTTTCGTCGGCGCGTGTCGCGCGCCGGCCCTGCATCAAAGTGGCATGTCCACCGATCCGGAGCGCGCGCTCCACGCTGCGCTCGACTTGCTCGACGCGCGACTGCGCCTGGCCGGGACAGACCTTGCAGCGGTGGCACGGATAGACCTTTATCTCGGCGACATCAGCTGGGCCGAGCGGCTGGGCGATACCCTGCGCGAGCGCTTTCCGGGCGGACTGCCGGCCGTCGTCGCTGCGGGCGCAGACTCTGGTCATGGCGCGACGGTGAGTCTGTGCGCCATCGCCGTGCAGGGGAGGTCGGGGTAATCCTGATTCTTCCGTGCGCTTTCTCCGCCTCCCAATCACCCGCGATTTGGCGGAGTACTACAATCACCCACGCAATCACTGCCCACAGTCGCACATACATCCACACAAACGCCCGCACAAGGAGAACCCCGCATGGCCGCCGCCGCAACCGATCCCTTCGTCGATGAACTTCGTACCATGGTCGCCAGGCGCAATGCCAACCTGCACCACCCATTCGCACGGCGCGTCATCGAGTGCAAGGCCACGCTGGACGATTTGCGGGTCTGGGTGGCGCAGCGCTACAAGGGCATCACCAGCCTGGGCGGGATATCGCTGGTGCCGCTGCTCGGCAAGGCGCCCGACGAAGCCTCGCGCAAGCACCTGTGGGAGGCCATCGGCGAGGAATGCGGCTACTCGGGTGAGGAGAGCCACTCTGGCTGGCTGCTCCGTTTCGCCGAGGCGCTGGGCATGAGCACCGCGCAACTGATGGCGACCAAGCCTCTGCCGGAGGCGCTCGCGGTGCGCTACTTCTACCTCTACAAGTATTCGCTGGGCACGTTCCTCGAGACACTCGCCGCGCAGGTCTGCGTCGAATCGCAGAATCCGATCGCCTTCCCGCACTGGGTCAAGGCGCTGGAGGGGCACTACCGGATTCCGCGCGCCAACCTCTCCTGGTTCATCGGACATATCGAAGCCGACAGCGAGGACGGCGGCCATGCCGGCGAAGGCTGGGCGAATCTCAGCCGCCACGCGAACACGGATGCCTTGCGCGACCAGGTGCGTAATGCGGTCAGCGAGGCGCTGGACATCTACTGGCTGTCGCTGGACGGCGTAGAGCGCGCCACGCAGCGGTAGTTGAGGAAACCGCTAGCGGTTAGTTGAGCAAACCGCTAGCGGTTAGTTGAGGAAACCGCTAGCGGTTAATTGAGCAAACCGCTAGCGGTTAGTCGTGGAAACCGCGAGCGGTTGGTCTTGGAAACCGCGAGCGGTTAGTCTTGGAATCCGCGAGCGGTTAGTTCAGGAAACCGCGTACGGTTAGTCCAAAGAAACCGCGAGCGTGCGTAGCAGCGGCGCCCAGGTGACGCGCTCCTTGCGGTACATCTCGCCGATTTGCTGGGTATCCATGGGCTGCGGCGTGACGTAGCCGACGTCGCGCACGCGCGCCGCCACCTTGGGGTCCGCATTGGCGCGCTGCACTTCCTGGTTGAGGCGGGCAATGATCTCGCGCGGCACGCCGGCCGGCGCAGCGACACCGCCAAACCAGCCGGGCACTTCGAAACCCGACAGGCCGGACTCGCCGACCGTGGGCGTATTGGGCAGCAAGGGAGAGCGCGCGCCGTCGCTGGTGGCGAGGATGCGCAGCTTGCCGGTCGCCACATGCGGCGCGGCGGTGCCGTACACCAGGATCATCAGCCCGATGCGACCGGCAACCAGATCCAGCACCCCCTGCGCCGCGCCCCTGTAGGGGACATGCACGATGTCCAGCGCCCCCGCCTTCTTGAACAGTTCGATCGACATGTGCTGGATGCTGCCCGAACCCGAGGAGCCGTAACTCATCTTGCCGGGATTCGCCCGCACATAGTCGATCAGTTCCTTCAGGCTCTTGAGGCCGGTAGCCTCGCCCACGGTGAGAAACAGCGGCGCGCCGCCCAGCAGGCCCACCGGCTGCAGGTCCTTGTCCGGGTCGTAGGGCAGCTTGCGATAGAGCAGCGGGTTGTAGACGTAGGTGGCGTTGTCGGCGGACACCAAGGTGTAGCCGTCCGGCAGCGACTTGGTCACGATTTCGGTGCCGACGATGCCCGAGGCGCCGGGGCGGTTTTCGACGACGATGGGCTGGCCCATGGCGATCGACATCTGCGCGGCGACGGTGCGGGTGAGCACATCGTAGCTGCTGCCTGGAGCGAAGGAGGCAACCCAGCGTATCGGACGCGACGGATACGCCTGCGCGGTTGCGGCAACAGGCATGGCGACCAGCGCCGCGGCCGCGATCAATTCGAGCGCGAGCCATGCGGCGGTGGCGATACCTGCGGTTGTCTTTGTAGTTGGCCTGTCCATGTATTCCCCTCGTAGGTCAGCCTGGCTATTCCACATGCGCCAGACATTCGGCAATTTTGAAACTTTTATCGAATCATGTGCAGATAAGACGACGGTTTCCACGATATTGTCAATCAAAAAAAATATAATCTGCCAGGTGCAATCAATCCAGCGCAATCAATCCAGCGTAATCGCGAGTGAGCGGATCAGCGGTGTCCAGGTAAGGCGTTCCTTGCGGTACATCTCCCCGATTTGCTGCGGATCCATGGCCGGCGGCGCCGTATAGCCTACCTCGCGCACGCGCGCGGCGACCTTGGGATCCGCCGAGGCGCGGCGCACTTCCTGGTTGAGGCGGGCGATGATCTCGCGCGGCACGCCGGCCGGCGCCGCCACACCGCCGAACCAGGCGGGCACATCGAATCCCGGCAGGCCGGCCTCGCTGACTGTGGGCGTATCGGGCAGCATCGCAGCGCGCGCGCCGTCGGTGGTGGCGAGGATGCGCAGCTTGCCTGAGGTCACATGCGGCAGGGCGGTCCCGTACACCAGTATCATCACGCCGATGCGGCCGGCGATGAGGTCCGGCACCGCCAGCGCCGCGCCCTTGTAGGGCACGTGCACCATGTCCAGGCCCGCGGCCTTCTTCAGCAATTCGATCGACATGTGCTGGATGCTGCCGCTACCCGCCGAGCCATAGCTCATCTTGCCGGGGTTCGCCCGGACGTATTCTATGAACTCCTTCATGCTCTTCAAACCCGTCGTCTCGGCCACGCTGAGGAACAGCGGCGCGCCGCCGAGCAGGCCTACCGGCTGCAGGTCCCGGTCCGCGTCATAGGGCAGCTTGCGATACAGCAGCGGGTTGTAGACATAGGTGGAGTTGTCGGCGGACACCAGCGTGTAGCCGTCCGCCGCCGACTTGACCACGAATTCGGTGGCGACGATGCCGGCGGCGCCCGAGCGGTTTTCCACAACGATGGGCTGGCCCATGGCGCTGGCCATCTGCGCCGCGACGGTGCGGCTCAGCACATCGTAGCTGCTGCCCGCGGCGAAGGAGACGATCCAGCGTATCGGACGCGACGGATAGGCCTGCGCCGATGCAGCGAGCGGCATGGCGGCAAGCGCTGCGGCAGCGAGCAATTCGAGCGCGAGCCATGTGGACGTGAAGATTCGTCCGGATGATTGCGGGGCATATCTTTTCATGCTTTCTCCCTTGCAGATCGGCGGGCTGAATGCAGATGCATCAGCGTCTCGGCATATTAGCCGGCAAACCTCTTTATGGCCGATTAGCCGGTAACCCTGCAGTGTCTGCCCCGTGATTGCAACGCCTTGCCTCCTTTGCTATCTTGGTCGCAATTATTCGCACTCCCAGTATTGCGGGGTACCGTCCATGAGCGCCGCCGAGAAGATCAGCATTGCATTGCCACCCGAGATGGTGGCCACCATTCGCGGAGCGGTTGCCACGGGCGAGTACGCGTCCAGCAGCGAGGTCATCCGCGACGCGCTGCGCATCTGGACGCACAAGCGCAGCCTGCGCCAACAAGGCGTTGCCGAATTGCGCCTGTTATGGCAAGAAGCGCTTGGCAGCTCGTCACCGGGCATACCGGCCGAAGAGGTGCTCGCACGCCTGGAACGCAAGTACCAGGCCATCGCGGACGCTTCCGACACTGACTGATGCATCAGGAAATCTCCCGATTCGTTGAAGGCGACCTCGACGACATCGCCGGCTATATCGCCCAGGACAATCCCCGCCGCGCCGTCACCTTCATCCGGGATATTCGTGCGAAGTTCTCCGACATTCAGCGCAATCCGCTGCTGTACCGGCTGCGTCCCGACATAGGCGAAGAAGCGCGAATGGCGACGGTCGGCAATTATGCAATCCTGTTTCGCGTCGTCGGTGAGGTTGTGAGCATCGAGCGCGTTATTTACGGTGGCCGCGATCTTCCGGAAATATTCGACGCGTCGTGAAATCCATGCCCGGGCCTGTGAATAGAAGCACGCAGCAAAGCGCCCGACCACCGCCGATTCGTGCGCATGGCGCACGCTACTCGTCTTTGACTACTCGTCTTTGACTACTCGTCTTTCACGCCGGCCTTCTCCGCCAGTTCGCGCCAGCGTCTTGCCTCACCGCTGATGTAGCGGCCGAACGCGTCGCCCGACAGCGGCTCGGTGACTTCCTGGCCGACTTCGATCAGGCGCTTGCGAAATTCGGGCAGCTGGGAAATTGCGGTGAGCTCGCGCGCCAGGCGTGCGACCACTTCCTGCGGCGTGCCCACCGGCACGAACACGCCGAACAGCGCGCCCAGCACGAAGTCCTCGACCCCGGCTTCAGCCATGGTCGGCACGTCGGGCATCAGCGGCGTGCGCGTGGAGCCGGTGTTCGCGAGCGCGCGGATCTGGCCGGCCTTGTGGCGCGGGCCGGCGGTGTTGAGGCCGGTCACGATCATTTCGATCTGGCCGGACATCACGTCGATGATGCTCGCGCCGCCGCCCTTGTACGGCACGTGCTGGATGTCGATGCCGTAGCGCGCCTTCAGCAGCTCGCCGATGAGATGCGGATTGGATCCCACCCCCGGCGAACCGAAACGGATCCTGCCCGGATTGGCGCGCGCGTAGTCGATCAGTTCGCGCAGCGTGGTCGCCTTGATCGACGGATGGACCGCGAAGCAGTTCGGCGCGCGCGACACCATGGTCACCGGCACCAGGTCCTTTTCCGGGTTATAGGGCAGGCGCTTCAGGATGGCGTGGGTCATGCCATAGGCTTCGGCCGAGCCCAGCAGTACGGTGTAGCCATCGGGCTGCGCCCGCGCCCCGACTTCGGCGCCGACGGTGCCGCCACCGCCGCCGCGGTTCTCCACCACCATCGACTGGCCCAGACGTTCCCCCAGATATTGCGCGACCACGCGACCGATGGTGTCGGTGGTACCGCCCGCGGCGAAGGGCACGATCATGCGCACCGGCCGCTGCGGCCAGCCTTGCGCGTGGGCGGTTGCTATCGTGGCCGCGAGCAATGCGGTGATCACCGTGGTGGTGGCCGCCAGTGCGAGCAGCGAGCGACCTGGCGTGTTTAACGGGAACGGGCGCATTGCAATCTCCTCATTCGAATGGCGGTGTTTGCCGCGCGTCCGGTTGCGCTACGGGTTTAGGCGAGGCCTTTGCAACTGCGACTTGCACATGTGTATTCATCGCCGTGAATCACCGTACTCCGGATCACGATTCTGGTGGCGTACCACCAAGATTCGGATGCCGGACTCCTCCGCGCGGTAGATAACGGAGTACGGGAAGTCGACCAGCGGGAAGGACTGGCGACCATCTGCCGTTGGCGTGCCGATGCCGGGGAACTCCTCGATAAGCTTCGAGACTCTTTCGAATTCGTTCAGCAAGCGTCGGGCGACGCCGTTGCCGGCTTCCTTCTTGGGGAAACGAACCGCTTCCGCCAGGTCGTCGGCGGCGAACCGGTGTATCGATCTGCTCACTTAAGCTCGGCGCGGAGCTGTTTCAGAACCTCGTCAAGTGGGACAAGCAATGCCGGATCCTTTGTCGCTTCTGCCTCTCGGGCGGCGGCAATGGCGTCCCAGGCGGCATCCCGCGCGGCGTCAGCATCCAGGCTGGCTACTACGCGATCAAGCAGTCGTTTGCGCTCGGCCGTTGGGAGCCGAAGCACTTGGGACTCGAGGGCCTCCAGTGGAATACCCATGGCATTCCTCCGAACGGGTTGTTGGCAAGCTGCAAGCATGCCACAAGTCGAGAATGGACCGTTCGGTGGGTGCCCCAGAGCCCAAGGACGCGGCGCCAGCGCCCAGGTTAAGGGACGCGCCCGCGAAGCGGGTGCGTCCCCTTGAACCGATTGTCAGCCCCCGCTGCCGTAGACGCTTGGACCAAGCTCTCCAACGGAATATGCAGGCTCCGATGCAGGTTCCGGATCATGGCCAACGATAGGGGCCGGCGGCGGTTGATGACCTCCGCGACACGTCCACGCGGGCCGATCATCGGCTCCAGGTCTTTACGCGTCAGGTTCATCTGTTCCATCCGGAACTTGATGGCTTCAACAGGGTCGGGCGGATAAATGGGGTGGTGCTTCGCTTCATAGTCCTCGACCAGGACTAGCAAGACATCAAGCCGATCGCCGTTAGGGGTGCTTTGCTTGGAGCCCCACAGCCGATCTACCTCTTGCAAGGTGTTGTCGTAGTCAGCTTCGGTCTTGATTGGACGAATATTCATTGACGGTCTCTGCATCGATGGCGTCATATCGCTTGTGAGTTCCCACGAACTTCACGAAGCAAGCCTTGCGCCCATAGTCAATTGAAACTATGAGGCGGTACTTATTGCCGCCGATATTGAAGACAGCACGGCCATTTTTGAGAATGCTGGCGGACCGAAACTGCGCCTTAACCTCTTGAGGTGTCTGCCAGGAAGCCTTCACCGCTTCTGCGTGCCATGCCTCAAGCGGGCCTTCCGAATCAGGGTGTCGCTGCCAGAATTCCCGGAGTGACCGTTTGGCAATGACGCGCATGGCAAATCATAGCTTGATCCCAATAGGGGAGCAAGCGGTGTCTGCTGCGGGGGCTAACGAATAGCGCGGGATCACAACCTGCTGGTTCACGGACTTTCACCTCGCACTGACAGGCGCATCGCTAGTCGTGGACGAGCATTGACGCCACCTCTTCGCTCGAGTCCGGTGTCTCCAACCGATGTTGCCGAAGAGGGGTTGCATATAAAGTTAGGCACGTTGCCACGGTGCATGAGCAAAGGTGCCGAGGTTGGCTATTGGTCGCTACTGGGGAGGCTGGCTCGCCCTGCGACGTGGCTGACGCGCCAATTTTGGCCGATCGGTCGATGAGTCTGAGGTACCCTCGGGGCGAGTCACCTTCGGAGCGCGTTTGCGCGGGTCCGCAAGTTGAGTCGAGGCTGTATCTGCCGCGTCTGCGGGACTGTTACTGCCAACTGATGCAACAACACCACTAGCTTCGTTGGCCACCTTTGACGCAAACGATTCCCCATATATCTTTTCATACGTGACATAAAACTCTGGCCGTTCTCTGAATTTCGCGAAGAGTGGCCAACTATGGTACGAATGTTGCTCGATAATCTCGCCAGATTTACCTATGCTTTGCATCAACACAATGGCTTCTTCAAACCTCTCTTCGAGAACGGCTAGCGCAAGCTTAAAATCTCTGTACGTTGCCGTCCAATCGAGCGATCGAAGGAGTTTGCAGGCGGCGGCGTCTTCGTCGGAGAACTTCAGACCTATTGCGACATTTATTACCCGTATGCGGAGTTGTAATTCTGGAACCCCTTTTTCATCGGCTCTGAAAGAGCGAAGGTCCCAAGCTCTGAAGCGAGCCGCCATCGCTTCTGTTCCAGACAATCGTAAAGTGCATTATTGATTGAATTGTGCAGTTCCTCGCTTTCAGCAGGGAACACTTTCCCCCAAAGGGTGTGACATAGCATAAATCCGACTTTTGAGAGAAGCTGCAACGCGCGCGTGAAGTACTTAAAATCAACTTGCAGTACGTCTCCAATCGCTGGTCGCTTCTCAAACTGGCAACCTTCGCGTTCACAGACAACGAGATACTGATCACTTACCATCCCGCCGTTGTGAGTAAGAATATTGCGGCGCTGACCTAATTCGACAAACTCGCACCACTCTGGAAACTTTCTCAAAGTTAGGCCGAATTTCTTTTCAAGACTTGTGAATTGCTCAACATAGCTTTCCCTGCGAAATGTGTCGATTTCCTTGTCTAGCATTGCTCGCTTAACGGTGTCTATGTTGTCGTACTCAAGTAGATCAGCCAAGGAAATCTCGCGGGTGATTCCCTTGAGGAGCTCGTCGTTCTTCACGTAGATCGCTTTAAGTAGAGCTCCAATAAATACGTCAAACTCGGAAAACATCTGCATGAATAGGCTGCGCGTCAGAACCGAGGTAGCGTTGTTGCTTCTGAGTTCCTCGGCGTACTTAAGCGAAGACATCAGTTCAACAAAATCACGCGCCGATGCGAGGGTTATCACATTCTTCGTGCCTTTCTCGAGGATATCGGGAATGTGTTTCTCGATTTTGGCGCTGGTCTTCGTCAATTCACCGGCAAGCCACTTGGACAAGTGCGGCATGACAATCTGAACCGTCTGGGCGATATTCCGGAGTGCTTGAAGGTAAGCGCCTACGGTTTTCGCGATTGGATGCGGTGGCGTTCGCTTCGCGAGTGTTATGTCGCTCACGGGCAGTGCTTTGACTGCTTCCGGGCCTGCAATTGCCAGTTCGCTCTTTTGCGTCTTTTCGTTCTCTATCTCATCATTCATATCAGGCGCCGTTTCCGTGGAAGTCAATGGTAGCGTACACGAAGAGCACGTTGTGTCGCAGCGACCGAGGTTCGTCGCGCCTGACGAATAGCGCTTATCTGCTGCCGCATAAACTTTGATTCGTGCCGCAGCGGCGATTGCGGCAGATAAACCTCCTTGGACTGAACCGCCGTCCAGGCGATCATTATGGGGATTGTAAGCCTGCGGGAGAGCGATGCAATCGACTTGCGCGGGACTGCGAACGCCCGATGAGATGTCTTGAGGCGCGTTCCGCCGGGTAGCCCGGAAGGGGAGTCCGGAAGCAAGCGTGTGCGAACGACCGGCGTGGGCGAATCGGGCGAATCGGCCGAGCGCGTCTCTGGCGACCGACAGCGCCAATAGCCCAGCAGTTGAATGGCTAGTGCTGCGTGATTCTCACTGTGGTCCCCACACTGGCGGCACGCGCACCGGCGCGATGGACAGGGTTGGCACGAACTGTCCGTTGCCGCAGTAGGTACAGCGCAACATCTGGTGCCGATCGATACGGTGCAGGAAGGCCTGCACCGACTCCACCACAAGCGGATCGGGCATCGGTGCCGCGAGTGCAGGGCGCGCGTGCACCAGTTTCACCGCCTTCCCGGCGGGGCCGAACTGGCCGTTATGGCGAATGCGCTTGAATCTCTGCGGCAACACATGCAACAGGAAGCGCTCGATGAAGGTGTGCGCCGGCACGACGAGCGTGCGCCGGCGGTTGCGGTGTGTCGAATCGCGGACCCGCAAACACACCGTGTCTCCATCCATGCCGAGGATGCGCTCGTTGGAGATCGCCACCCGCACGGTCCACTCCCAAACGTTCCCGTGCGCATCGAAATGCCCAAATGTGTTTGGGGCGGACGATCCGACGGCGGTCTCGCCTGTCGGGACAAGATGCGCGGTTGCGCTGATGCGGACGGCGCATGGCCAGCGGGCGCACGCGGGCGATCGTGACAACGACACGCCCAACCGTGGCGTTGAAAATGCTTCTCGGCAGTCCCTGCTGTTTATACTATCGTTGTTTCAAAAATGCCCGCTAATGCCCGTATTACAGGGATATGTCTAAATGATTCTTTTGAATTATTGCCTGCTTCAAGCATCAACGGCAGTGCCCGCCGTCGACCGGTGGTGAGCGTGGCGAATCCCGGAGCGTGCGCGACTCGACGTTGGCTATCGCTGCGAAATGAGCAGGGAAACCGTGGTCTGTCCCCGGTTTACGCTCTGCCTCAAGCCGCTTGCTCTTGCTGGTGCCGCATCAGTTCCAGCAGATACTCCGGGGCCAGGTCGGCTCCGTTGAGCCATGCAACGGTCCGCATTACGGGGTGCTGATAGGCCGTCGCAAACTGTGCCGGGTCGCGCAACGGCTCGAATATTTCACCTTCCAGTTCACCCGACAAATCCACCTCGCCCGCATCGCCATTGTTGAAACGCAGCAACAGCCGATAGCCGGGCAGTGCGATTACCTCGGTGGTATGCAGAATCATGACGATTACTCCAGCGGATCAATCGGTTTGAGGGGTTTCTTCTGCTGTGCCAGTTCCCAATCTGTTTCGAGTTCCACTCGGTGCAATGCCAGCCATTCGCGCACCATTGACAGCGCCCGACGCGGCAACGCACCCGCATAGACAGCGCCATCCAGCGTTATCAGGGCTTCATGTTCGGCATAAACAGCGTGAAAGTGCATTGGCGGATGCTCGCGCCAGTTCATGTAGATCACGATACCAAAAAATCGCGATATTTCCGGCATTACACAGGTCCTTGCGGCGGTATCACTTCGTCGCTTCCATTCATATTTGTCGAGTCAGTCCGCGCACTGCCAGATATTATCTTGTGTTGGCTATCGCTGCGAATTGAGCAGGGAAACCGTGGTCTGTCCCCGGTTTGCCCCCGGTTTGCCGCGTGCAGAAAGTCGCGCTATGGCATAAGCTGCGTTTGGGGACGTTCCGCGCCATGCAACCGGCGCACTGCAGCATATCAATCACCTTTTTCGTACACACGGAGACACCATGAACGCCAAACAGGAATTCGCCGCAGTTGGCCCAAATACTCAGGACTTGGGCGTCGATACGCCGATCGCTTCGCCGCAGCAGCAGGAGGTGTGGGGCAGCGACGCCATTGCGGCGATGCTGCGCGCGCTCAATGTGCCCTACCTTGCGCTCAACCCGGGCGCCAGTTACCGCGGGCTGCATGACAGCATCGTCAACTACCTCGGCAATGCCAAGCCCGAGATGCTCTTGTGCCTGCACGAGGAAAGCGCGATCGCGATCGCCCATGGCTATGCCAAGGTGACCGACAAGATGATGGGCGCGGTGGTGCACTCCAACGTCGGCCTCATGCATGCCTCCATGGCCATCTTCAACGCCTGGTGCGACCGCATGCCGATGCTGATCCTCGGGGCGACCGGGCCGTGGGATGCCAACAAGCGCCGTCCGTGGATCGACTGGATCCATACGGTGAGCGACCAGGGCGCGATCGTGCGCGACTACACCAAGTGGGACAACCAGCCCGGCTCCGTGCCCGCGGCTTACGAGGCACTGCTGCGCGCCACGCAGATGGCCAACACCGCGCCGCGCGCGCCGACCTACATCAACCTCGATGCGGCCCTGCAGGAAGCCAAGGTCGGCCCGCTGCCGAAACTGCCCGATGCCTCGCGCTTCCGTCCACCGACACCGGCCGCGCCCGATGCGGCCGCGCTTGCCGAGACGGCAAGCCTGCTGTCCAACGCGAAGAACCCGGTGATCCTGGCCGGGCGCGTATCGCGCAGCGTCGAAGGCTGGAAAGCGCGCATCGCGCTCGCCGAGAAACTGCAGGCGAAGGTGATGACCGACATGAAAGTCGCGGCCGCCTTCCCCACCGATCATCCGCTGCACGCCGCCCCGCCCGGGGTGTTCCTCGCGCCCGCCGCGATGAAGGTGCTGCGCGATGCCGACGTGGTTATATCGCTCGACTGGAACGATCTGGCCGGCACCTTGAAGCAGGCTTTCGGCAGCGATCCGATCACCGCTAAAGTCATACAGGTGTCGGTGGACCAGCAACTGCATCGCGGCTGGAGCGCCGATCACCAGGCGCTGCCGCCCGCCGACATCTACATGATGTGCGAACCCGATGCCGCGGTGCCGCTGCTCACCGCGGCGGTCAAGGCGCGCAAGGGCGCCGCGCTCGCCGCCGTAGCCGCGCCGGCCCGCGTCGCGATGGATCCGGATGTGGTCAGCATCCGCGGCGTGGCCGACGCCATCAACGCCGCCACCGAAGGCATGGACGTGTGCATCACCAAACTGCCGCTGGGCTGGAACGGCGAGTACCGCCATTTCCGCCATCCGCTCGACTACCTCGGCACCGACGGCGGTGGCGGCGTGGGCGCGGGCCCCGGACTCACGGTGGGCGCGGCGCTCGCGTTAAAAGGCAGCGGCCGCATTCCCATCGCCATCATGGGCGACGGCGACTTTCTGATGGGCGTAACCGCGTTCTGGACCGCGGCGCATTACAGCGTCCCGGCGCTGGTCGTGGTCGCCAACAACCGCTCGTTCTACAACGACGAAGTGCACCAGGAGCGCGTCGCCATCGAGCGCTCGCGGCCGGTGGAGAACAAGTGGATAGGCCAGCGCATCGACCAGCCCGACATCGACCTCGCCATGATGGCGCGCGCGCAGGGCTGCGAAGGCATCGGCCCGATCAAGCACGGCGCCGAGCTGCGCGCGGCGATCGACAAGGGCCTGGCGCTGGTGAAGCAGGGCAAGTTCGTCGTCATCGACGCGCGCGTGCTGCCTGGATACGACGCCAACATCAGCGGCACACCCACGGCTTCCCACAAGCGTTAGAAACAGAACGTGGCGCAGCGCCCTCCCGGTTCGGGCAGGCGCTGTCCCGTATCCGCATTCGCTGCCAGGAGGAGTTCATGTTGCGCCGTCCCATACTGACGTTAGCCCTGGCGGCGCTTGCCGCCATCGCCCTCCCCGCATCGCAATCCTGGGCGCAAGCGTATCCAAACCGGCCGATCCGCTTCATCGTGCCGCTGCCTCCGGGCGGCGCCAACGACGTGCTGGGACGCCTCTTCGCCGAGCGCATGCAGGCCGGCCTGGGACAAGCGGTGGTAGTGGAGAACAAGCCCGGCGTGGGCGGCAACATCGGCACCGAGTGGGTGGCGAAGCAGCCCGCGGACGGCTACACCATCCTACTGTCCTCGAACACCCACGTCATCAACGCCAGTTTTTTCGCCAGACTGCCGTACGATCCGATCAAGGATTTCGAGACGATTTCCCTGGTGGCGACCATCCCGTTCGTGCTGACGGTGCATGCCAGCATGCCGGCGAAGGACATGCGCGAGTTCATCGCCTATCTGAAGGCGAATCCCGGCACCACCGTCGGCACCTCGGGCATCGGCACACCCCATCACCTGGGCTCGGAACTGCTGAAAAGCATGACGGGCACCAACCTCACCTTCGTGCCCTACAAGGGCGCCGCCTTTCTGGTGCCCGCGTTGCTGGCCAACGAGGTCACCTTCTCCATCGCGTCGATGAACACGCTGGTGCCGCATTTCAAATCAGGCAAGCTGCGGCCGATCGCGGTTGCCGGCGCCGAGCGCAGCTCGATGCTGCCCGATGTGCCGACCATCGCCGAAGCCGGTCCGCTGCCGGGCTACGCGCTCGAGATCTGGTTCGGCGTGCTCGCGCCCGCCGGCACGCCGCGGCCCATCATCGACCGGCTCAACGCCGAGATCAACAAGGTGGTGCGCGATCCGCAGATCGTCAAGGATCGCCTCAATCCGATCGGTCTCGCGCCCGTGGGCACCACGCCCGAGCAGTACATGAACGTGATGAAGGCCGATCTGGTGAAGTACGCGAAAATCGCCAAGGACGCGGGCATCAAGCCGGAATAGGAGTGTGGCGGATCGTGGCATTTTGCTCGCCCGTTTCCCTCACCCCTGCCCCCTCTCTCGAGAGGAAAGGGGTGCATTCGACGACAGCTTCGTAACGATAAGCGATGGGGCAAGCAGATGAGATACCTGCAGCGACCCGGAACCCGCAGTTTCTTTGCCGCCGCGCTGCTCTCGGTGGTGGCGCAGTGTGTTCCGCTGTGCGCCAGTGCCCAGGCGCAATCCTGGCCCAGCCGGCCGATCCGCTTCATCGTCCCGCTGCCCCCCGGCGGCTCCAACGACATCCTCGCGCGCCTGTTCGCCGAGCGCCTTCAGGTAAGCCTGAAGCAGCCGGTGGTGGTGGAAAACAGGCCCGGCGTCGGGGGCAACATCGGCACCGAGTATGTCGCGAAACAACCCGCGGACGGCTATACCATCCTGCTGTCGTCCAACACCCACGTGGTCAATGTCAGCTTTTTCGCCAAGCTGCCCTACGATCCGATCAAGGATTTCGAGGCGGTATCGCTGGCGGCGACCCTGCCGTTCGTGCTGACCGTCAATTCGAGCCTGCCGGTGAACAACGTGAATGAGCTGCTCGGCTTCCTGAAGGCCAAACCCGGCTCGCCCTTCGGCACCTCCGGCATCGGCACGCCGCATCACCTCGCGGTGGAACTGTTAAAGAGCATGACCGGCATCGATGTCACCCACGTGCCCTACAAGGGGGCCGCGTTTCTGGTGCCGGCGCTGCTCGCAAGCGAGGTGGTGTTCTCCATTGCCGCGGTGAACTCGCTGCTGCCGCATTACAAGTCGGGCAAGCTGCGCGCGCTTGCGGTCGCCACCGCGGCGCGCGTATCGCTGCTGCCGGATGTGCCGACCATGGCCGAGGTGGGACTGCCCGGCTATAACATCGACATCTGGCTGGGCGTGCTCGCGCCGGCCGGCACGCCGCGCCCCATCGTCGAGCGTCTCAACACCGAACTGAACCGCGTGATGCGCGACCCCCAGATCGTGCGGGAGAAGCTCAACCCGATCGGACTGTCCCCGATCGGCTCCACCCCGGAACAGTTTCAGGAGGTGATGAAGGCGGACCTGGTGAAGTACGCGAAAATCACCCGGGACGCGGGCATCAAGCCGGAATAGCGGTGCTTGCGCGGCACACCGCGATGGAAGCGGCGTGCGAAATGTCGTTCGAGTTCGCGTTCGGAGTTCGAGTTCGGAGTTCGCGTTCGAGTTCGCGTTCGGAGTTCGCGTTCGGAGTTCGCGTTCGGAGTTCGCGTTCGGAGTTCGGAGTTAGCGTTCGATTATGGAGATGCCCCGATGAGCTTGTCGTCCGTCACCACCCGCCGCGCCTGGAGTTTGCCGTTTCTCGTCCTGCCGCTGGCGCTATTGCAGCCTGCCGCGCAGGCGCTGGCGCAGGCCTGGCCGGCGAAGCCGATCCGCATCATCGTTCCTACCGTGCCGGGAGGGCCTACCGATTTTGCGGGCCGGGTGCTCGCCGAGCGTCTCGCGCCGGCACTGGGCCAGCAGGTGCTGGTGGACAACCGGCCCGGCGCCGGCCATTCCATCGGCACCGACATCGCCGCGAAATCGCCGCCCGATGGCTACACGCTGGTGCTGGTCACCACGCCGCACGTGGTGAATCCGTCGCTGATGGCGAAGCTGCCGTTCGATCCGATCAAGGACTTTGCGCCCATCAGCATGGTCAATTCGCTGCCCTTCGTGCTACTGGTCACCGCGTCGCTACCGGTGGCGAGCGTCACCGAGCTGGTGGCGCTGGCCAAGGCGCGGCCCGGGCAGCTCAACATGGCCTCCTCGGGCAATGGCACCGGGCCGCACCTCGCCGGCGAACTGTTCAAACTTTCCACCGGCATCTCGGCGCAGCACATTCCATTCAAGGGTGGGCCGCAGGCCACCGCCGCGTTGATCAACGGCGACGTCGCCTTCCAGTTCGACAGCCCGCTGTCGCTCGTCCATGCCAAGTCGGGCAAGCTGAAGGCGCTTGCGGTCAGCTCGACCTCCCGCTCGCCGATCGCGCCCGAGGTGCCCACCATGCAGGAAGCCGGCATTGCCGATTACGAGGCCATTTCCTGGAATGGCCTGCTCGCGCCCGCGGGCACGCCGCGCGACATCATCGCAAGACTCAACAGCGAAGTGGTGCGGCTGCTGGCGCAACCCGAGGTGCGCGCGCGGCTTGCGGCACAGGCGTTCGACATCATCGGCAGCAGCCCGGAGGTACTTGCCCAGCGCATCGCATCCGACATCGAAAAATGGGCGCGGGTGGTGAAGGCGTCCGGCATGCGCGCGGAGTGATGCCATGAGCAACTTCGATCTGACGATACGCAACGCCACGATTTACGACGGCGAAGGCGGCCCCGGTTTCAGCGCGGACGTGGCGGTGAAGTCAGGCCGCATCGCCGCAGTCGGCCCGCGGCTTGCGGGCAGCAGCGCGCAAAGCATCGACGCCGCGGGCCTCGCCCTCGCGCCCGGCATCATCGACACGCACACCCACTACGACGCGCAGATCACCTGGGACCGGCTGGCTTCGCCCTCGCCCGCGCTAGGCGTCACCACGGTGGTGATGGGCAACTGCGGTTTCGGCATCGCGCCCTGCGCGCCGGCGCATCGCGAACTGATGATGGAAAACCTCGCGGTCGTCGAGGGAATGGACCTCAATGTGCTGCGCAAAGGCATGCGCTGGGAATTCGAATCCTTTGCCGGCTACCTTGCGCAGATCGAACGCAACGGCTGCTATCCCAACGTGGCGGTGTTCGCCGGGCACACCCCGATACGGCTCGCGGTGATGGGCGAGGACGCCGCAACACGCGCCGCCACCGATGCCGAAATCGCCGCGATGCAGGCGCTGGTGGGCGAGGCGATGGCGGCGGGCGCGATCGGCTTCGCCACCTCGATGTCGCGCAACCACAGCGGCGCGCGCGGCCTGCCCGTGCCCTCGCGCCTCGCCGACGAGCGCGAGATGGCGGCGCTGGGAGAGGCGCTGCGCCAGTCCGGACGCGGCGTGTGGGGCACGGTGGGGCAGCAGCAGACAAACAGCGATTTCGCGCGCATCGCGAAAGCCACCGGCCGGCCGGTGGTGTTCAACGCGGCGCTCTACATGTCGACCCATGCGGGCAAGGCGCTCGAGTATCTCGACGGCGGCAGCACGGCCAGGGCCGAGGGGCTGGAAGTGGTGCCGCTGGTCTCGGACCTGCCGCTCGCCCTCGAATTCACCCTGGACAACGCCTTCCCCTTCTACAGCAATCCGGCCTGGGACCCGTTGCGCAACGTGTCGCGTGAGGCGCTCAAACAAGGGTTTGCCGATCCGGCGTTCCGCCGCCGCTTCGTCGCCGCGCTGGAACAACCCACGCCCAACATGCCGTTCCAGGGCGACTGGCGGGAACTCGAATTGTCGCGCCCGGGCAGCGCGCGCTACGCGGAATTCGACGGCATGCGCCTCGATGCAATTGCCGCGCGCATGGGCTGCGCGCCGGTCGATGCGCTGTTCGACATCGCCCTGGCCGAAGACCTCGCGACCCTGTTCACTTCCTATTCGACCAACGGCGACGAGGACGAGGTGGCAAAGCTGCTGCGCCACGACGCGGGACTGGTGTCGGCCTCCGATGCCGGCGCGCACATCGATTTCATGTGCAACGCCGGCTTCGGCCTGCATCTGCTTGGCCACTGGGTGCGCACGAGGCACATCTACGATCTGGGCGAGGCGGTGCGCCGGCTCACCAGCGTGCCCGCCGACCTGTTCCGCATTCCCGGGCGCGGTCGAATCGCGCCGGGCGCGCATGCCGACCTGATGCTGTTCGATCCGGACACGGTGGCGGTGGCGCCCAAGCGCCGCGCCGCCGACCTGCCCGGTGGCGGCACCCGCGTCATCTGCGATCCTGTGGGCCTCGCCGGTGTGTGGGTGAATGGCGTGCAGGTGTTCGACGGCAACAACTACGTCGAGCATGCGTCGGCGCCGGGCCGCGTGCTGCGCGAGTTCGCCGCCTGATCGCAGCGGCCACCCTGCGCCAGACCCGGGCCAGACCCGCGCCGTCAGACCGCAGCTACCACGCACATTCGCCACGCTCAAGAGAGGGCTCGCGCATGACATTCCTGCATTGTTCTACCTCGCGCAGCGCAGTCACGGCCGTCCTTCTGCTCGCGGCCCTGCAATCGACGCTCCTGCCCGCCATGGCGCAAGCGCAGGGCAGCGCCTGGCCGAACCGTCCGATCCGCATCATCGTGCCGGTCCCGCCGGGTGGCGGCAACGATTACCTGGCGCCATCGTCGGCGATGCCGCCCTCGTTCGCGAGAAGTTCACGCCGCTGGGATTCGATCCGCTCACCTCCACACCCGCGCAGTTCATGGACATGATGAAGAACGAACTCGCGCTATGGGCCAAGGTCGCCAGGGACGCCGGGATCAAGCCCGAGTGATGCGCCGCGCTGCTGCGGTGTATTGAAGCTGCGCCCTGCGGCAGCGCTCTGCGGAAATGATGGTGCCACCGCTCGTCGGCTGACGGCACATCAGCTTGAATCGCAGCCGGCGTCGGGCCCGATCTTGCTGTTTAGCGATAAACGGTATATCGTAACCGAATGATCAAGACGTTCCGCTGCCGCGACACGGCCACCATGTTCGCGGGAGAGCGTGTTGCCCGATTTGCAGGCATCGCCGCGATCGCAACACGAAAGTTGCAGCAGATCGACAGTGCGGCAACGCTTCAATCGCTCCGTGCTCCTCCCGGAAACCGTCTTGAGCAGTTGAAGGGAGACAGACGCGGACAGCACTGCATCCGGATCAATGATCCATGGCGCTTATGCTTCGTGTGGGAAAGCGACGGCGTCCTGAATGTTGAAATTGTCGATTACCACTGAGAGGCGACCATGAGCATACGAGCCCCGAAAAACGGCATGCGCCCGATACATCCCGGAGAAGTTCTGCGGGAGGACTACCTCAAACCCCTGGGCATAAGCGCCAACGCGCTTGCAAAAGCGTTGCGGGTCCCCGCGTCCCGAGTCAATGACGTCGTCCTGGAACGCCGCGGCGTCACCATAGACACGGCAATGCGGCTGGTTCGATACTTTGGCGGCGACGTTCAGACCTGGCTGAACCTGCAGACCGCCTATGATCTGAAGATCGCGGAAAGGACTATCGCGGCGAAGATTGCGAAGGACATCGAGCCGATGGCGGCCTGAAACGAATTCAATGCGGACGAATTCAATGCGGACGAATTCAAGCCGCACTGGTACATCTCGTTGCGGGATTCGGTCCTCTCACCTCCACATCCGCACAGTTCACGGACATTATGAAGAGCGGGCCCGCGCAGTGCACCAAGGTAGCCAGGGACGCCGGGATCAAGCCCGAGTGATGCGCCGCGCTGCTGCTTTGTGAAGGACTCGGTCCTCGCGATCGGCAATTTCCGCTGGCTGTGGTTCGGGTCGTTCTGCTCGCACCTGTGCCAGTGGATCCAGCATGCCACCCTCGGCTGGGTGGTGTACGACCTCACCGGCTCGGGCACGCTGCTGGGCGCGGTGCTCGGATCGCGGGCCATCCCCGTGGTGTTGCTCGCGCCCATCGCAGGCGTGCTCGCCGACCGCTACAACCGCCGCGTGCTGCTGCTGTCGAGCCAGGTGCTCGCGGCGGCGGCCTCGTTCATTATCGGCGCCGCGCTTGCCTTTGGCGTGCTCGAGACCTGGCATCTGTTCGCCTTCATGTTCGCGGCCGGCGTGTCCAACATCCTCGACCGCCCGGCGCGCATGACCACGGTGCTGGACGTGGTCCCGCCCAGGCTGGCGCTGCAGGCGGTGGCGATCAACACCTTCAGCTTTTCGATCGCCCGCATCATCGGGCCGGCCTGCGCCGGCTACCTGCTGGTGTGGTTCGGCGCTGCGGGCAACTTCATGATCCAGGGCGTCATCTACCTGATGGCCGGGGGCATGGTGCTGCTGATACGCTTTCCGCCGCGCACCCACGCGCACAAGGTGTCCGCGTGGAAGGACCTGGTCGAAGGATTTCGCTACGCGGCGCGCGATCGCACCACGCGATTGCTGTTCACGACAGGCATCGTCGGCTTCTTCATGATGGGGCCGGCCTCCGGCGCGCTGATGCCGGCATTCGCCAAGGACGTGTTCGGGTCCGGCCCCGAAGGCCTGGGCATCATGCTCACCGGGCTCGGCGTCGGCGGCATCGCCGGTGGCGTTGCGTCCTCGCTGATGGGGCGCGCCGACCGTCACGGGCTGATCCACGCCGTGTCCATCGTCGCGCTGGCAATGAGCCTGCTCGGTCTCGCGGCAAGTCCCTCCATCGCATGGGCGTTGCCGTTCCTCGCGCTGGGCGGCGCCGCGGAAATGGTGCTGGTAACGAGCAACCAGACGATGCTGCAGATGAGCGCACCCGATGCGATGCGCGGGCGCATCGCCGGACTCACCCAGCTCTACCCGGCGGTGATCTCGACCGCCATACTGTTGAGCGGCATGCTGCTGGATATTGCCGGCGCGCGCGGCGCATCGGCCCTGTGCGGCGCCATCGGGCTCGCGGTCATAGGCGCGATGTGGCTGGGCTCGGCGCGCCTGCGCGGACTGCGCCTGAGCGAGGTGCGACGGGATCGGGAGGCGGGAGAGAAAAGCAGCGGATCCGCGTAACGGTCCGGTGACGCGCACACCGGTGCACTAGCGGGATTCTCGTAGCGCGAGGTCCGGACCGATCTCCGCGATGCAACGCGCGCCGCGCGGCGCCACATGCGCGACGGCGTTGTCGAACACATCCTGCATCCAGGCCAGATCGGCGCCGGGACTGACCTCCACCGCGGCATCGAGCACGCGCAGATCGTGGCCCGGTCGCGGCCGGAACATGAGCTTGTGCGGCCCGAAGCGCACCGGCCGCGCATAACGGTAGGTGGTGACGTGCTCGACTTCGAGAATGACGGGGGCAGTGGGGGATTTGGCCACGGCTTGATTCTAGCCGCATCTCGTTTTCGGGACGCTGGGTGCGGGGTAGGGAGGCTACCGCGTGTCCGGATTCAGCTAATAATTACGACAATGTGTTGGACAGAGTCCAGTATCGGCGGGTTTGTACGGGGAATTGTATTATTAAAAATGATATTTTATAGAGCGGATGAATGCAACCAAAGGCGCGCATTCGCGCGCCGCGGCCCGCCGGGGTCGCATCCCCGCCTACGGCGGGGCCCCTGCTCCGCCCTCTGGGCCGCGCCCTACGACGTCGCAGTTATCGCCTCCAACTTGGCGTACTCCAGCGCGAGCCACTTCATGCCGTGCCGGCCGAAGTTGATCTGCAGGCGCGCCTCGGGGCCGGAACCTTCGGCATTGACAATCACGCCCTGGCCGAACTTGGCGTGGGCCACCGCCTGGCCGATATGAAAGCCGTGGCCGGGCGCGGTCTCCGTGGCTTTAGGCTGAACATAGGTATTTTTCCAGTGCATGTCGCCGAATGCGTCTGCGCCTGAGCGCCCACCCGCGTTCATGCCCATCTTCGGCGTCAGCCAGCGCACCACCTCTTTCGGTATCTCGTCGAGGAAGCGCGATGCGACGTTGTAGCGCGTCTGGCCGTGCAGCAACCGCGTCTGCGCGAACGACAGGTACAGGCGCGCGCGCGCGCGCGTGAGGGCGACGTACATCAGGCGCCGCTCCTCTTCCAGCCCGTCGTTTTCGTTGACGCTTTGTTCATGGGGAAAGAGGCCCTCTTCCAGGCCGGTGATGAACACCGCGCGGAACTCCAGGCCCTTGGCCGAGTGCACTGTCATCAGCTGCAGCGCGTCCATGCCTTCCTGCGCCTGGTTGTCGCCCGATTCGAGCGCCGCGTGCGCGAGGAATGACGCGAGGTCTCCGCCTTCCTCCTGCGCCTGCGCTTCCTGCACATAGGCCATCGCCGCGTTCTCCAGTTCCTCCAGGTTCTCCACCCGGTCGGCGCCGTCGCGCTCGGCGCGGTAATGGGATAGAAGGTTGCTCCGCTCCAGCATGTGCGCCACCACCTCGGGCAGGGTGAGTCCCTCGGTTTCCTTCTTCAGGGTCTGGATGATGCGCGCGAAGCCGCCCAGGCTGTTACCCGACTTGCCCGCCACCTGCGGCACCGCCGCCCAGAGGCTGCCGCCCTGCGCTTTGGCCGCATCCTGCAACTGCTCGATGGAGCGCGAGCCGATGCCGCGCACCGGAAAATTCACGACGCGCAGGAACGCGCCGTCGTCATCGGGATTGGCCACCAGCCGCAGGTAGGCGAGCGCGTGCTTGATTTCCATGCGCTCGAAAAAGCGCAGCCCGCCGTAGACGCGGTAGGGTATGCCCTGGGAGAACAGGGCATGCTCCAGCACCCGCGACTGCGCGTTGGAGCGGTACAGCAGCGCGATGTCGCGGCGCGCGTAGCCATCGCTCACCAGCGAGCGCACCTCCTCGGCGATCCAGGCCGCCTCGTAGCCGTCGCTGCCCGCCTCGTGGATGCGCAGCTGATCGCCCTCGCCCGAAGACGTCCAGAGATTCTTCCCCAGGCGCTTCTGGTTGTGGGCGATCAGCGCATTGGCGGCGGTGAGGATGTGGCCGTGGGAGCGGTAGTTCTGCTCCAGGCGGATCACGTTCGGCACGCGGAACTCGCGCTCGAAATCGGCCATGTTGCCGACGTTGGCGTGGCGGAAGGAATAGATCGACTGGTCGTCGTCGCCCACCGCAAACACCGCTGCGGTTCCTTCGCCGCGACCATGGCCGGCGAACAGCTTCAACCAGCGGTACTGCAGCCGGTTGGTGTCCTGGAACTCGTCCACCAGCACGTGTTTGAAACGGTTCTGGTAGTGCTCGCGCAGGATTTCATTCCTCGACAAGAGCTCGAAGCTGCGCAACAGCAGTTCGGGAAAATCCACCACCCCCTCGCGCTGGCACTGCTCGTCATAGGCGGCGTAGAACTCCGCCATGCGCCGCGAGTTGTCGTCGTACACCTCGACATCGGCGGCGCGCCTGCCCTCTTCTTTTGCATCGCCGATGAAATACTGCACCTGCTTCGGCGGAAAGCGGTTCTCGTCGACGTTCATCCCGCGCAGCACGCGCTTCACCGCCGAGAGCTGATCCTGCGAATCGAGGATCTGGAACAGCTGCGGCAGGCCCGCGTCGCGATAGTGGGTGCGCAGCAGCCGGTTGCACAGGCCGTGGAAGGTGCCCACCCACATGCCGCGGATGTTGATCGGCAGCATCGCGCCGATGCGCAGCAGCATCTCCTTCGCCGCCTTGTTCGTAAAGGTCACGGCCAGCACGCCCGCGGGCGTGACATTGCCGGTCTGGATCAGCCAGCAGATGCGCGTGGTGAGGACGCGGGTCTTGCCCGATCCGGCGCCGGCGAGTATCAGCGCCGGCTGGGCGGGAAGGGTGACGGCTGCCAGCTGTTCGGGATTGAGGTTGTCGAGGAGGGTCATCTCGCGCAGCGCGTGTTTCGGGGGGCAATTTTACCGCAGGCGCGCAGGCACTATCGTCCGGCGAACGGAAGGAAATACTGTGTGATCGCTTCGCGCATGCGGGTTGCATGAATGTCGGATTGATTGTAAGGTGATATTGCATTACCATTTCCGGCATCATATTTGCGTAATCAAGAGACTGTGAGGGCAACCATGGCCACATTGACAGTTACCGAAAGGGGACAGGTGACGTTCAGAAAAGACGTGCTGCGACACCTGGGCATCAAGCCGGGGGGAAAGATCGAGCTGGATCTGCTGCCGGATGGCCGGGGCATGCTCAGAGCAGCCCGGCCCGCCGGAACGATCAAGGGCTTCCTCGGCTTGCTTGCGGGCCGCACCCGGAAAGTCGCCACCATCGCGGAAATCAACGAGGCCAGTGCGCGGGGATGGGCCGGCAGGAAATGAAGCTTGCCGTGGATACCAATGTGCTGGTTCGCGCCGTCGTGCGCGACGACAAGGCGCAAGCGCGTGTCGCCACCCGGGTCCTGACCGATGCCTCGCTGATAGCAATCGCGCTACCCTGCCTGTGCGAGTTTGTGTGGGTGCTGCTGAGGGTCTACGGCTTTCAACCCGCCGATGCGGCCGCCGCCATTCGCGCGCTGCTTGCCGCCGCCAACGTGGAAACGAACCGACCCGCGGTCGAGGCGGGCCTCGCCGTGCTCGAAGCTGGTGGGGATTTCGCCGATGGGGCGATCGCCTATGAAGGAAGCTGGCTCGGCGGAGAAACGTTCGTTTCCTTCGACAAGGCGGCGGTTGCGCTGCTCACGGCGCAAGGGCAGCAGGCGCGTCTCTTGTGAGAAGGAAAAGACGAGCAGGGATAGGACGGAGAAATTGCGCGAGGCCCCGATCCGGCTTTCCCTCACTGGTCCGCTGCTTCTGGAACAGCGCCCGTCTCGCGACACGACTCACGGTTTTTCGGCGTTGCCTAATCCGCCCGGATGTTGTTGTCGCGCGCCACGCGCCCGTAGCGCGCGTGATCGTTGCGTATCAGCGTGCTCACGTCCTCCGCTGTGCCGCCCAGCGCCTCGGCGCCGATCGTATGCAGACGCTCGCGCACGTCAGGCAGGGTCAAAGCGCGGTTCACCTCGGTGTTGATGCGCGCGACCACTTCTTTCGGAATCCCCGGCTGGCCGAAGAACGCGGCCCACAGCGACACCTCGAAGCCAGGGTAACCCGACTCGGCCACGGTCGGCAGTTCCGGCGCGAAGGAAAGCCGCTTCGCCGCAGTCACCGCCAGCACTTTGACGCGACCGGTCCGCAGATGCGGAATGGCAGCGGACACCGCCAGCACGCCCAGCGGAATCTGGCCGCCCACCACGTCCTGCGCCGCCGGACCGCCGCCCTTGTAGGGCACGTGCACCATTTTGATTGCGGCGACGCTGGCGAACCATTCTCCGGCGAGGTGATTCACCGTGCCGTTGCCGGCCGTGGCGTAGGAGTAAAAGCCGGGTCGCGCGCGCGCCGCGGTGACGAGCTCCTGCAGCGAATTCAGGCCGGCCCCGCCATTGGCCGCGATCACCAGTCCGGCGATCGCGACTGGCACGATGGGCGTGAAGTCGCGAAACGGGTCGTAGGGAATTTTTGCGAGCACGTGCGGATTCACCGCCATCTCGGCGTTGGTCGAAACCAGCAGCGTGTAGCCGTCGGCCGGGGACTTGAGCGCGGCGTCGATGGCGATCAGGCCGCTCGCGCCGGTGCGGTTCTCCACCAGGAACTGCTGGCCCGTCGCCTCGATCAGCTTTTGCGCGAGATTGCGCGCCACGGCATCGGTGAAACCCCCGGGTGGCACGCCGACGATGATGCGCACCGGTTTTGCGGGGTAGACCTGCGCCAGCGCCGGCCCGCACATGGACGCGCCAGCGCAGGCGATCAGCGTGAGCAGGATGGATGAAGCTGTCTTGTTTGTCATGCGTACTCCTCAGGTTGTCCTTCGACAGGCTCAGGACGAACGGGACGGAAAGGCTCAGGACGAACGGAACAGAAAGGCTCGGGACGTATGGAACGGGTTGGTCTCATGTGGTCCTTCGACAGGCTCAGGACGAACGGAACGGAACGGCTCAGAACGAATGGAACTGAAGGGTTCAAGACGAACGGATCGGGTGGGTGGCCTGTCACTGATAGCGCAATGACTGCGTTCACCGTTCACTTGACTGCAATATGCGATGCATGATTTTCCAGATACCAGGCCGCGATCTCCTCGCGCGAGGCGAACCAGACGTGCTGCTTGGCTTTGGCGTATTCAAGGAAGTCGCGCAGCGCGCCGATGCGGTAGGGCTGGCCGATCACGTGCGGATGCAGGCCGAAGTTCATGATGCGCCCGCCCTGCTCGCCCTCGGCGTAGAGCTGGTCGAAGCAGGCCTTCAGCGTCTCCACGCCGAACGCGGGCGTCATGCCGCCGCGGGCGAACATGTTGAAGTCGTTGACGTCGTTGGAGTAGGGCACGCAGACGATGGGACCGTTCACGGTGCGTATCAGGTAGGGCTGGTCGTCGTTCAGGTAATCGCTGAAAGCAATCACGCCGCGCTCGACGAGAAAAGCCGGCGTGTGCCGGCTGCTGCGCAGCGCCGAGGACAGCCAGGCCCTGGCCGGCCGGCCCACCACGCGCTCGAAGGTATCCAGGGTACGGGTGATGATCTCGCGCTCGGCTTCGGGACGGTGCGCGTAATACGTGAGAATGTCGTTCTGCGCCCAGTTGTGCGGCACCAGTTCCCAGCCGCGTTCCCGCACCGCATCGACGATGCGCGGCCGCTCGGTGAGCGTCAGGCCGTTCACGGTGCAGGACAGGGCGATGCCCAGCCGATCGCACAGATCGAACACCCGCCACACCCCCACCCGCTGGCCGTACTCGCGCCAGGTCCAGTTTGCCGAGTCCCACACGTCGCCGGGCAACGGATGCGGTATGGTCATCGGCCCGCCGGTGAACAGCGGCTCCTTCTGCCCGGAACGCTCGGCTTCCCAGTATTCGATGTTCAGGGTGAGCAGGACCGCGATGCGCGCGCCATTGGGAAAACGCAACGGCTGGCGGTCGACGATGGGGACGAAATCGTATGAGGAAGGGAGCTGGTTGTCGGGCATGGAGACCTCCGTCGCCATGTTACCGCACCGCATCGCGCACCGAATCCATCGATTCCGGCGGGACCATTTATACTTTGCCTGGCGGGCGATTTTTCCTGCGCTGCGCGGATCGGCAATAACCGTCGAAAGCGCCGCCCTTCATGGCAGTCGACCGATATTGATCGCCCGCTTTGATCGACACCGCCGCATCGCCGCTTGAACGACACGCACAACACCTCGGGAAATGCACATGACCTCGGTCCACCTGGTAGGCAGCATCGGCCTCGACACGGTCGATGAAGTATTTCTCACCGCCGGCAAGCTGCTCGGCAGGCATCTGAAGCGCGTGCCCGACGGCGAACCCGGCGGCCGGCGCCTGTGGACCAGCTGGCAGTACCCGCTGCTGCGCGCCAATCCGTTCCTGCAGGTGGACCGCGGAAACACCGCGACCACGGCGACCGGCTTCCTGCCGCTCACCCTGGCCGAGGGCGTGAAACCGGAAGAGGTGCGCTTCGGCGAGCTGGGCTATGCGCGCGAGGCGCGCGCCTCGTATCTCGATTTTCTGAAGGCGCGCGACGCGGGCACGCTGCCGCGCGGCATCCGCTTCCAGGTGTGCCTGCCGACGCCCTTCGCGGTGATCGGCCGCATCATTGCCGCGGAGGTGCGCGCGGCGGTGCTTGCGGCGTACGAGCAGGCGATGATCCGCGAAGTGACGACCCTGTGCGCCGCGATTCCGCATGCAGATCTCGCCATCCAATGGGATGTCTGTTTCGAGATGCTGATCTGGGACGGCCGCTGGACGGCGATGCCGTCTTTCCCCGGCATGGAGCAGGTGTTCGCCGGTCAGTTCGCTCGCATCTCCGCGCCGGTGCCGGCTGCGGTCGAACTGGGATTCCACCTGTGCTACGGCGATCTCGATGCGAAACATTTCGTCGAACCGCAGGATGCGTCCAAAATGGCGGGGTTGGCCAATCTCATCGTGGCGAGCGTGGCCCGACCGATTGCGTTCATGCACATGCCGGTCCCGATCGCGCGCGACGACGATGCTTTTTTCGCGCCGCTCAAGGACCTGCGCCTGCCGGCCGGCACCGAGCTGTATCTCGGGCTGGTGCACGCGCGGGACGGCGTGGCGGGCACGATGCGGCGCATGGCGGCGGCGCGCAAAGTGGTGCGCGATTTCGGCATCGCCGCCGAGTGCGGCATCGCGCGCGCGCGCACGCCGGAAACGGTCATGGACTTCATGCGCGTGCACGCGGGAGCGGCCGATCGCGGCGAAGCCGGACAACACAACGAAGCCGGACACTAAATGGACAACCCGGCAATCGGCCGGCCCATCAACACTTTCTTCAACAAACATCGACAACCTAAAGCGAGCGACGAGTCATGCCACAGCACACTGCACTTGATCCCAGATTCAGCATCGGCCAGCCGGTATTGCGCACCGAAGACCCGCGCCTCCTGACTGGCCGCGGCCGCTACACCGACGACGTGAGCCTGCCGGGCCAGGCCTATGCGGCCATTGCGCGCTCGGTGCAGTCCCACGGGCGCATCGTCGCGATCGACACCGCCGCCGCGCTCGCGGCGCCGGGTGTGCTCGCGGTCTACACCGGCGCCGACCTCGAGGCCGAAGGCTGCAAGGGCTTTCCGCACGCGATGCCGGTCAAGAGTCGCGACGGCAGCCCGATCAAGGTGCCCTACTACCCGGCGCTTGCGGTGGGACGCGTGCGCCACGTCGGACAGGCGATTGCGGTGGTGATTGCCGAAACCGCAGCCCAGGCGCGCGACGCCGCCGAATTGATCGCAGCCGACATCGAGGCGATGACGCCCATCACCGACATGACGCTGTCGCAGGATGCGCCGGCGCTGTTCGACGACGTGCCGCGCAACGTCTGTGTCGATTTCTTCGATGGCGACGAAGCCGCCACCACGGCCGCATTCGCGCAGGCCGCGCACGTCACCCGGCTGCGCCTGGACAACAACCGGCTGGTGGTGCTGGCCATGGAGCCGCGCGCGGCGCTCGCCGATTACGATAGCGCCAGCGGAAGATTCACCGTCTACGCCGGCAGCCAGGGCGCCTTCGGCCTGCGCGGTTCGCTCGCCACGGTGCTGGGCGTGCCGCCGGCCAAAGTGCGCGTGATCTGCGGCGACGTGGGCGGCTCGTTCGGCATGAAGGGCCAGCCTTACGACGCCACCATCGCGGTGATGTTCGCCGCGCGCAAGCTCGGCCGGCCGGTCAAGTGGTGCGCCGATCGCCAGGAGAGTTTTCTCACCGACCACCACGGCCGCGCCAGCCTGATAGACAGCGAACTCGCGCTGGACCGCGACGGCCATTTCCTCGCCATACGCCTGACCGGATGGGGCGACGTCGGCGCCTACGTCACCTTGATGGGCGCCCTCTCGCCCACCGCGGTGCTGGCGCGCAACCTGCCCTCTGTGTATCGCATCAAGGCGATGTCGGTGAGCGTGCGCGCGGTGCTGACCAACACCGTGCCGACCGGGCCGTATCGCGGCGCCGGACGGCCGGAATCGAAGTACATCATCGAACGGCTGATCGACCAGGCGGCGCGCGAGACCGGCATCGACCGGGTCGAACTGCGCCGGCGCAATCTGGTGCGCCCGGGCGACCTGCCCTGGACCACGCCCAACGGCCCGGTCTACGATTCGGGTGATTTTCCCGGATGCCTCGAGGCCGTCGTAAAGAAGGCCGACTGGGCGGGTTTTGCCGCGCGCCGGCGCGAGTCGGAGGCACGCGGCATGTTGCGCGGCATCGCGGTGAGTTCCTACCTGGAACACACCGCGGGACCCGGCAAGGAACTGGCCGACATCCGCTTCAACGGCGACGGCACGGTGACCCTGGTGAATGCGGGCAAGGATTTCGGCATGGGCCACGCCGCCCCGTTCGCTCAGGTGTTGAGCCATACCCTGGGCATCCCCTTCGACGCCATCAAACTGGACCAGACCGACAGCGACCAGATGATAGGTCCGGGGATGTCGGGTGGCTCGCGCTCCGCGGTGGCCACCTCGGGCGCCATCATCGAAGCATCGAAGCTGGTCATTGAAAATGGCCGCAAGCTGGCCGGGCGGGTGCTGGAGGCGGCCTCCGATGACATCGAATTCAACGCAGGCCGGTTCCGCGTGGTCGGCACCGACCGCGACATCGGCATCATGGAACTCGCCTCGCGGGTGCGCACGCTCACGAACCTGCCCGAGGACATGCCGCAGAAACTCGACGCGGCCGTCAGCCACAACACCGCGCCTGCGACCTTTCCGAACGGCAGCCATGTGGCCGAAGTCGAAGTCGATCCGGAAACCGGCGTGGTCAGGATCCTGCGCTATTCGGTGGTGGACGATTTCGGCACCTTGATCAATCCCATGGTGGTGGAAGGACAGGTGCACGGCGGCATCGGCCAGGGCGTCGGGCAGGCGCTGATGGAGCGCACCGTCTATGACGACCAGGGCCAGCTGCTCACCGGGTCGCTGATGGACTACTGCCTGCCGCGCGCCGATGACATGGCGAACATCGATTTCACTTCGCGGCCGATGCCGGCAAAGACCAATCCGCTGGGCGTGAAGGGCTGCGGCGAAGCCGGGGTCGCGGGCTCCTTGCCGACGGTCGTCAACGCGGTGCTGGACGCGCTCCATGCCCGCGGTGTCGCGCATATCGACACGCCGCTCACGCCGCAGCGCGTGTGGCAGGCGCTGCGGGATGCAAAGCACTGAGCGGATCCGCGCGCAAAGGAGTTGCGCAAGCAGCACGCGCGAGCAGCACGCACCGGCAGCAACGGGCGCGATCCGCACCCGGACATCGCAGCCTATCGCGGCGCTTCACGCAGATGCCCATTCCACGGGTACCTGCGTGAAATTCAAGGAGCAATGATGGAATTCGGCATTTTTTCGAACGGCTTCCGGCCCCACACCAGCGCGGCGCAGACCTACGACGAGGACCTGCACGAGATCGTGCTCGCGGACCAGCTCGGCTTTCGCGATGCGTGGATCAGCGAGCACCACGGCGAGCCGGTCTATGTCAACCGCGTGGACACTTTGCCGGTTCCGGAACTGCTGATGTGCAAGGCCGCCGGGCTGACGAAACAAATCCGCATGGGCGCGGCGGTGAACGTGATCCACCTGCAGCACCCGGTCGATACCGCGATCAAGGCGGCCACCACCGATCACATCATCGGCGGCGGGCGCTACATGTTCGGCTTCGGCTCGGGCTTCTCCAATCCGATGTTCAGCAACGAACGCGGCCTCAGCTACGACGATCGCCATCCGCGGCTGCTGGAGGCGCTGGAACTGATCCTGAAATGCTGGACCACCGACCAGCCCTTCGACTGGGAAGGCAAGCACTGGCAGGGCAAGGGCATCGTCGCCCTGCCCAAGCCGTTCGCGAAGCCGCACATGCCCATCGCCACGGCCAGCGAAACCGAGTCGACGGTGCGCATGGCCGCCGAGCGCGGCTATACGCTGTTGAATGCCCATCTGGAATCGGCGCAGACCATCAGGCGTAAGGCCGATCTTTATGCGCGCACGGCACTGGCCGCGGGCCACACCGCGCCGTTGAAAAAGCTGTCGGTGGCGCGCCTCATCTACATCGCCGATTCGCGCAAGGAGGCCGTGGATGACATGCGCGCTGGCGCCTCGCACGAGATTGAATTCCAGCGCGAGCGCGGCCTGCTGCGGCTGGTGAGCAAGATGCTCAATCTGCCCAAGCCGGCGGAGGAACTGGTCTTCGACGATTTCGTCGAGGCGGGGGTGTACATGCTGGGCGATCCGGCTTCGGTGGCAAAGCAGTTGCGCACCTTCTACGACGACGCCGGCGGCTTCGGCACCCTGATGGTGATCACCGGCAAAGGCTGGGCCACCCGGGAAAAGCGCGCACGTTCGCTGACGCGCTTCATGCAGGAGGTCGCGCCGACGCTGCGCGACCTGGAACCGACGCGGCTGCCGGATAGGGTGGCGGCCTGATGGCACGGAGACTGCCCGGCGTGCTGCGTAGCGTGCGCCGTGCGCACGGCGCACACCACGCAGACGCCCATTCCACGGGCGTCTGCGTGATATTCGGGGAGCAATGATGGAATTCGGCATCTTCTCGCACGGCTTTCGTGCGCATACCAGCGCGGCACAAACCTACGACGAAGACCTCCACGAGATCGTGCTTGCGGACCAACTCGGCTTTCGCGATGCGTGGATCAGCGAGCACCATGGCGAGCCGCTGTACATGAACCGGGTGGACACCTTGCCGGTTCCCGAACTGTTGATGTGCAAGGCCGCAGGATTGACGAAGCAAATCCGCATGGGCACGGCGGTGAACGTCATCCACCTGCATCACCCCGTGGATACCGCGATCCGGGCGACCACCGCCGATCACATCATCGGCAATGGCCGCTACATGTTCGGCTTCGGTTCGGGATTCTCCAACCCGATGTTCACCGATGAGCGCGGCCTCAGCTACGACGATCGCCATGCGCGCCTTCTGGAGGCGCTGGAACTGATCCTGAAGTGCTGGGCGAGCGAGCGGCCCTTCGACTGGGACGGCAGGCACTGGAAGGGCAAGGGCATCACCGCCCTCCCCAAGCCCTGGGCGCAGCCGCACATGCCCATCGCCACCGCGAGTGAAACCAATGCCACCATTCGCATGGCGGCCGAGCGCGGCTACGGCCTTCTCACCGCGATGCTGGAAGCGCCGCGGGGAATCCGCCGCAAGGCCGACATCTATGCGCGCGCGGCCCTGGCCGCGGGCCACGCCATGCCACTGAAGAAACTGTCTTCGGCGCGCATCATCTACGTCGCCGATTCGCTCGACGAAGCAGTCGACGACATCCGTGCCGGCGCATCGCATGAAGTTGCCTTCCAGCGCGAACGCGGCATGCTGCAGGTGATCAGCAAGATGCTCAACCTGGAGCGGCCGGGCGATGAACTGACGTTCGACTATTTCGTCGAAGCAGGCGTGTACGTGCTCGGCGATCCGGACTCGGTGGCGCGGCAGCTGCACAAGTTTTACGAGGACACGGGCGGCTTCGGCACCTTGCTCATGATCACCGGCAAGGACTGGGCAACGCGCGAAAAGCGCGCGCGCTCGTTGACGCGCTTCATGAAGGAAGTCGCACCGCAGTTGCGCCATCTCGAACCGACGCGGGTACCGGAAGCGGCGGCTGTCTGAGGGCGGGGCCGCAATCGACAGGAGGACTTACACACAAGTCGTGAATTTGGGCAACGGCATGGTTATGGTTCACGACTAACTTCCGCTTGGTTTTGTCGCCTGAATAGGCGACTCCTCAGTAAGAAGGGTTGATCATGACGGCAAGAAACGAAGAGCCGGTGCGCACTGAAGGCGGATTGCTCTCGGCTGTCCCGACGGCGGACGGCGTCGTTCGCGCATTCAAGGGCGTCCCCTATGCGAGACCGCCGCTGGGCGCGCTGCGCTGGCAGCCGCCGCAGCCGGTCGAAGCCTGGCAGAGCGTGCGGCGGGCCGATCGGTTTCCGCCGCGATGCGTCCAGCCGGACCGGCCCGAGAAATCGGTCAGCTACTACGGCCCGGAAGCCCAGAGCGAGGATTGTTTGTACCTCAACGTGTGGACCGGGGCATCTTCCGCAGCGGAGCGGCGGCCGGTCATGGTGTGGTTCCACGGTGGCGCGTATTACATCGGCTCCGGCGCTCTGCCGATTTTTGACGGCGAGCAACTGGCCCGCAACGGCGTGGTGCTGATCACAGTGAATTACCGCCTCGGCAAACTCGGGTTCCTCGCGCACCCTGATCTGAGCAAGGAGTCCGCGCAGCGGGTCTCGGGCAACTACGGCCTGATGGATCAGATCGCCGCCCTGCGCTGGGTGCGGGACAACATCGCCGCATTCGGCGGCGACCCGCAGCGTGTGACCATCTTCGGCCAGTCCGCCGGGTCGACCAGCGTCGCCTGCCACATGATCTCGCCCTTGTCCAAGGGCCTCTTTCAGCGCGCGATCGGACAAAGCGGCGGCATCTTCGGCCCGATCGCCGGCAGCACCAACACCGGCGATACGACGCAATCGCTGCAGGGCGCGGAACAGAAGGGCCTGGAATGGGCGCGCGCCATCGGCGCCGCCTCGGCCGCGGAACTGCGCGCGAAATCCGCCGAGGATCTGCAACTGGCGCGCCCCGGCCAGGCTGCCGGCGCCGCGGGCGTTTCCGATCCGGCGAAGTCGCCGATGGGGGCATTCGACACGGCCTGGGCGATCGTCGACGGCTACGTTCTCCCCGACAGCGGCTACGACGTGTTCGGCCGCGGCGCGCAGAACGACGTGCCGCTATTGACCGGCTCGACCGCCAGGGAAGGGGCGACCATGCTGTCGGTGAAATCCCTGCAGGCCTATGCCGAGCTCGTTCGCGCCGAATATGGCGACAGGGCCGATGCGCTGCTGAAACTGTACCCCGCGCAGTCGGATGAGGAAGCCGGCGAAATGAGTCAGGCGGTCCTGGCCGACCGGACGTTCAACTGGCAGAACTGGACCTGGGTGCGCCGGCAGGCGCAGACGGGGAAATCGAAGGCCTTTTATTACCGCTTCAGCAAAGTGCCGCCCTTCCCGCCCGGCGCTGCGTATCTCGAACAGGACCCGGCCACCAAACTCGGCGCCTTCCACGCGGCCGAGATCCCCTACATCTACCGCAATCTGCAAGCGCGGAAGTGGCCCTGGCAGCCGGGGGACCGGGAATTATCGGAACTGATATCGACGTACTGGGTGAATTTCGCCGCGAGCGGCGACCCCAACGGCCCGGGCCTGCCACTCTGGCCCGCGTTCGATGCGCACACCGAAGCGATGATGTGCTTCGACGACACCACCCGACTCGCGCCGGTGCCGCACCGGGAGCGCCTCGCGTTCTGGGATGCGTTCTATACGAAGATGCGCGGACGCGCGTAGCGGGCGCCGCATTCAACTGGCACGACAGATTCCGCAGGACCGAACTGGAGAATTCATGAAGATCACGCGCGTCGAGCCCATTCTCGTTTCCATTCCCGATCGCAACGAACCCAAGCCGGCTTACGGCCCGGGCGCCAGGGGCATGGCGGATATCCTCTTCATTCGCGTCGACACCGACGAAGGTCTGACCGGCTGGGGGGAGGCCTTCAGCTTCATCGGCGCTCCGGTCACGATCGCTGCATTCAATGACCTGGTCACGCCGCTCGCGATCGGGCGCGATCCGTCCGATAGTGCCACGCTGATGACCGATCTGCTGCGGCGCCTGCAGCATGTGTCGCGCAACGGTCCGGTCGCCTCCGCGCTGTCGGGGCTGGACATCGCGCTCTGGGATATCGCCGGCAAGGCTGCCGGCAAACCGATTTCACATTTGCTCGGCGGCGCAAAGCGCTCGCGTTTGTCTGCCTACGCGACTCTGATGCGCTTTGAAAAACCGGCGATCGTCCAGCAAGCCGTCAACGCGGCGCTGGAGCGCGGCTATCGCCAGATCAAATTGCACGAGCACACCGTGCGGGCCGTCGCAGCGGCGCGCGATACGGTCGGGCCGGGATATACCCTGATGCTGGACACCAATTGTTCCTGGACGAGCGTCGAGGACGTCCTCGACATGGCCCACCAGCTCGCGCCCTATGACTTCACCTGGCTGGAAGAGCCGCTTTATCCGCCGGACGAATTCGACGGCCTCGCGCAGATCCGCAAAAGTTCGCCCATTCCCATCGCAGCCGGCGAGAACCTCGGCAACTTCAACGACGTGCGGCGCATTACCGATGCCGGCGCGGTCGACATCGTGCAGCCTTCCATCGCCAAGATGGGCGGCGTCACCGAGCTCTGGAAGTCCATTGCCTACGCCGAGAGCCGCGGCATCAAAGCCATTCCCCACGCCCCCTACACCGGACCCGCGCTGATCGCGTCGCTGCACGTGATGGCGGCGATGCAGAACGAGGTGGTATGCGAGCATCGCAACTGCAATCTCGAAGCCAACCCGATGGGAGACTGGTGTACGGCGCGGGACGGCTACATCGCCGTGCCCGACGGTCCCGGGCTGGGTGTGGAGCCCGACCTGGAGGTGATTGAGCGCTTTCGCGTCGGGTAAAGCGGGGCGGGTGAGGCAGACCATCGCAACGGAAACATCGGCAGGCGCGCGGACCCTGCGTGGGTACGACTCAGCCGGCGAGTTTCTTCGCTGCCGGCTTCAGGGATTCGGTCATGTACACCGCCGCAGTGAAATCGGCCGGGGTAAGCGGTGGCATCTCGCGATAGTCCGCGAGCTTCAGTGCGTTCATGCGCGCCCGAATGCACAGTGCATGAATATCCGCGCCTGAATAGCCGTCGGTCTGCTCCGCGAGGCTGTGGAGCAACTGCGACGCGTCGGCGCCGAACCTCAGGCCACGCGTCTCGATGGCGAAGATCTCTTTGCGATCCTCAAGATCCGGCAGGGGAACAAAGAAATGCATCCCCAGCCGCCCCATGCGCAGCACCGATGGGTCCACCAGATCGATGCGGTTGGTGGCGGCAATCACGGTTACACCGCCTTGCACGCCAGCTGTGCCGTCCATCTCGGCCAGCAACTGGTTCACCACCCGCTCGGTAGTGCGCGACCCGGAGTCCGCTCCCCTGAGCGGAGCCAGTGCGTCAAGCTGGTCGAAGAAAATGATGCTCGGCGCCAGTTGGCGCGCCACGCGAAAGATGTGGCGAATGGCCTCTTCCGACTCTCCCAGCCACTTGGTGAAAACCTCGGGACCGTCCATCGCGAGAAAATTGACGCCGCAGGCATTCGCCAGGGCCTTTGCGATCAGCGTCTTGCCGGTGCCCGGGGGGCCATAAAGGAGGATGCCGTTGGGCGGCGTGATGCCGGCGGCCCGGAACACCTCGGGCTGCATCAACGGTCGTTCCACCGTGTCACGCAATTGCTCCTTCACCGTAACCAATCCGCCCACATCGTCCCAGGAGACGTTGGGAATGGTGACGAATGCCTCGCGAATGGCCGAGGGCCGGACTCGGGTGAGTGCGTCATCGAAATCGCGTGTCACAACTTCCAGCGCTTCGTCGCGGAATCGGAATGCCGCCAGGTGGTCCAGCAGGTCCGACGAACTCCGGCGCAAAGCGTTCAGGCCGGCTTCCCGGCACAATTCCATGAGGTCGGCACCGACGAATCCGTGGGTTACCGACGCAACATGCGGCAAGTGGCGCAGTGCGTCGTCCGACAGCGGCATCTCGCGCGTGTGAATCCCGAGGATGTCCAGCCGCCCCGTTTTGCTGGGGGGGCCGAGAAAGATCTCATGGTCGAATCGGCCGGGCCGTCGCATGGCTACGTCGATGGCGTCCATCCGGTTGGTGGTGCCAATGACAACCAGCCCGTCTACCTGCATCAGTCCGTCCAGCAGGGAAAGCAGTTGCGTGACCATCCGCACGTCGGACTGGGCCCCCGACTTCTCGCGGTGAGGTGCGATGGCATCCAGCTCGTCGATGAGCACAATGGAAGGCGCATGATGTGCCGCCTCGGCGAATATCTTGCGCAAATTCGCCTCGGTCTCGCCGTACATGGTACCGACCACATCGGGTCCGTTGATGTAGTAGAACCCTGCGTTCACCTCATTGGCGATCGCCCTGGCGAGACGGGTCTTTCCGCTTCCGGGCGGGCCGTAGAAGATGATGCCGCGCGGCGGCATGATGCCGAGCTGGCGATAGACCTGGGGAAACTGCAGAGGCAGTTGCACCAGCTCGCGCACCAGCTTGATCTCCTTCTGCATTCCGCCGACATCCGCAAAAGTGAGTTCTTCGTCGGCCCTGAAGCCGCCCGCCGAGGGTGTGTCGACGTGGATCCTGGTTTTCGCCGAAACAATCCCCATCTCCGGCTGGCAGTTGATCACCTTATAAGTGGTTCCGGCCACGGAGTTGTGGAACGATGCGTAGACCACCGAGCCGCGCCCCAGCGGGGCGCGATTGGCGAGAAATCCCTGTTGCAGGTGCTCGATCAAATGGTGGGCGGTGGATACGTCGATGGGAGGCATCAGCGTGACACTGTCCAGCGCCGGCACCTTGGCGACGACACGAATCTCCACCTGCTGGTTGATCCTGCCCTTGGTCGCGGTCCTGAGGAAACGGTCAAGACGAATGACGCCGGTTCCACGATCATCCTCGTGGCACTCGCCGACGCGGGCCGGGATCGGGTACTTGGTGGATTCAGTCGTTATCTGAATGACGTCGTCCACCCTTACACCATGCGCTTCCATGACCGCAGGGTCGACATGAACCAGGCACCGGCTCGCCAGATGGGTGAGCTCCGATTTCACCCGATCCACGCTGAGTTTGATGTGCATGGCTCTATCCCCGAATCTGTCTGCCGCTAACCCAGGTAGTCCGGCGAGACTTCCATCTGCTCGAAACCGCTGCCCCGGTCCACCCAGGTCGAGTGGGCCGTGTTGGGCTCGCAGCAGATCAGCTTCGCGGGGGAGTCTGAATCGGCGTTGAAGTGCTGCACCGTCACGCCCTTGACCCGCAGCGGCAATTGCACGACGTCATTTTGCGACCAATGGTGCTTCTGGCCATCGATGATGGTATGACCCCGGCCCTCCCAGATGTAAATCACCTGGTTGCCGGGATGATGCAGGCGCCCGCTGCGCCCGCCCGGCGGGATTTCCTGGACGTAAATCATCATGGTGTTAATGCATGGCCCCTTGAGCAGCGGATGCATGTACCAGCTCAGCAGACCCTGCTTGCTGTTCTCCTGCGGCAGATCTTTGCCTTTGATCAGCCAGACCGATTTTCCAATCTCCTCGCGCTGCTGGTCACGCAACTGGAAAAGCTCGTCCCAGAGATTGCGCCCCTGCATCCCCTCGAGCATGTCCCGCATCCGCTCGTCGCCCAGGTGGCTTTCTTTTTCGCTCATATAACGCTCCGGTTTGGATTCATCCCGCTGGTTCGGAGGGCTGGTTCGGAAGACTACCCGCCGGACTGTTTCTGGAATCCCGGATTGATCTCGGTCTGTGTCATCTCGCTTGCCAGGTGGTTCCAGGTTGGCATGTAGATAAACGCGAGCCATTTCGCCGGCTCCGACCCGCGATTGAAATGCCGGTGTTCGACACCATCCGGGTGCAACGGCAACAGCATGCAATCGCCCTTCTCCCACTCCACGATCTCGCCGTTCACCTCGGTGGCGCCGCGGCCTTCAAGGATGAACAAGACCAGTCCGCCCTGGTGCCGATGCTTGCCCGACTGCTTCTTCACGTCGTGCACGAAAACCATCCAGTCCTGGAGCACGGTCTCGGGAAACTTGATGCCCATCAGGTAGTACTTGAGGGAGCCCTGCCTGTTTATTTCCCAATCGCGGTCGGTGTCCCGGACGAGGATCTTGCCGTTCATGCCGAGTTCCACGAATTCTGCCCGGCTCTTCAGCGCAAAGTCGTAGCCCAATCCCGGCGCCGGCTCCATCTCACGCGACTTGGTGCGCGTCAAATCGGACATCACCATTCCCCTCTCATGCGACGATCATTCCACGCCAACTTGATCCCGGACGCCTTGAAAACCTTGCTCCGATCGGGGAATTATTATATCTTGACATGAGACTTTGTTGCACCTTGATCAACTCCGAATAGAACGGCTGAGAGGCTGATTAACACGGGAGTGCGAGAAATGAGTGAAGACGCTATTCCAGTTCGGGAAGCCCGCAATCGCGCGGTCGCCGATGCGATCGCGAAGGTCCGCGCGATCGTAGCGGCGCGCGGCGAGGGATCTCAGGCACTGGAAGAGATCAAGGTCGTCATGTGCAAACTCGCCGGGCAGCGGGAACTATTCACATTGGATGATTTTCCTCTGCCGGACCGGAGCACCGGGACGGAGAACTGCCTGTACCGGATTTCCGAAGATGCGGACCACCGTTATGCGCTTTACGCCAACGTTTCGCATACTGGCAAGCACAGCCCGCCTCACAACCACACAACCTGGGCCGTAATCGCGGGCGTGCGCGGGTCGGAGCTGAACCGGTTATACGAGCGGGTCGATGACGGCAAGGCCCCTGGAATTGGCAAGGTTAATCAAGTGAGGGAGGTGAATGTTGTCCCCGCGTCGGGTATTTGCTTCAGCCCGACCGACATACATTCCATTCACGTGGTCGAGAGCGAGCCTATCCTTCACCTGCACATATACGGGCTCGCGCTGGAGCAGCTCGCCGGGCGCATCGGTTTCAACATGGAAAAGGGGACGTACACCGTCTACCCCCCGCATCGCGATATTCGCGCGGTTCCGTGAGCGAGTCGGTGATTTCAGCCGGCGTCTCCCCCGAGGCGTTGCGCGCCCGCCTCGGGAGTACTTCCGAGTGGGTGTTGGTTGACGTTCGCGAGGAAGGGCGATTTTCGGAGGCCCATTTGCTGTCGGCGGCATCGATACCGCTCAGCCGGATGGAGTTGCTGATCGGCGACCTGGTACCGCATCAAAGCACGCCGGTGGTTCTTTGCGGCGGTGCTGAATTGACGGCCCGTGCGGCATCCAGGCTTCGGGATCTCGGTTACCGCGATCTCGCCGTATTCCCCGGCTCCCCCGACGATTGGCGAGCAGCCGGATTCGAGATCTATTCCGGCATTCATGTTCCAAGCAAGGCTTTCGGCGAGTTCATCGAGGCGCGTTGCGCCACGCCGCACATCGACAGCACGGAATTGAAAGCACGGCTGGATGCCGGCGAGCATGTACTGATCTGCGACAGCAGACCGCTGGACGAATATGCCACCCGCAGCATTCCGAACGCGATCAACGTGCCTGGAGCCGAACTCGTCTATAGCATCAACGACCTCGTTTCCTCGCCGGACACGCTGGTCGTGGTCAACTGCGGTGGGCGCACGCGCAGCATCATAGGCGCCCAATCCCTGATCAATGCCGGAGTGCGGAACCGCGTCGTCGCGCTAAAGAACGGCACGATGGGATGGCACCTTGCGGGTCTTGCGCTGGAACAGGGGCAGGCGCGACGCCCACCCCCGGTATCCCAAGCCAGCCTGGAATGGTCGAAGGCCGCAGCCACACGACTTGCCAAGCGCTTCAATGTGTCGAGCATCGGCCGCAGCACACTCGGGAAATGGGCGGAGGAGTCCGACCGGACGCTGTACATTTTCGATGTCCGCCAACCCGATGAATACGTCGCTGGCCATCTGTCCGGTTCGCGGTCGGTACAAGGCGGCCAGTTGGTTCAGGAGACCGATCGATTTATCGCGGTCAAGAATTCGCGCGTTGTTCTGGTCGACGACACCGGCGTGCGTGCGACTGTCGTCGCCTCGTGGTTACTGCAGATGGGTCTGTCCGAAACCTATGTGCTCGCCGACGGCTTGGGTGATGCGCTCGAGACTGGGCCATGCCACGGGCGCGTGCTCGGCGGGAATGAATCGCCTGCCGAGGAAATCCCGGCGGCCCGTCTGCTTGCCATGGCAGAGCACGAGCGCCCTACCTTCATCGACTTCAGCTTGAGCAGCAGTTATCGGCGCGGACATATTCCCGGATCGTATTTTGCGATCCGCGCACAGCTTGCCGAGTCGCTTGCCGAAATCGGGAAGCGAGGTGCCTTTGTCGTGACCTGCGAGGATGGCCGTCTTGCGCGTCTTGCGGCGCAAGATGTCGCGCGTTTGAGCGGGGTGCCGACCAAGGCGCTGGCGGGCGGGAACGCGGCGTGGCTGCGTGCCGGCGGAAAGCTGGAGGCGGACAATGCGCTTTGGGCGGTTCCTCCGGTGGACGTCTGGCTGAAGCCTTTCGATCAACTGCAGGGCCGCGTCGAAGACAGGTTGAACCGCTACCTCACATGGGAAACAGATCTGATGGAACAGGTCAGCCGCGACGGCAGCTTGCGCTTCAATCTGGAAAGCGCCGGCGACCGCGGGCATTGAATGGGTTGATTGAGCATCTACGCTGGCGCTCCGGGACTTCCATGGTCCATGCGCCTGGAATATCCGATGATTGATTCAAGCGAGGGTTACGATGGACTTGGGAATTAAAGACAAGCGTGCTTTGGTGCTGTCATCAAGCCGCGGCTTGGGATTTGGCATCGCACAAGCCCTCGCAGACGAGGGCGCGCGCGTAATTCTGGTGGGACGGCATCAGGATACCCTGGCGGCTGCAGTGGACCGCATCAACGCGCGTCAGTGCGCGCCTGCGCAGGCGATTGTCGCCGACCTGTCGCAGCAGGCGTCCGTCGATGCCCTGCTCTCGGCGGTAGACAAAGCGGTCGGCGGTGTCGACATTCTCGTCAACAACAGCGGCGGCCCGCCGGCAAAACCCGCGGTGGCGATCACTGCCGAGGATCTGAGGACTAACTTCGACGCGATGGTGGTGCCCCTGATTCGCATCAGCGGCTATTTCCTGAATGGAATGCGGGAACGCAAGTGGGGCCGGATTCTTACCGTCGTGTCATCGGGCGTGGTGCAGCCGATTCACAATCTCGCGCTTTCCAATTCGCTGCGCGGCGCGCTCGTCGGCTGGAACAAGTCCCTTTCATCGGAAATCGCGGGAGACGGCGTAACGGCAAACCTGATCGTGCCGGGGCGCATCCAGACCGTTCGCGTCGACCAGATCGACGAACATGCCGCCAAGCGGGCGGGACGGACCGTCAGCGAAATCGTGCGGGAATCACATCAGGCCATTCCCGCAGGCCGTTACGGGACGGTAGAGGAATTTGCGGCCGCGGCGGCTTTCCTGGTCAGTGCGCCGGCCAGCTACATCACCGGCACCGTCCTGAGGGTGGACGGCGGCATGATCAGATCCGTCTGACGGCGCAGTTCCGCCGACCCCTCGCCAGACTCTGCAGAAGCAGGAAACGTCCCCGGAACGGCTAGCGCGCGAGGGAGGTTTCCTCCGTGAAATTGTTCAACTCGCCAAGATCCCGGTTCGGCAGGCTTTCGAACACCTTCAGACCTATAGTGCGCATCATCTTCCGGTCTTCGGGATCGCCGCCGGACTTCGGAATGCGCAGTATGGTGTTGTTGGCATAGGAGATGACTTCTCCGGCACGATTCAACTGGGCCGGCGCGGGCTCCTGCCCTTTCTGGCACGCGCGTATGGAATTCGCCAGCGCGTTCCTGAACATCACCACGCCGTTATCGGTAGCGGTCAGATACTCCGACGCATGAATGGAAATCGGCCCGATCGAGCTTTGAGCATCGTAGTCGCCCGGCACGCGCTGCCGCTCGGCATAGGGCCGGTCGCAGTACTGCCCGAAATCGGCGCCCACGTCCAGCAGGGCCACGTCCGAGCCGCTCTCGCCGTAGTGGTTGAAGCCGATATTCATGGTCGTGACATCGTCGAGCGGCACTGCCCAGATTGTTTGCATGGGTCGGGTCATTGCCTTCGTGCACTTTCCGTCTTCCCAGGTCGCGGCAAGCTGGTGGATGTTCGGCATGATCAGATTGGTCATGCGGATCCAGACGTTGTCTTCGATGCGGCGGGCCGCGATGTATACCGTCCCCGACGGAACCCGGCGAAACTCCACCTCGGGTTCCTCACCAAACGACGGCGTAAAACCGCGCGACGCCGGGATGGTATGCAGATGCTGCGTGTGCACCGGGTCCATGCAGTTTTCCTTGGCCTGCACCCAGTTGCAAGGGAATACATAGCCGCCCCACGGCTTCAATTGATACCCCTCGAGGTTGAAGCTGTCGAGCATCGGAAACGCAGGTTTCTTCTCCGGCGGGCCCATGTAGGCGAATACCAGCCCCTTGTACTCGTGTACGGGATAGGCGCCGTGGCAGATCTCGTCCTTCAGGGTGCTGCCGGGCGGCTGATTGGGGATATTGATGATCCTGCCATCGATGTCGAATTGCCAGCCGTGGTAGCAACAAGAGATGCCGCGGTCCCTGATGACCCCGAACTCGAGCGAAGTGCCGCGATGCGTGCAATGAAGCGCGAGCAGGCCGATGCGGCCACTCAGATCCTTGAACAGCGCCAGATCCTCGCCCAGTATGCGGATACGAAGCGGGAGGTCCTTCAGCGATGAGGTGAAAGCGACAGGATGCCAGTGCCTTCGAAGATACTCGCCGCCCGGAGTGCCCGGCCCGACATGAGTAAGTTCCTCGTCTTCCTTGAGTCGCAATGCCGCCTTGTTGTAGGCACCGTAGGGCTCGGTCAAAGGAGCCGGCCTAGTGGACATGGATCCCTCCGGGAAAGTCTTGCGTTGAAATGTCTGGTCGTGGACTTTGCGTAGCGCGATGTCGTGTTGACTACGCCTGAAGGAGCACCTTCAGCGCTTCGTCGACGTAGTGGAAATCCTTCGAATCGAACATGTTGTTTCCCGCTCGATGACCCCAGATGGAAGGAATCGGGCGAAGTTCGGCATGTGCCATGTATCGCGCCTCGATCTCGTTGTCGGCGACCGGGAAGTAAAGATCCGTTTCCCCGGGCATCAGCAGAGCGCGCGCCTTTATCGCGCCCAGCGCACGATGAAGGTCGCCGCCGTACTCGGGATTTGCGCTGATGTCGGCGTGCTGCCAGCTCCAGATATGGGCCAGGATGTTGTTCGCATCACGGCGCAGGTAGTTCCCTTCCCACCGGCTCACGAGGAAATCCTCGAGGCTGGAGGCACCCATTGCCGTCCATAGTTTTTCCCGGTAGAACGCCTGCGACAAGCCCCACCCCGCATAAACCCGGCCCATCGCGCGCAATCCCTTTACCGGCTGCTCCGCAAACCATCCGTCGCGGTACGCGCTATCGGCGGTCAATGCCGCCTTGACCCCCTCGAGAAAGACGAAGTTGTGGTGTGAGGTCCGGGCTGACGCGCAGATCGCCGCCATGCATTCGACGGCATCCGGGAACATCGCAGCCCAGTGATACGCCTGCTGTCCGCCCATTGACCATCCCAATGCCAGCTTCAGGCGCGGAATCTGCAGGACCTCGGTGACGAGACGGTGCTGCAGCTTGACGTTGTCGTAGATGGTGAAATTAGGGTAGCGGCCGGCGTTGAACGGCACCGGAGCGTTGCTGGGCGAGGACGATAATCCGTTGCCGAACAGATTCGGGATGACTATGAAATAGCGTTCCGGGTCCAGCGCCTGCCCCTTGCCGATCCACCATTCAAAGTCCGCGTGCTGTGCGGTAAAGGCCGTCGCAAGCAAGATCGCATTCGATCGATCGGCGTTGAGCTCGCCGTACGTCTTGTAGGCGAGCTTCGCATTCCGATATGTCATCCCGGACTGCAGCAGCACATCGCCAGGTTCGAATATCTGGTAGTCATTCACCGCGCGGATCCCGCCGTTGCGCGCGTGTGTTGCAATTGGGGGTGTGCGGCCCAGATCGCCTCGATTTCGCTACAGGTGCTGACCTCGCCGAAGTGCTGCCTGACGCATTTGAGCGTTGCAGCATGCAAGTCTTCGGCGAAGGAGCCGACGCAATCTGAGGGCACGACGATGTAGTAGCCGCGCGTGAAGCCATCACGAAACGTGGTTTCGATACATACATGGGTCTGCACTCCGGCAAATACCAGCGTGCGAATGTTTCTGTCGCGGAGAATCATGTCGAGTTCCGTGCCGGTAAAGGCACTGTGCCGGTGCTTCTCCACGATCATGTCCCCTGCTTCAGGGGCGACTTCGTAGAAGTCCGCCCCCCATGTGCCGGAAACAGCGTAGGGCTCGGTCACGCCTTTCGACTTCAGCTTGGCAAGCACCGGGGACGAGAGATAAACAGGATCATAGTCAGCCTTGATCCATATCACCATCGCTCCGGCGAGACGTGCTGACGCCACCAGCCGGCGAATCGGATCGACTACCGCCTGGCAGGCGCGGACATCCTTGCCCAGCACGCGGCCGGTGTTGCCGGTGTCCGCGCAGAAATCGTTCTGCATGTCGATCACTAGAAGCGCCGTGTGCGCGGGCGACACCATCGATTGCAGATCGGTCAATAGTGTTCTCGTATCCAATCTACTCCACCTCCTCATTGCCGCCCCGAGGTGCGTGGCGTGTCGCCCGCGCGGTTCGGGCAAATGCGCACTCAGTCGAGGATCGCAATGGCGTCCACCTCGACGAGCCAGCTATCGTCGGCGAGCGCTGCAACCACCACCAGCGTGCTCGCCGGCTTGATCGTCATCATCCCGCTGTCGCCCACGGCCTTGCGCCCCTTGCGCGCCGCCGCCATGTTTTCCTTGCCCACGACGAAGGTCACCACCTTGACAAGATTGTTCAGGCTTCCGCCCAATTCCTTTAAGGTGGCTTCAATGTTGCGGTACGCCTGCATCACCTGTGCCTCCGCGTCGCCGATCCCGATCGTCTTGCCGGATGCGTCTATCCCCACCTGGCCTGCGAGGTACAGCGTGTTTCCCGACCTGGTCACCCAGGAAAAATTGCCTGGGGGATCGGGAAGCGCCTTGGGGTTGATATAGAGACGTTCAGCCATCGTTTTTCTCCCTTGTAAGTGGTGGATGTCGCAGCGCTGAGCGCTTGAATCGACCTAGAATTCCCTGCGGCATGAGCAATCCTATTCCGAGCAGGATAATACCGTAGACCGCCATTGCCGGAAACGCCAGGTGAAGGACGTTTTTCACAACGACGTCTATCGTCCTGATCAGTACGCCGCCCAGGATCGGACCGGCGAGAAACCCGGTTCCTCCCATCATCGCCATGATGACCGGGAACAACGTCTTGTCGTGACCAAGCGCTGAGGCGACATCGATGTACCCGGCCTGCAGGGCGAATATCACGCCGGCGCAGGCTGACGGAATCGCGCTCAGGACAAGGACACATTGCTTTACCCGGAACACGCGTATGCCCACGGCAGAAGCCGCAGTTTCGCTATCGCGAATGGCCGCGACGGCGAGGCCGAGGCGGCCGCGCGCAACGGCAACATTCAGTCCCATGGAGCAGACAAGGACAGTGAGCATCAAGTAGTACGCCGTCCAAAGGTCGATGAAATAGCTCGAACTGATGTAGATGCCGTTGAATCCCCCCGTATGGTCAGGGAGGTTCTCGATCACCTGCTTGACAAGCACGACCAGCGCGAACGTCGCCATGGCGAAATACGCGCCGTGCAGACGGAACAGCAAATAGGCGGACAACAGCGCCAGTACCCCCACCAGGAAGACGGCGGCAACCGCCACGACGGGTACCTCGGCGAGTCCGAGGCCGGCCAGGATTCCGGACTTCACAAGAATCATGGTGGCATAAGCAGCGGTCCCGAAGAACACGCCCTGTCCGAGGTTCATGAAACCCAGATGGCCGCCGAGGAGGTCGTAGTTGAGTGCAAGCGTGATGTACAGCAGCGTGAAATAAACTGCAACCACCATGTCCCGGGATCCGAGCAAGGGAAAGGCCAGGGCCAGCAGCAGGGCGGCGGCGGCGGCGTGTTTCATCGTTCGTGTCTCATCGTTCGTGTTTCATCGTTCGTGTTTCATCGTTCGTGTCTCATCGTTCGTGTTTCATCGTGCCATGGTCCCGAGCAAGCCTTGCGGCCGCAGCAACAGCACCAGGAAAAACGCCAGCACCGACACTACCGGCGACCAGATCGAACCGAGCAGATAGGCCGTTGCAACTTCGATGACGCCGAGGATACATCCGCCGAGCAGGGCGCCCGGGAGGCTGCCGACCCCTCCTATCACCACGACGGTCAGCGCGGTCAGGGTGAGGAGAATCCCGGAATAAGAATCCAGAGGAAGCGCCGTAACGATCAGCACGCCGGAAGCCGCGGTCAGCGCAAAGCTGATCGCATAAATGGCGATCGATACCCTCCGGGGATTGACGCCGAGGATCAGCGCGCCTTCGTGGTTCTCAGCCAGCGCGCGGATGAGTTTTCCCAGCATCGTCGCACGCAGCAGGAAATGCAGCAGGAGGATCGTCACGGTTACGACGAAAAGGATGACCATCCGGCCCGATCCGATCGAAATGCCGAACAGGTCGATTCGCCCCAAAGGGATCGTCAAGGAGAAAGTCGGCGTCGGATCGACGAGCCTCACCCAGTAGAACCCCAGCAACGCTTCCATCGCGAGCGCCAGCCCGAAGGTGATCAGGATCGAACCGTTCAGGACGAATTCCTGCGATTTCCCTGCAAGCGGCCTGACTACAATGAATTCGAAGATCACGCCGACAATGGAAAAGCCAGCGATCACCAGGATGACCGAAAGCACCCAGTTCACCGAAAGCTCGCGAATAAGCAAGGTCGCCAGCGCAGCGCCAAAAACCATGAAGGACCCATGCGCGATGTTCAACACGTGGGTGGTCGCCAGGGTAAGCGACAAGGCGAAGGCGAGGAGCGCGTAAATTCCTCCCAGCGACAACCCCGCGATGGCGAGATCCAGCAACGTTTGCAGGTTCGAATTTGTCATGCAGGATCGTTAGTGGGCGGCGTTCCCGCCAATCCCGGGCGCGGACATTGCGGCCGGGGCATTGCCGAAATAGTGCTCCTGGATGTGCGCGTTCTCCATCAGATGCTCCCGGTCCCCCTCGAGGCACACCCGACCGTTTTCGATGACATAAACGCGATCGGCAAACTCGAGGGCGAGAAATACCTGCTGCTCGACCAGGAGGATCGTCAGACCGTCACGGCGGAGAGCGGCGATTGTCCGGTAGAGATGTTCAACCATGAGGGGAGCGAGCCCGAGCGACGGCTCGTCAAGCACCAGCAGCTTGGGGCGGGAGATCAACCCCATACCTATCGCAAGCATCTGCTGCTGGCCCCCGGACAACGTGCCTGCGGGTTGTCGCTGCTTCTCGGCGAGAATCGGGAACAGTTCAAATATCCTCTCGATTCCCTTACGGATCCCGTCCGGTGGGGGAACGATGATCCCGCCCATCTCGAGGTTCTCCCGGACGCTCATGTTCATGAATAATCGGCGCCCTTCCGGAACGAGGCTGATGCCGTGACGGATGCGGCTGTGGGGCGGCTCGAGTTTCAGCGATTTGCCGCAGAATTCGATCCGCCCTGCTTTGATGTCGATCAGGCCGGCCAGTGCCTTCAGCGTCGTACTCTTCCCCGCGCCATTGGGTCCGATCAGCGCGACGAGTTCGCCGCGTCGCACGACAAAGCCGACGTTCCAGACCACCTGCAATTCACCGTAGGCGGCGGCCAGACCCTCGACTTCCAGCAGGGGTGACTCGGCCTTCGAACTGCCCGGTTGCCGCGTACCGGTGTCGCGAGCGAGGCTCCGCTCCCCCACATAGGCCCGGATCACCGCCTCTTCGGCCAGGACCGACTTGGTCGCGCCCTGTGCGACAACCGTGCCGAAGTCCAGCACCGTCAATGCATCGGCCAACGCCGTGACCGCCCGTATATTGTGTTCCACCATCAGAATGGCCAGGCCGAGTCGCTCGCGCAGCGACAGGATGATCTCCATCATCTCGTCGGTTTCGCGGGCGTTGAGCCCCGCGAGCACCTCGTCGAGCAGGAGCAACTGCGCATTGGTCGCCAGCGCCCGCACCATTTCCAGGCGTTTGCGTTCCGAGAGCGTAAGCGCGGCTGCCGGCCAATGGGCCTTGGCACCGAGTTTGCCCAATTCGAGAAGCTCCAGGCCCCTGGAGACCGCCTCGCTGCGGCTGGGCGCGTGGCCCTTATCGGAGGAGCCATACAGATGCGCAACCGCGACATTCTCGACAGCCGACAGGCGGGAAAACGGCTGCACGATCTGGAACGTCCTGGCAATGCCTGCGTGACAGCGCTCCGCGGAAGACGTCGCCGTGATGTCCCTGCCGTCGAAACCTACCCGCCCGGTGGACGGGAGCAGCACACCGGAGATGACATTGAAAAGCGTGGTTTTGCCCGCCCCGTTGGGCCCGATCAACCCGGAAATTCGCCCTTTCTCGACATCAAGCCCCACATCGCGGAGCGCTTGCACCCCGCCGAACCAAACGGAAACTCCCCGCAACTCGAGCAGCGCCATGCGCTAGCGTACCGAGCCGGGAAGGCACCGCACCGATACACACACATAAGTCATGCGGGGATTGCTCGAAATGACGCTCGTGCCATGCAACGAACTTCTACAAGGCGACACTACGGCGTCATGGGCTTTTCGGCCAGGGAGAAGGCTTGAACGTTGTGTCGGCGGCGTCCACGGGGAAAACCGCGCGAATTTTGCCGTTCTGGATTTGCATTGCATACTGGGGCTTCGATCCGAACCCGTTCGTCACCAGGTCACCCACTTTCAGGTTGGCGGTAAATCCGAAGGGACCTGCAAGCGTGTCGTACTTGACTGCCTTGAGCGACTTCATGAAAGCCTCGCGATCCAGCGTGCCGGCAGCCTCCAGCGCCCGCCTCATGGTCTGCATGGCAAGAAAGCGTACCGGTGTCACATCGGACTTGTATTCATAAGGATCCGTCACATTGAGGTCCTTCAGGAGCTGAGCGAACAGCGGTTCCACGTGCTTGAGCGCCATCTGGCTCTCCCCGGACAGCCCCTCCGCGAGACCAGGCCCCGCCGATTTCATCAAGTCCGGCACCATGTGGGTGACGTGCACTTCCTTGGCCTTGAGACCCAGTGCCGCTGCCTGTTTGAGAAATGTCACCTGCGAAGTAGTGAACATCGCTGAATAAATGATATCCGGGCTGGCCGCCTTGAACTTGGAAATAACGGCCGAGAAATCCTGCACCACGAACGGGACTTCCTCAACTGCCACCACGTTGAGTCCGATCGCCTTCGCCCGGACGATGCTTGCCTTGCCGACCTCGGAGGAGTGCGGGTCCTGCGCGATGACAAAAGCGATTGTCTTCAGGTTCTCGCCCCGATTTCGGAGCTCTGAGAGCATGTTGAAGTACGCTTCAGACCAGAAACTCAGCGGCTTGAGCACACCGACTATCCACTGGTAGCCGCGCCCATAGATCATCGGGGTGTTTGCCTCGGTCGCGAGCATCGGCATCTTGAGCTGCTCCGCCACCGTTGAGGCGCGTAGCGTGATTGCGCTGGAACCTGGTCCGAGAAAGAGATTGACCTTATCCACCGAGGCCAGCCTTTCATACAGTTCGACGGACTTTTCCGGACTGGATTCATCGTCGTAGATGACGAACTTGACCGGCAGTTTTTGGTTGTAGCCCTTCAGGAAAATCCCGCCCTCCGCGTTGGTCCGTTTTTCCCAGGCCAGCATGAAATCCCGCACCCCGGGACCCCATTCCGGAGAGAACCTTCCGGTGATGGGGAGTGTCGCCCCGACCCGGATTTCGGTCGGCGTTTGTGCGATTGCTCCGGGCGCAATGCCCATGAGGAGGAAAAGCGCCGATGCAAGAGACCTCGGGAAACCGTTCGTAATGAGAGCTTTCATGCGCTTAACTCCTGTTTTATTTGGGCGCCTGGCCCGACCTGCCGAACTGGCAACCAGCGTCACGCGGTCGATGTACGAGCAAGCTCGAAATAGCCAGATTGCCATGTATCACAATTGTTCCTCACTGGCAAGTTTTTATCGTACAAGGCAAATCCAGCACCGGCGTCCCTGCGCATCCGGGACGAACTGGACCTGCGCCACAATGACATCCGATCACGTGAAGCGAGGCAATTCGCTACGATCCTGGAATCCAGCTTGTCCCGGCTAGCGGGACCCTCGCCATGGCCGCGGCCTCAACGGTCAGTGCGACCAGATCCTCCGGTTCGAGATGGTGAACATCCTGCTTGCCGCAGGCGCGTGCAACGGTCGTCAACTCCATATTCATGGTCTTCAGGTAATTGCGCACATGCTTCGCGCCGATCGCCGGGTCAAGACGCCGCTCGAGCGCCGCGTCCTGCGTGGTAATGCCCACAGGGCACCTGCCGGTGTGACAATGGTGGCAATACCCCGGCGCGGTGCCGAGAGCCTCGTAGTCTTCCAGTGCCGGATGGTCCTGTCCGTTCTGGTGATAGGTCTCGCGGTTGCAGCCGAGCGCGAGCAGCATTCCCTGGCCGATCGAAACCGCATCGGCGCCGAGCGCCAGCGCCTTGGCGGCATCTGCGCCGGTACGAATGCCGCCCGAAACGATGAGCTGAACCTTGCCTCGCATGTTGAGATCTTCCAGGGCATCGACGGCCTGTCGCACCGCAGCGAGCGTCGGTATGCCGACATGCTCTATGAATACAGCCTGCGTCGCTGCCGTGCCGCCCTGCATGCCGTCCACGACGATCACATCCGCCCCGGCGTGGACGCAGAGCTTCACGTCGTGGAACACCCGGCTCGCCCCGATCTTGACATAGATCGGCTTTTCCCAGTCCGTAAGCTCGCGCAACTCCTGGATCTTGATGACGAGATCGTCCGGGCCGGTCCAGTCCGGGTGACGGCTGGCGGAACGCTGGTCCACCCCCTCCGGCAACACCCTCATCTTCGCGACCCGCGGATTGATCTTCTGCCCGAGCAGCAGCCCGCCCCCCCCGGGCTTGGCGCCCTGGCCAATCACGACCTCGATCGCATCGGCCTTCTGCAGATCCTCCGGATTGAATCCGTAGCGCGACGGCAAGCACTGGTAGACGAGGATTTTAGATGCCCGCCGCTCTTCTGCGGTCATCCCGCCGTCCCCGGTGGTGGTCGATGTGCCTGCCTCGGTTGCGGCACGCCCCAGTGCTTCCTTGACGTTTGCCGAAAGCGACCCGAAGCTCATGCCGGCGATCGTGATCGGGATGTCAAGTTCGATCGGCTTTTTCGCGTAACGCGTGCCAAGGACCGTCTTCGTCGAGCATTTCTCCCGATATCCCTCGAGCGGATAGCGGGTAAGGGATGCGCCAAGGAAAAGCAGGTCGTCGAAATGCGGAAGCTTGCGCTTCGCGCCCAAGCCGCGAATCTCATACAGCCCATGCGCTGCCGCTTTGTGGACATAGTCGATGATCCGGCGGTCGTAGCCCCAGCTCTCCTCGCGCTGGAGTTGAGCGGGTTTGTAAGGCTTGATGGGAATGTTCATTTCAGTACTCCTGGTTCGCTTCGGCGTTCCAGTGGTACAGGCCGCGCATCGACGCGACCCGCTTGAACTCCCGAGACTGATGCTTGAAGCCGGCTGCTTTGAGGAGATCGGTCAACCTGGCGTGGTCCGAGTCACCCATCGGCTCCTCGTGCGCGTCCGCCCCGCACGAGCTGATCCGTCCCCTCACATAGATCACTGCTTCGTACAGCGAGTCACCGAGCGCCTCACCGGCATCACCGCAGACCACGAGCGAGCCTGCCTGCGCCATGAATCCGGAAAAGGCGCCCACGCTTCCACCCACCACGATATCGGCGCCTTTCATGGCGATGCCGCATCGCAGCCCGGCATCCCCGTCTATGACCAGCAGCCCGCCGTTCGCAGAGGCGCCGGCGCTGCCCGACGTGAATCCCTTCACGTGAACGAAGCCCGACATCATGTTCTCCGCGACCCCGGGACCCGCATTCCCATCGATGACGACCGACGCGAGGCGGTTCATTCCCGCCGCATAGTAACCAACGTGCCCTTCGATGCCGATCTCTATGGCGGCGTTCACGCCGACGGCGATCGAGTGGGCGCCGTCGGGATTGATTACGCGAACGGTGCGAGTTGATCCGGCGAGATCGCTGTGAAGATACTGGTTCAATTCCCGAACCGTCTGCTTTGCGAGATCAAAGGTCACTGAACTGTCCATACATAAATTTCCTCGGGCTTGGGCTCGAACAGATTCGCATTCTTGATGCCTGGCAATTTAGCCAGGGACCGGAACTCCGAAGCGATCGCCACGTAGTCGCCGGTCTCGGCTACCACTGCCGGCTTGCATGCGAAGGCATCGCGCACGAGCGCGAGGCTGTTATGGGTGCCGATCAGGAACGTATAGAACCCGTCAAACTCATCGAACCCCTTGCGGATCGCAGCCTCCAGGTTGTCGCCCTCCTGCATCCGCCAGGCCAGGTATCGGCACGCGGCTTCGGTATCGTTGTCGGTATCGAAAGCGATGCCGAGGCGTTCCAGGTGCCGCCGTACGCTGTTCGGGTTCGACAGCGAACCATTGTGGACCAGACAGAAATCCTCGCCCGCGGTAAACGGATGCGCATGCGCCGGTGTCACCGCCGACTCGGTCGCCATGCGCGTATGCCCGACGAGGTGACTGCCTTGCAGTTTCTCGAATTGGTAACGCCCGGCCACTTGCGCGGGCGTGCCCGTGTCCTTGTAGACATCGATGTAGCGTCCGGAGGACATTACATGCAGGGAAGGGAAGTGCTCGCGCACCCAGACAATGACCGTAGCGGAATCGATCGTTGTCTCCAACGCGGCGTGATTGCCGATGACGCTCAGCATGGCGTCCTCCCCGAATGCCTGTTTGGCCGCCACGGCCACCGTTTGCCAGTCGAACGAGCGCACACCCGCGTACAAGCTGACCCTGCGGCGGTCAGCCTGCGCCACCCCGAACACAGCCAATCCGGTTGACTCCGGACCGCGCTCGCTCATTCCCATCAGCATCGGCAGCATCAACTCCCCCAGCTGAGCGCGTAGCGCCGGGTTCTTGACCAGCAATCCCACGATCCCGCACATGGTGCTTTTCTCCTAGAAGAACTCGAGATACCGCTGGCGCTCCCAGTCGCTCACGTGACGGCAGTACTCGACCCATTCCATCCGTTTGAGCCTGATGAACTCCCTGGCCAGGTCTTCGCCGAGCGCGGCTCGTACGATCGCGTCCTTCTCGAACTCGTCGAGCGCCTCGGCCAGGGTCTGCGGCAGCAGTTTGATGCCGGCCTCCTCGAGTTGTGCAGGATTCCATTCGTAGAGGTTGGTATTGTTCGGCGCGCCCGGGTCCAGTTTCCGATCGATGCCGTCCATGCCCGCCGCAAGGATTGCCGCTGTGGCGAGATAAGGGTTGCACGAGCCGTCGGGCAGGCGCAGCTCCAGTCGGCCGTAAGGAACCCGCACGCAAGCGCTTCGATTGTTGTTGCCATAGGTGATATAAGCGGGCGCCCACGTAGCGCCGGACAGCGAACGACCGACTACCAGGCGCTTGTAGGAGTTCACCGAAGGGGCGAGCACCGCCGTAAGGGCGCGCGCATGCGCGAGCAATCCGCCGAGAAAGTGATAGCCCGTCTTCGACAGACCCATGCCATGCTTGTCCGCGTCGTCATGAAACAGGTTCCTGCTGCGCGCGCTCCCGAGCGAGATGTGGAAGTGGGCGCCGGAGCCGGCGCGATTGGAGAACGGCTTGGGCATGAATGTCGCGATCATGCCCATCGACCGCGCAATCTCCGAGGCCGCCATTTTGACGAGCACGAATTGGTCGGCGCTGCGCAAGGCGTCCGCATAGGTGAAGTTGACCTCGAACTGCCCGTTGGCGTCCTCGTGGTCGATCTGATAAATGTCGAGGCCGGCAACTTGCAACGATTCGACGAGTTTCTCGAGAAATGCGGCCGACCTCGACAGGCCCTTGTAGTCGTAGCAGGGCTTGTCGAGGACATCGGAATCGTCGCACGGCGCGAGCGAACCGTCGTCGTTGCGCCGGAGCAGCATGAATTCGGGTTCAATACCCGTGTACAGCGTCATGCCGCGTTTCGCCAGCTTGGCGAGCTGGGCCTTCAGTGCGACACGCGAACAGTAAGCGTACGGCCTGCCATCGACCTGACCATCACAGGCGATGCGCGCATAACCCGGCATCCATGGCATGAGTGAGAGCGTCGACGGATCGCCCACGGCCATGTAATCCGGACTCTCCGGCCCCATTCCGAGGCCCCAGACCGCGAAGCCCGCAAATCCGGCGCCGGCCTTGAGAACCATCTCCAGGTGCGCGGCAGGCACCGATTTGGCCTTGGCCGCACCATGGATGTCGACGAACTGCGCCAGGATGAACTTGACGCCGTTGTCCTTGACGAATTTCTTTGCAGTCTGCATGTTCATGGCGTCCCTCCTGGGTCAAATGCCTTCGGATGCAGACACGCAAGCGCCACGAGTGCGCAGCCACGGCCTGCGACGGTATCGAACAGCGTTTCCCCGACGTAAGGGCAAGAGGCCGGATCGTTCCCTGTCGCGAGCCCCGCGGCGCTCTCGTGCATCCGTGGATTCGCGAGCGCCGAAACGACGACCATCGAGGTCATCACCCACGCCGCTGGAGGCGTAATTCATGCTGCCGGTGAGGATGTTTGAATTATCCGGTCTCCGAAGTTCACTTGTCAACTCCAATAGGAATAAAAGTTGAACTGCAGGCAAGTCCCAATTGGAGATCGCCGTTTGCGCAAGGATTCCGGAAGCAAGCGATTACGCGATGCAGTAGACTGGCGCCATGAAGAAGACCCCCGAAAAGCGAGCGCGAAAAGGCATTGCGGATCCGGATGCGCAGCAGCCGCATCTCACGCCTCCCGGCATCACACTGGAGCACCATCTCGGCGCGGAAATGCGGCGACGGCGGCTCGCGCAACGCTTGACCATTGCGGAAGTCGCGAAGAAGGCGAGCATCAGCATCGGCATGCTGAGCAAGCTCGAGAACGGCCAAAGCTCTGCGAGCCTGGACACCCTTACGAACCTGTCGCGTGCGCTCGGGGTATCGCTCAGCATGCTGTTCCAGGGGTACCCGCCGGAAGAGGGGGGTGCACAGAGTGTGAAGAGGGGCCGGGGCATGGAGGTCGTCCGCCGCGGCACAAAACGCGGCCACACGTACCACCTGCTTGCCTCCGACCGCGGCCCGAGGCGCGTGTTCGAGCCGTTCCTGGTCACGCTCACCGACAAGAGCGAGGTGTTTCAGCGATTCGAGCACCCCGGCACGGAATTTCTCCACATTCTGGAGGGCAAGATAGAGTATCGCCACGGCAAGCACAGCTACATGCTTGGCCGGGGTGATTCCCTCACCTTCAAGGGGGAAATCCCTCATGGCCCCGAGCGGCTCATCCAGTTGCCGATCCGCATGCTTTCCGTAATCATCTATGGGCGTGACGATCGCGACGCCTGATGGCGCGAGGCGAGCGACCTGTGCCTGAACGTGTGTAGAGTCGCGCTTTGGAGATACGCCTGTTCCGGACGCATCCCATGATGGATACGAACATGGGTTGCGCAAAAGCATCCTGTTGATGAAAATAATTGTAGCATCATGCAATCCCTGTTTTTGGCGCATGCGGGTTCGATACTCCGCCATGCCCGCCGGAAGGGGACTGATCGTTCGGGTTCGATTCGTGAACCATTCTGCTGAATTGCACCTTTAGGAGAGCATCCATGAGAGCACCGGGGATGGCGCCGCTGATGTATTGCCGATCGTTCTTCGGCGCGCGGCAATGGCAGCATTCGATTGAGCGCGTTCACGATGAAATCGCGGCAATGCGGCATTTGATCTCATGCAAGGGCGCACTGATCGTGTCGGCTTGCCTGCTGACGGAGGGTGCGCTCGCGCAGCAAACTGAAAGCAGCACGCTGCGCGTTATCGTCGCGTTTGGAGCCGGCGGTTACACCGATACGGTAGCCCGGATTACGGCCGAAGGGCTCAGCCGGCGGCTGGGCAAACAGGTTATTGTCGAAAACCGAACCGGTGCGAACGGCAATATCGGCACCGCGGCAGTGGCGAAAAGCGCGCCGGACGGCAACACCCTGCTGATGGCAAACGACGGTAATTTTGTGATCAATCCGCATATTTTTTCCAAGATGCCCTACAACGCGCTGGAGGACTTCGCTCCAGTTTCGAACGTGAGCGCCACGCCCTATCTCCTGGTCGCGAATCCCTCGGTGCCCGCCAATGACGTGCGCGAGTTCATTGCGTACGCCAAAACCAAGCCCGGCACGATATTTTATGCAAGTCCCGGGGCCGGGACCATGGCACATCTTGCGGGCGAATCGCTGAAGCAGACTGCCGCCATTCAAATGGATCACATACCGTATAAAGGCGGCTCGCTGGCGATCAATGACGTGGTCGGCGGCCGTGTGCCGATACTGTTCGGTTCCACTTCCACGGCATTGCCCTTCGTCAAATCGGGGAGACTGAAGGTGCTGGGTATTTCGAGTGCCCGGCGCTCGGGGCTATGGCCCGACGTGCCCACATTTGTCGAGAACGGCCTGCCCGATTTCGTCTTCAACACATGGAACGGCATCGTCGCACCGGCGGGAACGCCAAAGCCCGTTATCGATCGCCTGCAAAAGGAAATTGCGGCGGTGCTGCAGGAACCGGCGGTGCGCGAGCGTTTCGACTCGCTCGGGTACGAGTCGATAGGCAATACGCCCGAGCAGTTCCGCGAGCAGATCCGTGCAGACTTCACAAAGTGGGCGAAAGTCGTCCAGCAGGCGAACATACGTCCGCTCGATTAAATGGTCCAATGCCCGACGAAGGCAACCTGATCCAGTGCAAGCGCCGTCAGTCCGGCGGCGTTTCGAACGTTCCTGCCATGCGCCTGCCATGCTTCAGCACCAGCAGGCGCGCCGCCTGGTGCAGGATCGCCTTCGGCACCGAGTGCGCGTCGAAAACAACGAGGTCGGCGTCGCAACCGCGCTCGATGGCGCGCTCGATCCACGGCGCCGAGCCCGCTTCCATCGTGCCCTCGGTCCTGAACCAGCCTTCCTCGGGAAACGCGATGGACTGCACGCCGATGACCGGGGCGAGGTCCCGCTCGATCTGAATAAGCGCATCGACCGCGCGCAGTTCGACAAATGGATCAGGCTCGCAATAGATGCGGGCGTGCACGCTGCCCGCGTACTACGTTCTGGGGGACAGCGCGTCTGCGCAATACGATTGGGACAGCCTGCTCGATGCGATGCGGGAGTTCGATGGCCAACCGGTCGGGACCGACGCGCTGCGCCGCTTGAAGAACTAGCGCGCGTCCGTCGCGTCGTCGTAGACGATGAATACCAGCATCTTGATCGGCAGTTTGATGAACTTCTCCGGGCCGTGCGGCACCGGGGCGCTGAACGTGAGCGAGTCGCCCGCGCTCATCGAGTAGGTTTGCTGGCCGTGGCGATAAACCATCTTGCCTTCCAGCATGTAAATCAATTCCGTGCCCGGGTGCTTGAAGGTCGGGAACACTTCGCTCGCATCGGTGAGCGTCACGAAAAACGGGTCGAACAGCTTGCGCGGCCCGCGGTCGAACGCGAGCAACTGGTACTTGTGACCCCGTTTCGTGCCGCGGCGGATGACTTCCATGCCTTTGCCCTTCTTGACCAGCTGCCCGCCGCCCGAGGGCTTGTCGAAGTTGAGGAACAGGTTGGAAAGTGTCTCGCCCAGAGCGCTCGCGATCCTGTGCAACGTGTCGAGGCTGGTCGAGGAAAGGCCATTTTCGATCTTGGAGATCATGCCGCGGCTGATACCGGCAGACTTCGCCACTTCGGCGCTGGTGAGGCGGTGGCGCAGCCTTAATTCGCGGATCGACGCGCCCAGGTAGCTGTCGAGCGCATGGCCTTCGGAATCTGGCTCGATTTTCTGTCTTGCGCGGGGTTTCATGCTTTGAAAAGGAGCAGGATGAACAGCATTACATGCGACAGACACTATAGCACTCGCAGCGAAGCAAGAGTGTCTTGCCCAGTGATGCGGGGTTTGCTTGCAACGTGGAGTCGCTTTCGGGAGCCTCAGAGAGTGCGGGGCAAGCGCTGTCAAGCGGGCGGCTTTTCCAGCGCCCCCGCGACGCGCCTGCCATGCTTCAGCACCAGCAGGCGCGCCGCCTGGTGCAGGATCGCCTCGGGCACCGAGTGCGCGTCGAAAACAACGAGGTCGGCGTCGCAGCCGGGGTCGAGGCCGTAGCGCGGAAGGCGCATCATGCGCGCGGCGTTTGCGGTTACGGTGAGCCAAAGGCGTTCGAGGTCGGTATTGCCAAGCATGCCGGTGATCTGCGCCAGCAGCAGCAACGCCTTCATCAGGTCGGCGTCCCCGAAGCGCACGAACGGGTCGCGCATGTTGTCCGAACCACAGACGAGGTTCACCCCGGCTTCGAGCAATTCCGCGACGCAGGTGAGCTTCATGCGCGTCGGCAGCACGCATACGTGAACGCCGGCGCGCTTCACCAGGTCGATGGCATTCGCGGCCTCGGCGCCCGAAACGTGCGCGAGCGACACGATGTGCGAGGCGCCGACGCGGCCCTGCCAGCCCAGTTCGATGGTTTTCGCCGCGAGATAGGGAAGCGCGAACGACTGCGGCCCGTCCCAGTTGTCGATGTGCATGTCGAGGTCGCAGTCGTGGCGTCCGGCCAGCGCGAACATCGCGTCGATCTGCGCTTCGGGCGAAGACGGCCAGAGTGCCCCGTTGACATTGCCACCGACAATGCGCATGCCGCGCTCGATGGCGCGCTCGATCCACGGCGCCGAGCCCGCTTCCATCGTGCCCTCGGTCCTGAACCAGCCTTCCTGGGGAAACGCGATGGACTGCACGCCGATGACCGGGGCGAGGTCCCGCTCGATCTGAATAAGCGCATCGACCGCGCGTAGTTCGACAAATGGATCAGCCTCGCAATAGGTGCGGGCGTGCACGGTGCCCGCGGCCACGCTCATGCCGAGCGCCCGTGTTGCGCGCTCGCGCACGTCGGCGACGGAAAATCCCGTCTTAAGCCCGCGCACCGCGCGTATCGCCGCGGCCAGGCCTTCCGCGGCGAGCACGTCGCCGACACGATCGTCGGTGAGCGCCTTGTCGACGTGTACATGCGCATCCACCAGGCCGGGGGACACCAGGCGACCTTCGACGTCCCACGCTTCACCGGCAGCGCGATCGCCGAACGCGGACCGGGCCGAGTCGCCTTCTGCCAGCGCGGCGATACGCGTGCCTTCGATCGCGAGGCACCATCGGCCGGCGCGTCCCGGCAGCGTGGCATTGGCAATGACAAGATTTTGCGGCAATTGCGCCTCCATTTCGGACTTCATTTGCGCCTCCCAGGGTCACTGCAGGTGCGCGCGCTCTCATGCAGTGCGGCGATGTCATCGTGACCGGGCGCCGGCCGGCGACGACAAGGACCGCGCGCGCAGCGCCGTGCTTGCGTACGACTTTTTCGCATGTTATACAATTCCAGCTTTGCGAAGTACCCTTGCCCGATCCAAGCTCGCAGCGCGCGCCATTTTACGCAGGACGGGCGGTCGCGCGTATTCAGACTACCGGGAGATTCCATGAAGCCGCAGATGAACACACTTCACAAGATGTTTGCAACCGCCTTGCTCGCAAGCTTGTTGGCGGCGGGCGCAATGTCCCCCGTGGCGCTGGGCCAGACGGCCGAGCCCAAGGCGATCAAATTCACGCTTTCCTGGCTGCCGCAGAGCGTCGATGCGCCGCTGTACGTCGCACAGGAGAAGGGCTACTTCGAGCGTGCCGGGGTGAAGGTAACGGTTGATCGCGGATTCGGTTCGGCCGACGCCGCCGTGAAAATCGGAACCGGACAGTACCCCATCGGCGAGGCGGACATCTACTCGATGATCGAATTCAATTCCAAGCAGACTCCCGACAAGCAACTCGTCGCCGTGGCGGTCAAGTACCAGCGCTCGCCACTGGCCATTCTGTCTTTGAAGCAGAGCGGCATCGACACCCCGCAGAAGCTCGCCGGAAAGCGCATCGGCGACATCGCCGGGGCGGCGACCGTGCGGTTGTTTCCCGTTTATGCCAAACAAGCCGGCTTCTCCGACACTTCGGTGACCTGGTCCTTTGTCGAGGCCCGGCTGCGCGAGTTGTTGCTGACCAAGGGCCAGTTCGATGCTGCCGGCGCGTTCACACTCACGGCGCTGCCGCCACTGCGGAAAATGGGATTCACAGAGGATAAGCTGAACATCCTTTACTACGCCGACGCGGGCATGGAACTCTACGGCAACGGTATCGTCACGTCGCGGGCGTTTGCCCGGGACAATCCGGCCATCGTCGCAGCCGTGGTGCGAGGCTATATGGAGGGCCTGAAGGACACGCTCGCCAATCCCGATGCCGCGCTGGATACGGTGACACGCGCGATGAAGGGTGATGTGGGCTGGGACGTGGAAGCCGAGCGATACCGCCTGCGCCTCACCATCGACAAGCTCTACGTCGATCCGCGCGACAAAAAGACCGTCGGAATCGGGAGCATAGACAAGAAGCGCTTCGAGATCGGAGTCAAGCAGGTTGCCGAAGGCTTCGGCATTGCCAGGATCCCGCCTGTGTCCGAGATATTCGACGACCGCTTCCTGCCGCCCATTGCGGAAAGGCAGTAGCTCGTGAGTACCGAGTTCTTGCCTGATTTCACCGTGCCCCGGAATGGGGGAATTGTTCGTCAATCCAACGCTCGGTGAGCCTGTCCAACTCGTCTAATTGCTCCGGTGAGTAGCTCTCGGGAGCATATTCCATTTCAAGCCACGAGA
>SHXF01000080.1 GCA_009693435.1 Betaproteobacteria bacterium | reverse complement strand
TGGTGGGGCGTGTAGGGGTCGAACCTACGACCTACGGATTAAGAGTCCGCTGCTCTACCAGCTGAGCTAACGCCCCGTTGAAATCAATGCAGCAAGTCAACACTCGATGCAGTAATGCGGGAAGCGCGCGATTGTACCGCAAGATCGCGGTGGGCTGAACTTCAGTGCGCATTTGCAGAACCATTTCACGGACATCCGCTACCGCGGCCGTTGAAAGGGTGAAAGCCCGCTCATCCAGCCTTGATGTTCGCCGCCCGTATCAGTTTTTCGTACCAGTCCATCTGCGTTCTCGCGTGGCGCGCCATTTCATCCGGCGTGCTCGTTTGCACGACGATACCCTGTTTGCCAAATGACTCGCGCAACTCCGGTTCGGCCAGGATGGAGCGCAATTCCGCCCCGTACTTCGCAACGATGTCGACGGGTAGTCCGGCGGGGCCCCACAGTCCGAACCACGAGTCGCCCTGAAAACCAGCGACGCCTTGTTCATGCAGCGAGGCAAGATCGGGAAACAGCGGTGAACGTTCACGCATCGAACCACCCAGCACCCGCACCCGGCCGTCTTTCGCCATGCCCACGGCGACGTGGATGGGCATGAACATGGCGGGAATCTGCCCGCCGAGCAGGTCATTGAAGGCCGGCGCGGACCCCTTGTAGGGCACATGCGTCATTTGCAGTCCCGCCATTACCCGCAGTTGCTCCATGAAGAGGTGGTGGGAGGTGCCGTTTCCGGCGGAGCCGTAGTTCATTCCGGGGTGCGCCCTGGCATAGGCAATGAATTCGCGCACGTTCGACGCCGGCACCGAGGCATGGGCGACGAGGGCAAAATTGTTTGTGCATACCAGGCTGACCGGCTGAAAGCTGCGCAGGATATCGAACGGAAGATTGGGAAAGAAAATCGGCAATGTCAGGATGCTGGACGGCATCACCTGCATGGTGTGGCCGTCCGGCGCGGCCCTGGCCAGGGTTTCCATGCCGATCGCGCCGGCGGCTCCGGCCCGGTTCTCCACGATGAAGGACTGATTCCAGCGCTGCTGGAACCGGGGTGCAATCAGGCGGGCGATAACGTCCGGTGTGGTGGCTGGCGTCTGAGCCAGCAGGAAGCGCACCGGGCGGGAGGAAAGTCCTTCAGCCGCTGCGCAGAATGGCGCCCCCGCGATGGCTGCCAGCGCCCCCATGAGCAGTTGTCTGCGACGCTCGCGCCGGACGGGATTCAGTGTCATTTTTTGCAGCCGAAATCCGGGATCCCAGCTAATCGGTGGAAGATGCCATTCGCATAGTATCCGGAAGGCCGCGGCAAAAGGGTAGCTTGGGGCAGCTGTCGCCTGTCCGGACGCTTTCGAGATACCGCCTAAGTTCTCGTACTAATAGGCTTTTCATGCGAGCCCCGAAACCTGTAGTATGTCGGGCAGTCGAATGACCGTATCGTGATTTTTCAGGAAATTCCGGGTCTATCGGGACGTTTTAAAGGCAGTTCAACACGGCGTATTACGCAGGAGAATGGTATTGAAGCCGACTGATATTGGCGCACCAGACTACTTCCACAAGGTTGTAGATTGTCAGTGGGCATGTCCCGCCCACACCCCGGTACCCGAATACATCAGATTGATCGCGGCAGGCCGCTACAGCGACGCCTACATGGTCAACTGGAAATCCAACGTGTTTCCCGGAATCCTGGGCCGCACCTGCGATCGTCCCTGCGAGCCGGCGTGCCGGCGCGGCCGTGTCGAGGACGGCAACGGTGAGAAGCCCGAACCTGTCGCCATCTGCCGGCTGAAGCGCGTAGCGGCAGACAACAAGGACGACATCCGCTCGTTGCTTCCAGCGCCTGCAAAGCGGAAAAACGGCAAGCGCATCGCCTGCGTCGGCGCCGGACCCGCTTCGCTGACGGTAGCGCGCGACCTCGCGCCACTCGGTTACGACATCGTGGTGTACGACGGCGACAACCGCGCCGGCGGCATGATACGCAGCCAGATTCCGAAATTCCGCCTTCCGGAATCGGTCATCGACGAGGAGGTTGGCTATATCCTGGGACTGGGGATTGAATTCCGCGGCGGCAAGCAGGTGGACAGCCTGAAAGACCTGTTAAGCGAAGGCTATGACGCGGTGTTTGTCGGATCCGGCGCACCACGCGGCCGCGATCTGGACATACCCGGCCGCAAGGAGGCTGCCGCCCACATACACATCGGCATCGATTGGCTTTCAAGCGTCTCGTTCGGGCATATCGACAAGATTGGCAAGCGCGTGGTGGTGCTGGGCGGCGGCAACACCGCCATGGACTGCTGCCGGTCATCGAGGCGGCTGGGCGGCGACGACGTCAAGGTGATCGTGCGCTCCGGCTTCGAGGAGATGAAGGCGTCCCCATGGGAAAAAGAGGATGCCATGCACGAAGGCATTCCCATCCTCAACTATCTGGTGCCCAAGGTATTCACGCACGAACAGGGCAGACTGAACGGTGTCACGTTCGAAAAGGTCACGGCATCCTACGACAGCAAGGGGCGGCGCAAACTGGTGCCCTCCGGCGAACCCGACGTACACCATGAATGCGACGATGTGCTTATCGCGGTGGGGCAGGAAAATGCCTTCCCCTGGATCGAACGCGACTTCGGCCTGGAATTCGACGAATGGGACATGCCGGTAGTGGACAAGGTATCGATGCAGGCCAGCATCAAGAATCTGTTTTTCGGTGGCGATGCGGCGTTCGGACCGAAGAACATCATCTGGGCAGTGGCGCACGGCCATGACGCCGCAATTTCGATCGACAAGTTCTGCAACGGCGAGGACGTCGCAAAGCGACCGCCGCCGCTGGTGAACCTCATGAGCCAGAAAATGGGCATACATGAGTGGAGTTACGACAATGCGGTCTCTCCGGACCTTCGCTACAAGGTGCCGCTGAAGGACACCAAAATTGCGCTCAAGGATATCCGGGTTGAAGTCGAACTCGGATTCGATCTGCAGCAGGCGTTCTCGGAGGCGCAGCGCTGCCTCAATTGCGACGTGCAAACCGTATTCAGCGAGAAGCTTTGCATCGAATGCGACGCGTGTGTCGATATCTGCCCGATGGACAGCATCACCTTTGCCGCCAACGGCGAGGAAGCGGACTTGCGCGGCCGCCTTAGCGCGCCGGCAAAAACCCTGTCGCAGGACCTGTACGTCTCGATGGAACTCAAGACGACCCGCGTTATGGTCAAGGACGAGGATGTCTGCCTGCACTGCGGTCTGTGCGCCGAGCGTTGTCCGACCGGCGCGTGGGACATGCACAAATTCCTGCTCGAGATGGCCGAGGCCGGGCCTGCTTGCCGCGACAAGCCGATCCCCGTCCGCAAGGCCGCGTAAGCGAAAAGGCCCAAATGGAACCCATCAAGGCAGTCAACGATTTCGTCATAAAGTTCGCCAACGTCAACGGTTCGGGCTCGGCCAGCGCGAACGAACTGTTCGCCAAGGCAATCCTGCGCATGGGCGTGCCGGTCAGCCCGCGCAATATCTTTCCCTCCAACATCCAGGGCCTTCCGACGTGGTATGAGGTCCGCGTAACGGAGAAGGGTTATGTTGGCCGGCGCGGCGGCGTCGACCTGATGGTGGCGATGAATCCCCAGACCTGGGATGCGGACCTGAAGGAAATCGAATCCGGCGGGTATCTGTTTTACGACAGCACCAAGCCGCTGCCGAAGTCGAAATTGCGCGATGACATCAACATCATCGGCATTCCGCTCACCGAAATCTGCAACGAGGCCTACAAGGATCCGCGGCAACGCCAGCTGTTCAAGAACATCATTTACATAGGCGCGCTTTCGGCGTTGCTCGACATCGACGACGGCAAGATTGCAGAGCTTATCGGCGAGCAGTACCGCGGCAAGGAGGCGCTGCTGAAGCCCAATGTGCATGCACTGCAGATGGGCAGATCCTATGCGCTCAGCCATCTCGATTGCGCCGGCATGGGCCTCAAGGTCAAGCCCGCGGACAATGTCGGCAACAAGGTTTTCATCGACGGCAATACGGCAGCGGCACTGGGTTGCGTCTACGGCGGCGCGACGGTATGCGCCTGGTATCCGATCACGCCTTCATCGTCGGTGGCGGAAGCTTTCCAGAAATACTGCGCGAAGCTTCGCGTCGACAAGGAATCCGGCAAGAACAAGTTCGCCATTGTCCAGGCGGAAGACGAACTGGCTTCCATCGGCATCGTGGTGGGCGCCGCGTGGAACGGCGCGCGCGCATTTACCGCCACCTCGGGACCGGGGATTTCGCTGATGCAGGAGTTCATCGGACTTGCGTACTTCGCCGAAATCCCGGTAACGATCATCGACGTGCAGCGCGGCGGCCCGTCGACCGGCATGCCCACCCGCACCCAGCAGTCGGACCTCACTTCCTGCGCCTACGCTTCCCACGGCGACACCAAGCACGTGCTGCTGCTGCCCGAAGATCCTCACGAGTGTTTCCAGTTTTCCGCCGCAGCGCTCGATCTGGCCGAGCGGCTGCAGACCCCGGTCTTCGTCATGACCGATCTGGACATCGGAATGAATCAGCGCCTTGCCGAACCGTTCAAATGGGACGACAGCAAGGATTACGACCGCGGCAAAGTGATGACCCGCGAGATGCTGGATGCCGGAAAAGAGTTCGGCCGCTACCTGGATGTGGATGGGGACGGGATTCCGTTCCGGACCTATCCGGGCACCCATCCGACCAAAGGCGGCTACTTCACGCGCGGCACGACCAAGAACGCGTACGCAGCCTATTCCGAGACCGGGCCGGATTACATTTACAACGTGCAGCGCTTGCTGAAAAAATTCGAGACGGCAAAGTCGCTGGTGCCCAAGCCGGTGCTCACGGCGGCCAAGCAGCCGGCGAGATTCGGCACCATTTATTTCGGTTCGACCAGCGCGGCGATGCATGAAGCGCTGGAAGCGCTGGCGGGGCAGGGCATCCATGTGAACGCCCTGCGCGTTCGGGCGTTCCCGTTTCCGGACGAAGTAGCCGATTTCGTCGCGTCGCATGCGAAGGTCTTCATCGTGGAACAGAATCGCGATGCCCAGATGAAGTCGCTGCTGGTGAACGAGGCGGGAATCAACCCGGCAAATGTCGTGTCCATCCTGCATTACGACGGCACGCCCATCACCGCGCGCTTCATCACCCGGGAGATTTCCGAAATCGTGGCGGCGCTGAACGTCCGGCCGATGAAGAAGGACAAGGCTGCCTGACATGGCTGATCTTGAACTTTGTGCGAATCAGGTGGCGGAACGGCGGGTCCTGGCGGCCGATACAAGTACCGATACTGATACATATTTTCGCGTTGCTACGGGTCCGGTCCGGGCCGATGAAAGGCACTCATGACTTATCTGGTCAAGCCAAGGCTCCATCATCCGACCCTGCAGGTCAACAAGGTCGGCTATACGCGCCGCGATTACGAGGGCAAGATATCGACTCTGTGCGCGGGCTGCGGCCATGATTCGATTTCCGCCGCCATCATCCAGGCGTGCTGGGAACTGGACATCCAGCCGCATCGTGTTGCGAAACTCTCCGGGATCGGCTGCAGTTCCAAGACGCCGGATTATTTTCTCGGCAATTCGCATGGCTTCAACAGCGTGCACGGCCGCATGCCTTCAGTCGCCACGGGCGCCAACCTCGGCAATCGCGACCTGATCTATCTGGGCGTGTCCGGAGACGGCGATTCGGCGTCGATCGGCATCGGCCAATTCGCGCACGTCATGCGGCGCGGCGTCAACATGACCTACATCGTGGAGAACAATGGGGTCTACGGCCTGACCAAGGGGCAGTTTTCCGCGACAGCCGATCAGGGTTCAAAGTCAAAACGGGGTGTGGTGAACGCGGACGCGCCGGTGGACCTCGTATCTTTGTCCCTGCAACTCGGGGCGAGTTTCGTGGCGCGCAGCTTCTCCGGCGACAAGGCGCAGCTGGTGCCGCTGATCAAGGCCGCGCTCATGCACCGCGGGGCGGCGTTCATCGACGTGATCAGCCCGTGCGTCGCATTCAACAACCATGCCGGCAGCACCAAGAGCTACGATTACGTGCGCGAACACAATGACGCGGTGAACCGGCTGGACTTCTGGCCCAATCGCGACGAAATCAAGGCCGACTTCGCGCAAGGTGAAATCATCACCGTGCCGCAGCACGACGGATCGGTGCTGCGCCTGCGGAAAATTCATCTGGAGTACGATCCCAACGACCGGGTCACCGCGATGAATTACATCGCCCAGCATCAGGCACAGGGCGAAGTGGTGACGGGACTGCTTTTCGTCGATCCGGAGGCGCAGGATCTGCACGACGCCCTGAATACCGTGGACACGCCTTTCAACGCACTGACGGCCGCGGACCTGTGCCCCGGCGCGGCTATGCTGGATAAAATAAACGCCTCATTGCGCTGAGCGTTTGTTTCAACGGGAAGGGAACGATAGCCAGGGAAGGTAGCCTTCTCCCGCTGTCGATGTCCTCGTGCCTTGCAAGCCTATCGCCGGTCCCGGGACTCACGCCTGAACGCGTTCTGAAGGTGGTCCTAGCACGCCTCCAGCATGGCGGCAGAGTGCATAAGTCACGCGCATCCCATGATCTGCCGGGGAATTGGTATCAATTCGTAACGTATGAAAGGCCTGGTAAAAGCCATGGCCTGCGGCCCTTGTTTGGCATTCAATGCCTCCATCTCATCGGAGCAGGGGAACGACATGAACATGATGCTGATGGTATTGATAGCGTTGCTCGCGGTTGCGAGCCTGTCGCTTGGCGTGATCTGGTTGTTTCTCGGTCCCAAACGCCCGGGAACACGCGTGCAGCAGGCGCAGCGCGGACCCGATCGTGCCAAGGATCAGGTGTGGGCGGCCGTGGCAAACCGGCATCGCGATTACCGGTAACAGGGACTCCAGGTCATTTTGTTCGGGATCGATCGCGCAGCAAGGTTCCCGATGGATGCGCGACTCGCTACAGGTTCCAGGCGGCAAATCCGCAACCGACGTACCACTCCGGAATCGGTGCGTAGTAGAGCGTTTCGTAACCGCGTCCGCGCGCCGCGCCGTGTGCCATCACCCAGTTGCGCATCTCGTGGGACCCATTGCCGGCTGAATCCATTCGCTCATTGAGGAACTCGATGAGCGACGCAGAATCGCCTGCTTCCAGACGCCTGAGGCACTCGCGATCGAATGGTTCGTCGACCCGCCCCATGTCGGGTTCGCCGATCGAGTGGCTCATGCCCCCCGTTGCCAGAACCGCCACGCGCAGATCGCCGGGAAAAGATTCGACGGCACGCGCCAGCAGTTCGCCCCATGCAAGACAACGGCGCACGCTGGGCATCGGCGGTTCGAGATCGTTGACGAGGATGGGCACGATGGGCGGCAGTGTGTCAAGAGCGATCTTCCAAAGCGGGATGCCGATGCCGTGGTCCAGCGTAAGGTGGTGTGACGCAGAGGGTTCGAAGTCGTTGGCGCAGGCGGTTTGCAGGATGTGATTTGCCAGCTCCGGATGCCCGCGCAGGGTCTTGAAAGGCAGGTGGCTCAGCCAGGGTTCCGGCGGGCCGTTGTGAGTCTCGCCGACCCCGATGCAGATACCGGGCAGGTTGTCGATGAAGAAATTGATCCAGTGATCCGGTGAAATTGCGATCAGCACGTCGGGACGAACTGCCTGCATGCGTTTACGCAGCTCGGCAAAGGCTCCGATCACCGATTGCAGGCGCGCATCCTTTACATCGTCCCAGTTTCGCGCCATCAGCGGACCATGGTTGGAGGCGAATACTCCGACGATGCTAGACATGTTCAGTCTCCATGGCATTGGGTGTGTCCGATCCGCGCAGCTTGTCGACGAAGTCCCGCTCCGACATTCCGGCAACGTGAAAATAAAACCGCAGCAGATAGGGATTGACCCGTTTCGCGAGGAATTTCACGTCGTCGGCGCGCACTGCGGCGAGCACTTCCGGCCGGATTTGATAGCGTGCCAGCACCTTCTCCCGGTTGGCGCGATATTCGGCGCCGATGTCGGGTGTCTGCACGTCGAAAAATAATTTGCTCAGCCAATAATCGCGCATCATGGTCATCACTCCGCTGAAATGCCGGCCTGCCGAATCACCGGCGTCCACTTGGCCACCTCGGCCTTGACGAAGGCCTCGGTTTCGCCCGGCGCCATGCGCAGGATACGACCGCCGCCCCGCTCGAAACGCACCACCACCTCGGGGGTCTGCATGACTCGGGCCATTTCACTGCGCAAGCGGTTCAGCGCCCCCGCCGGCGTGCCGCTGCGGGTGAAAATGCCGAACCAGGCTTCGACGTCCATGTTGGCCACGCCCGTTTCGCCGACGGTGGGAAGATTCGGCATCCCCGCCCAGCGCTCGCGCGTGGAAACCGCGAAGCCCTTCACCTGGCCGGCATCGACATAGGGCTTGGCCGTTCCGGCGTTGTCGAAAAACAGGTCGACACGGCCGGAGAGCAGATCCTGGTAGGCGGCCTGCGCGCCGCGGTAAGGCACATGCAGCATGGTGACGTTGGTGAGTTGCGCCAGTGCCGCACCCACGATGTGCTGCCCGGTACCGACGCCTCCCGATGCGTAGGTCATCTTGCCCGGATTGGCGCGGGCAAAATCGATGATGTCGCGCAGGCTGGCCGCCGGCAGGTCCTTTCGCGAGACCAGCGCATAGCCATAGCTTGTGACCATGCCGACCGGAACGAAGTCGGCAATCGGGTCGTAGGGAAGCTTCTTGTACAGGCCGACATTCGCTGCAATGTTGCTGAATCCGCCAACCAGCAGGGTGTAGCCATCCGTCGCGGATTTAGCGGCCGCGTCGGTGCCCACCAGCGTGCCCGCTCCGGTGCGGTTTTCAACCACCACCGGCTGGCCCAGCAATTCGGCCAGGCGCTGGCTCACCACACGGCCGACAAGATCGAAGCCGCCCCCCGGCGGTTGCGGCACGATCATCCTGAGCGGCCGGTTCGGGAAATCCTGGGCGTTTGCGGCGCACACGAATAGCAGCGCCGCGGCAGCGATGAGCGATTGCACCGTTCCATGCATTCCAATTCCTCTGCTATCAGGCTCGCCCCGGTTTGATCGCATAAACGCCGTCACGCATCCTTACACACAAGTCGTGAACTCAGGCGACAGCATCGTTATGGTTCACGACTGACTCCAGCTTGGTTTTGTCGCGCAAAAACGCGACTCGTCAGTAAACGCCCTGGAAGTGCCGGACACAATGCGGCCCGGAGCCCGTTATTGCGCCACCACCAGCCTGGACAGACGGTCGGAATCCGCTAGCAGTTCCGCGCTCGCGCCGTCAAACACGATACGTCCGCGGCTGAGCACCAGCGCTTGCTGGGTGATTTGCAGGGCAAGCCGCGCAGACTGTTCGACCAGCACCAGGGTAAGGGCATCTTCGCTCACCAGGCGCTGCATGGCCCGCAGCAGGGTCTCGACGATGATGGGTGCCAGACCTTCCAGGGGTTCATCCATCAGCAGCAGTGCGGGGCTGCCCATTAGTGCTCGCCCGATGGCGAGCATCTGCTGCTCGCCGCCGGATATCTGGTTTCCCATGTGGGTGCGGCGCTCGGCCAGCTGGGGGAACAAGTCGTATACCCGCTCCAGCGTCCAGCGTCCGGGACGCTCGGCCACGGTGAGATTTTCTTCTATCGTCAGCGAGGGGAAAACTTCGCGCCCCTGCGGCACGTAACCCACGCCCAGCCGGGACCGCTCATAGATGCGCAGGCGTTCGATCGGATTGCCCAGATACTCGATGCAGCCGGCGTGGAAAGTGGTGTGCCCCATGATGGTGGCGAGCAGCGTGGTCTTGCCCACGCCATTGCGGCCCAGCACCGCAAGCGAGCCGCGCTCAGGCAAGGCGAATGCCACATCTTCAAGCACCACCGTTTCGCCGTAGCCGGCGCGCACTCCGGTCAGCTTCAGCGCCTCAGCCATGCTCGCCTTCACCGAGGTAGACCTGATGCACGCGCTTGTCGGCCGCGATTTCCGCCGGTGTTCCCTCGCACAACACCTCGCCCTGCACCAGTACGGTGATGCGATGGGCAAAGCGGAACACCAGGTCCATGTCGTGCTCGATGATAAGGATTGCGATTTCGCTAGGCAGCTTGTCGAGCACATCGAGAATGCGCTCCGATTCCATCGACGGCACGCCGGCAGCCGGCTCATCGAGCAGCAGCACCGCCGGTTTCAGTCCGAGGGCGATGGCGATTTCCACCAGGCGCTGCTTGCCATAAGGAAGATCGAGCACGCGAATTCCGGCATCCTCGGCGATGCCCAGGGTCTCCAGCATGGCGAGGGTTTCCTCGCGGATTTCCCGGTAGGCGCTGGCGTGCCGCCACATGCGTCCACCGACGCCGCTGCGCTCCGCCACGGATAGCGCGACGTTATCCAGCACCGTCAGGTTGCGAAACAGCGTATTGATCTGGAAGGTGCGGCCGAGGCCGCGCTTGACGCGCGCCGCCTGGCCCAGCGCCGTGATGTCCATGCCACCCATCAGGATTTGACCGGACGAAGGAACCAGGCGCCCCGTCAGCATGTTGATGAAGGTCGTCTTGCCAGCGCCATTCGGTCCAATCAACGCGTGGCGGGCGCCCGTGTCCAGCCGGAAATCTATATTTTCCGCCACCGTGAGGGCGCCGAAGCTCTTGCACAGGCCGCGCGTTTCGAGCGCCACACTCACGATTTCCTCCTCAGGCGCGCTATTGCGCCATCGGCGATGCCGAGCAAGCCGCCGCGCGCGAACAGCACCACCACCACCAGCATGGCGCCTATGCCGAGGTACCAGTACTCCGGAAACTGCTTGGCAAGCTGGTCCTGCGCAATCAGATAGACCACAGGGCCGATAAACGCACCGTAGATCCGGCCGACTCCTCCCAGGATCAGCATCACCAGCAGTTCACCCGAAGGTTCGAAACCAAGCACGTTGAGTCCGACAAACTGGTTGGTCTGGGTGAGCAGGGCGCCTGCGATCCCGGCAAACATCGCCGATATTCCATAGGCGATGAGCAGCCGCCTGTATAGCGGGGCGCCGATGGCGTGCATGCGCACCCCGTTTTCACGCAATCCCGCGAGGGATGCCCCGAAAGGCGAATAAATCAGCCTGCGTATCAGCCACCACGCGCCAAACAGGACCGCGAGACACCAGAGATAGGCGGTCTTGCCGAACATATCGAATTTGAACTCGCCGAAAATGGGTGCGACTGAAATCCCCGAAAGTCCGTCCGCGCCACCGGTGAGTGGTGTGGCCTTGTTGGCGATCTCCAGGCACAGGGAGGCGATGGCCAGGGTGAGCATCAACAAAGTGAGTCCGCTGGTGCGCAGCACGATGGCACCCGTGGCCAGTCCGAGCAATCCAGCTCCCAGGGCGGCGGCGACCAGCTGCAGCAATGGATCGCCGATACCCAGTTTTGCCCCAAGGATTCCCGCCACGTATGCCCCGAATCCGAAAAATGCGCTGTGCCCCAGGGTAACAACCCCTGCATAGCCCAGCACCAGATCGAGTGATAGCGCAAACAGTATGTAGATGAGTATGCGCGCGCCCAGCGAAAGATATTCCGGCATCAGGAAGAAAGCGGCTATCCCCGCGATCCAGGGGAGCCATTCCTGCCAGCGAATGCGCGCGTCTGCGTTGTATCCGCCGGAATGCTTCAAAGCCGGAAACCTCCGGGCGCCTTGCTGCAAAAGGCGCATGCCACTGGTGTTTTCGCGACGGGTCTCAAGCTCTTCTTCCGAACAGGCCGGCAGGACGCCACAAGAGCAGCGCGATGGTCGCAATGTAGATGAAGAACGCGCCGAACTGCGGCAACCAGTACTTGCAGGCAGTATCGGTCAATCCGATCAGCAATGCCGCAATGAACGGACCGCGCAGGCTCCCCAGTCCCCCAATGGAAACGACGATGAGAAAATACACCAATTGCTCGAACGGGTAGGTCGGTTGAACCGAGATGATCTCCGCGCCAAGCGCCCCGCCCAGACCGGCGAGACCGCTGCCCAGTGCAAAGGTCAGCGTAAACAAACGAGTGGTATTGATGCCTACGGACTGGGCCATGGGGCGATTGTCGACGGCAGCACGCACCATGGCACCCCAGCGGGTGCGTTCCACACCGAACCACAGCGCCGCGATCATCAGTGAACTGAATGCGATCAGGAAGACCCGGTAGGTCGGAAAATCGCGGCCGAGCAAGGGAAACTGCCCCTTGAGGTAATCCGGAAGATAGACCGGCTGCTGCAAAGTTCCATAAATCATCCGGGCGATCGCCACCGAGATGAAGATCAGGCCGATGGTAAAGAGAACCTGCTCCAGTTCACCCGCGTTATACAGCCGTGAATACAGCAGCCGCTCAAGCACCACGCTTGCCGCTGCTACGCCAATGAAAGAGAGCGCAAGCGCCAGCGGAAACGGGACTCCATAGCGGTTCATGGCGGTAGTCAGCACATAGCCGCCTGCCATGGCGAACACGCCATGAGCAAGATTGACGAAGCCCATCAATCCCATGGTCACCGACAGGCCGACCGAGATGACGTACAGGATCATGCCGAAAGCCGTGCCGTGAAACGCAACGCTTACGAGGGACGAGAGGAATGCTTCCACGGCTATCCGGGGCGGCGCTGTGCCGCGAACCCGGCAGCGATTGAAACGTGCCAACGGGGCGCGCAGCCTGACCCGTTGGCAGTGGTTTTCACGGGTATTGGCAAGACATCGCGGTCGCGAGGATGCGCGTGACGAAAACAGCAGCCAACGACATCGTCGCCATCCATTCCGATCGAAATGCCATGCTCTTCATCCAGGTCTACCCCGGCTGATTTTACAGCGTTCCGGTCCCGGGCAGCGCCGGTGCAGTTCATCTCTCTGCCGGCATCCGAGTGTCAGACCTTCATCTGCGCCAGTGCTTCCTCGGCAAAGATCTCTTCCGCGCGCAGCAATCGATGGCAGGTTCCCTGCTCGAAGGTGTATTGGAGGAAGGCATCGATGGTGGTCCGGTTCGCCTCGATGCCGTACGGCCATGGCGACTTGTCCTTGAACACCAGCTCGCTGCCGGCCTGCCGCGCAAAATCCATTCCCCATGGCACGGGTACGTGTGAGGCGGTCAGGTCCAGCATCCGGGCCACGCTGCGGTCGCGCGCTTCCTCGAAAGCCAGCATCAGATTGCGCGCGATCCAGCGATTTGCCTCGTAGGCATCGCGGCGGATCACGATGGTATGCATGATCGGAAAAATACCAGTCTGACGGAAGAATGCTTCTTCGGCGGTGCGGTAGTCTGGAAACAGGCGCTGCATGCGTTTGTCGCCTTCAATGAAGGGACGCGGCGGCCTGGCGCTGCTGATCGCATCGATTTCTCCGGACAAGAGCATGTCACTCAATGTGCGATCAGGTACCGAGCGGAGATCGACTCCGGCAGGAAGCTTCAACTGAGCGTGCTCGTCGCGTCCCGCATCGTTGAGACCCGCTTGTATCCATTTTATTTTGCTGAGCGGGATACCCACGGTTGAACTGATGTAGCCCTTCACATAAATGGATGCGGTCTGCGACCACTGGGGCATGCCTATGGTCTTGCCCGCAAGATCCTCCGGGCGCTTCACGGAACCGTCGCTGCGCACGTAAATCGCCGAGTGGCGGAACACCCGCGAAGGAAACACCGGAATCGCGATCATGCGGTTGTCGCCGCGCGAAAATGCCGAGGTGTACATCCCCATCGACATTTCCGAAATCTCCCACTCGAGCCGATCGTAAAACCGGAAGAAGATCTCCTCCACATTGAAATTGAGTACGGTCAGGTCTATCCCCGTCGGTCGCACCCGCCCGAGAGCCAGATCGCGGGTCTGATCGTAATCCCCTACGGCCAGGGTCAATCTCAAATCGCTCATTGCTTTTCCTTCCCGATGGTCTTCTTGTTGGATGGACGCGGCGCCTAGTCCGCTTTGGTACCCGAGATTCTTACCGCCTTGGCATATTTCGCGATATCCGACTTGATCAGCGCTGCGTAGGATTCGGGCGTGTCGCCCACCGGATCGATACCGAGCGCGGCAAAGCGCTGCACTGTATCGGGGTTGCGTACCGCCTTTGCCACTTCCGCGGAGAGTCGCGCGACGATCGCAGCAGGTGTGCCTGCAGGGGCAAGCAACCCGATCTCCGGAAGAAACTCGACTTCGGGCACGCCAAGTTCGGCAAAAGTCGGGACGCCGGGCGCCTGCGGCGTCCGCTTCGCCGTTCCCACCGCAAGGATCCGCAACGTGCCGCTCTTGACATGCGGTGCGATCGAAGGAAGCGCCGAGAGCAGCATCGGCACCTGGCCGCCGACCACCGCCGGCACCGCCTGTCCGCTGCCTTTATAGGGGACGTGGGTGATTTCCATACCGGTCTGGGCCTTGATCATTTCCATGGTCAGATGATGAATGCTGCCGATCCCCGAAGAGCCGTAGTTGTACTGGCCTGGCTTTGACTTCACCAGGGCTATGAGTTCCTTCAGACCTGTCGCCGGTACCGATGAATGGATCACAAGAAACATCGGCGCGGTACCCATCAGGCCGATGGGCGCAAAATCCTTCACCGGGTCGTAAGACAGCTTGCTGTAGATCGCAGGATTGATCGCCACCTGCCCGACATCGGCCACCAGCAAGGTATAGCCATCCGGAGCGGCGCGAGCCACCAGTTCACAGGCGACTATGCCGCCGGCGCTAGGCCGGTTGTCAACGACAAATTGCTGTCCCAATGAATCGCTCAGACGCTGTGCGACCAACCTGGACATCACGTCAGGTAACCCGCCCGACGCATAGGGAACCACCATTTTCACCGGCTTGTTGGGATACGCCGCCGCTGCAGCCTGGGCGCCCGCGTCACGCGAAACTGCGACCAGCAATGCGGACGCAAGCGCGCACAGGGCAATTGCCATCTTCATGAGGGATGCTCCTTCAAGAAACACCTCGCCTGTCGACGATCACGATGACCATGACCGGACCGCGCGGGTGGATTCACTGGGCACGGATTATTGCAGATTGCCGGCAGATGCTGCCACAATCCGGCGAAACACCGAACACGCGTCCCATTCAGACGGGTCCCATTCCGCAAAGCCATGATGCGTGTCTCCTCCGCAGTGGGGATACGCAACGGGGCGCCGGATCCTGGTTCCGTATCTCCCTATCGCGGACGAATATTCCTGAAGGGAAGCAGTGTCAGGTCCGCGCTTGCGGGGCCCGGGGCATCGCAGTCGATGATGCGCCGACAGACGGCCTGGAATGCCGCACGAAAATGGTTTTTCGCCTTCACACAGAGAATGCGCGTTGCCGCCAGATCGATGCCGTGCAACGCAAAAAACGCGGGGTCGTTTGCCGGCATGCAATGCTCTGTGACGATGAGTTGAATGCCATCCACCTGGAGCAGGGCGGTGCGACCGAAGTCGACCTCGAGCCCGTGTTCCATCGGGCCGCTATTGCGAAAGCGTCCTTCGGTCAGCCGCACCACGATCGCATTGGCGGGAACAGACGCGCCGAAATCCCGGCTGCGCCTTGCGCCGACCTGGATGGCTATTCTGCCGCCAATTCCCGCAGCGGCGGCCATGGAGACGATATCTCCGTCCGCGAAGAAGGCAAATACGGCGGGAACCTGGACCCGGGCGTCGAGCAGGGCACGGAAAAGACCTGGCGTGTCGGCGGTACCGCCGGACAAGGGATTGTCCGCAGCGTCGGTGATGGCCACCAGCCCGCTGCCTGCGGCAAGCGCCTGCTGCATGGCCTGGTGCGGGCCTGGCAGTGTCACCCGGAATGCCTCGCGGCTTTCGCCAATGGCATGCGCAATGTCCTCGACCACTCTGGCCGCCGCGCCGGCGTCCTCATCAGCGTACGCCAGCACCGCCGCACCGCAATGCACCGTATCTGCATAGGGGAAACCGCCGAATATAGAGACATCGCACACCGGTGCTTCGGTTGCGCTGCGCGCACGCTGCTGCAGAACTTCCATGGGCCCTGATCCGGTGCGCATATTGAAGCTCGGCAGCAGAATGCGCGTGTGCTTGAGCACCCCTTTCGGTTGACGGCCGCTCTCGACGACCTGGATCAGGAACCGGATCACCCGCGCCGCGGTTTCCCGCATGTCCAGGTGCGGATGAGTCCGGTAAGCCGAGGCGAAAGTCAGTAGCGGGACGAGATCGGGCGACATGTTCGCGTGCAGGTCGAAGCTGGCGCCCAGTGGTGCGTCGCCGATCGCAAGTCGTACCGACCTGACAAGGTCCAGATCGGGTCTGTCACGCTCGGTGGTAATCGCTGCGCCGTGCAAAGACAGATACACGGCGTCCCAGCGCGTGCCTGCAAGTCCTTCGACGATCTCTTCCACGAGTGAATGAAATACCGGCTCTTCTATCGGTCCACCGGGGAGTGCGGAGGCGCAACGCAGCACTGTGACATCCCAGTCAGGACGAGTAGCGATGAACTCGGAGACCGCAGCCAGCTCGGTTTCGGCGTCCCTCCCGGGAAGGGATGCCTTGCCGATGACCCATTCACGCCGCTGAAACGCATCCAGCCCGGTTGTCACCGGCGTGAATGCGTTGCCTTCGAACCAGAAGCGGGCAACTGCGAGTTTTCTGATCATGCCAACACGTCGGGCGCAAATCGTGAACCGTGCAGCGGTGTCTGCAGAGACGGTGCGATGGTGGCTCAGTCCCTGGGACGCTTGTCGATAACGCGTTTCGCCTTGCCAAGCGAGCGCTCGACACCACCCGCTTCAACGATGCGGATCTGGGTAGTCACACCGACGTAAGCCTTTATTTCATGCTGCAACTGCGCGGCCGCGGCGCTGCGGTCCTGCGGACTCGCGGAGGCCGCATCCGCCCTGATCTCGACCACCACGTCCAGGCAGTCGAGTTGCTCCCGGCGGGAAATCTCCAGCACGTAGTGAGGCGCCAGCATCGGCTGCTTCATGATCTGTTCCTCAATTTGTGTGGGGAACACATTCACCCCGCGGATGATGATCATGTCATCGGAGCGCCCTGTCACCTTTTCCATGCGCCGCATGGTGCGGGCTGTTCCCGGCAGCAACCGGGTCAGATCGCGGGTGCGGTATCGGATCACCGGCAACGCTTCCTTGGTCAGGGAGGTGAACACCAGTTCGCCTTTCTCTCCCTCTGGCAGCACCTCACCCGTTTCCGGATCGACGACCTCAGGATAGAAGTGGTCTTCCCAGATGGTCAGCCCGTCCTTGGATTCGGTGCATTCCTGGGCCACACCCGGCCCCATGACTTCCGACAGGCCGTAGATGTCCACCGCATCGAGTTCCATCCGCGTTTCGATTTGCCGGCGCATGGCGTTTGTCCAGGGTTCAGCGCCGAATATGCCCGTGCGCAGCGAGCTGGCTGCGGGATCGATGCCCTGGCGCTCGAACTCGTCTGCAATGGCGAGCATGTACGAGGGCGTCACCATGATGATTTCGGGCTTGAAGTCGTTTATCAACTGGACCTGACGCTCGGTCTGGCCGCCACCCATGGGAATGACAGTCAGGCCAAGGACCTCCGCACCGTAATGCGCGCCAAGTCCGCCGGTAAACAGTCCGTAGCCGTAAGAGACGTGCACCTTGTCGCCACGCCGGGCGCCTGCGGCCCGTATCGAGCGGCCCATGACATGGCTCCAGGTTTCGATGTCGCGGCGTGTATAGCCGACCACGGTCGGCCTGCCTGTGGTGCCGCTGGATGCATGAATCCGGACAATCTGATCCATGGGAACGGCAAACATGCCGAAAGGGTAGTTGTCACGCAGGTCGTGCTTGGTCAGAAAAGGAAACCGGGCGAGGTCCGCGAGGCTCCGCAGATCACCGGGTTTGATTCCGGCCGCATCGAATTTACTACGGTAGTGCGGCACACGCTCGTAAGCGTGGGCCAGCTGGGCTTTCAGGCGTTCCAGTTGCAGCGCCTTGAGCTCCGCCTCGGTCGCCTTTTCTATCGGATCAAGCGGGAAGTCTGTCATGGTCGATGCCACCCATCAGTTGCGGAATTCTCCGGGTCCGCCGGTGACGCTGCCTTTTATCTGTACCGATTTGCCGCGAAACAGTGCGATCAGTTCGCCGCGCTGGTTCTCGATACGGATATCGTAGACACCGTTGCGACCGCTGAGGGCTCGTTCATCGCCACTCGCGGTCAGCACATCGCCCAACCATGCGGGTTTCAGGAAGTCGATGAGACAGCTCGCCGCTACCGCAGGTTTGTCATGGCTGTTGCAGGCAAAGGCAAAGGTCGAATCGGCCAGCGTGAATATGAACCCACCGTGGGCAGTCTTGTGGCCATTGATCATGTCGCTGCGGACTGTCATGCGCATTCGGGCCGTTCCCGGTCCCACATGCAGCAATTCCATGCCGAGCGCTCGGCTAGCATCATCCCGTTCAAACATCGCCCGCGCCGCGGATTCGGCAAGTTGCTGCGCCTGGTCGCCCATCAACTGCCCTTGAAGTTCGGCGCGCGCTTCTCCAGAAATGCGCGAACCCCTTCCCGATAATCGTCGCTCAAACCAAGTTCCTGCTGCAGACGCAACTCCAGATCGAGCTGGGCGTCCAGGGTGTTGCCGGCAGACTGGTTCAGTGCTTTCTTCGCATACGCGAGCCCTTTTGTGGGCGCGCTGGCGAGTTGCCTGACAAGTTTCATCGCTTCGTCCATCAGCGCGGCGTCGTCGACGCACCTGTAAATCATGCCCCAGCTTTCAGCCTGCTCGGCCGTAACCCGATCGCCCAGCATGGCAAGTGCCCTGGCGCGTGCGTCGCCAATGAGGCGAGGCAACCACCAGGTGCCGCCCGAATCCGGAATCAGGCCGATCCTGGCGAAGGCCTGGATGAAACTGGCGGATCGCGCTGCCAGCACGATGTCGCACGCGAGCGCGATATTGGCGCCGGCGCCGGCAGCCACGCCGTTCACGGCACACACCACCGGCAACGGCAGCTCACGCAACGCGCGCACCAGCGGATTGTAGTTTTCACCGATGGTCGAGCCTAGGTCGGGTGGCGCCGCGCCGTCCGCCATGTTGCGTTCATCCAGGTCCTGTCCGGCGCAGAAGCCGCGACCGGCGCCGGTGATGAGCAGGGCGCGGATTCCCGGGCTGCGCACGCGTACCAGCGCTTCTCGCAGTTCGCCATGCATTGCAGCGGTAAAACTGTTGAGTCGCTCGGGGCGATTGAGGGTGATGACGGCGCAGCCGCCTTCGGACTTGTAGAGTATGGTTGGTTCGCTCATGTACATCCCGATCTGAAGTGCAGCCTGGGGCGATTTTGGAAAAGGGAGTGGGAGTGCCGCTGCGGGAGTACCGCTTCACCGCGCGTTCGGGCAGCTCCCTTACGTTTCATGCATCGTGCGCGTCGCCGGATGAAAGCGCATTCCTCTGAAATGCGCCGATTGGTCATGCAAATATCCATCGGAATGCGTTTCTCCACAACGCTGTTGTCAGTCTAGCACTGCCCTTTACCCACAATTATTTCAACTTGTATCCGGTGGCCTGAGAGTGAAGCCCAGACAGAGGATTTGCAGGACCGTGTAGCCCTGCCACATAAGCTGGTGTCCCGGGTGCGGATCGTTGTTACGGCCAAGATAGCCACCCAGGCGG
>SHXF01000079.1 GCA_009693435.1 Betaproteobacteria bacterium | reverse complement strand
ATTTCTGTCACTCCATATTATTCACGATTCCCTCGACTCCCGTGTGCCGCTGAAGGGCTGGGGGAGGGGCTCGACGCCTCCATAATTCGTCTGTCCGCTGGATGGAGAAAACACCTTTATCGGGGACTCCGTTTCCCTGTGACCTTCCATTGTGTTGCATACTGAAGCGGAGTGTTGCCGAACACCGCAAAGCCAATTTGCAGAACTTTAATACGAAGAGGTCATTATGGCTGCTCCAGCAATTGCTGCAGGGCTCGTGGGTGGTCCCGTCCTAAGCGTGATGGCCCAGGCTATCAAGGCGCTTTACGGGATCGCTGGTGGAATTGGTGACTATCTTGAGAAGCATGTCGAAGAGATGAAGCGGTCAGAGAATCATACGATCTCTCGAACAGGCGATGTTCTCCAGATGGCCAAGATGGGATTCGGAATCGGCTACACAACCCCGATTGTGGTTATCGCGACCGGCCAGATGTTGCTGGGAAATACCTTCGCGGCGATTGGCACAGTCGCGGGCGGGTTGACTTTAACTAACCCCATAGCGATGACATGTGCCGCGATCGGGGCTGTGTACTACGGCTGGGGTGCTTTGTCTGAGTCTGAGCGCAACAAAATGCTGGAGGTACTGGCCAAAGGGTTAGAGGTCGGCATTGAGCTGATCAAGTCCATTGTACGATTCGTCATTGATAAAACGAAGGACCTGCTTAGCTCAAAGAATATTGAAGAGCTGAAGAAATTCGTGGCAGGCGCAGCAGCAGGTTTTGGCAAGGCGATTGGAGATGTGACACATAAAGTTACCGATATCGTGGGTGACGGCTATAAGTCGGTAAAGAAGAGATCTGGCCAAGCAATGGAAATGACGATTGGCGCTGCATCGGGAGCTTTTGGAAGTGTTGCTGCGACCGCATCGGATACTTACAACACCGTCGCCAATTCGGCTGGGAAAACAGCGGATGGCATCAAGAAGAAGTTTGCGAAATCAACGCCGAACGGCCAAGAAAAGAAGCCAAATAACAACGATAAATGAGGTGAAAGTGGCCACGGGTATCTAGCAGTCTGGAGCTAATTCCAATGTCATCGTGCAGTCGGACTACACTGAACACTTAGTCTGCCCGAGCAATCGTCCATGCGGTTCGTTTGTGCTTTGTGGCTGTCGCTTTCCATGTCGGTTACGGCCATCTTCAGGGGCGGGCACGGCGGGACAGGCCATTCCTCCCATATGCGCCCAAGGACTCACTGCTGTTTGTCAGTGAGAGAGAGGCTAAGCTAGGAAAACGTGGGCTATAGACGGATGATAGGCTAGTAGCGCCGTGGGATTGGATTTGCGAAAACGAGGAATGTTTAGTCACTGGGATGCGGGTGAGGCGGTGATGACGTCAGTTTCAAAGACAGAACGAACATAGAGAGAAGTACATGACAGAGAGGACACTTTACAAAAGCCACCCGTCTATGTTCAGGAACAATCCGGGCGTGTTCATCATCTCCGTCGTGCTCATTGCAGCATATGGTCTCGGCCTACTCATATTGCTCGCCTGGTGGTTACGCTGCCTTGGGACCACCCTAACAGTGACAGAAGCACGGTCGATCCTCCGACGGGGCATTCTTTCGAAGCATACTTCGGAGGTCTATCATTCTGATGTTCGCAATATCCATGTAAATCAGAATTTCTTAGAGAGAATATTGGGGGTTGGTTCAATTGGCATTTCTTCTTCAGGTCAATCTGATTTTGAAATTGAAGTGTCAGGAATGCCAGCTGTGTCCGAAATCAAGGAAATCATCGACGGATACAGAAAGTCGCAGAGAAATAATGCAATCGCAGCAGTTACGTCACATGCTCATTCCGCGCCCGAGTTGAATACTGCGGACGGTAAAACTTGTCCGTTCTGCGCCGAAACGATTAAGAATCAAGCCATTGTCTGTAGGTTCTGTGGCAAGGATCTACCTCAAGTCGCGGTGGCACCAATTTCACACCCAGGTACCGACTTGCGCACGGAGTCGGGTCCATCTGCTGAAAACCCATTTAGAGGCCCCTCGAACGCTTCTGAGGAAATGAGCGATATTGATGTTAAGTGGGAGAAGTTCAAGAATTTCTTTAGGATGGGCAAGTCCAAACACCCATGAAGCTAGTCAGTTCATACCCGCCCCTTTCCAGAGGAGAATGCGAGGTGACAGCGGCGGCTACCCTCGCATCCGTAGGTACAACTCCTCGACCTTCGCTTTGGCCCAGGGCGTTCGACGCAGGAACCGCAGGCTCGAAGCGACGCTGGGGTCATGCGTGAAGCAGCGGATGGCAACGGCGTGCCCCATGGCCTCCCAGCCGATGCTGTTTACCAGTTCGGTCAGCATCTGCTCAAGAGTGATGCCATGGAGAAGATTACGGGGCTGAGGCTGGGTCATGGTGAGTCAGGGTAAGTCAGGGTAAGTCATGGCAGAGCCATGGCGGCGTGCTTGGAGGTGAGGGCAGGGGAGCGGGCCACATCAAGGGATTGCGAAGGGCCCCTATGCGGGACCGCCGGACTGTCGCTATATCGATCCCAACTCCGGGCTCAAAATGCAAAAAGCCCAACCACGATGGCTGGGCCAAGTGCAAGATCTGGAACAACATTCAGTGGCTCCCCGACCAGGGCAAAACTGGGCACTGCTGAAAAATGACAGTGCGACTTTGAAACTGGGGCGTCAGACCGGATGAATCCTGTGCCCCCCAATCAGGGTAAAACTGGGCACTACTGGCTGGTCAGGGTGCCGCTGACTTAACGCCGCAGTTGTAGGGCGGCGCATTCTAAGAGCGCAAAAGAATGGTGGCGTTGTAGAATTTTTTGATGTCGTGGGTCTGGCTGGCTCTGCCGGCTGGCTCGAAAGTGTGCCGGTCGAGGTAAATAGTGAAGTTCGGAACCTGCTTCTGTCCCCCAAGGCTCGCGCCTTGGATCATTCGGGCGAATTCCTGTCTTGGGAAGACATATAGTTGACTTGAGCTCCCGCAGCCATAGACAAAGTAGTCCACCTTTCCTCGTTCATAGAAGGCCGGCGTGACGTCGAACCAGTATTTGTCTCTGTTCTTCTGTGAAGCGGATCGGACATTCAACCTCACATTGCCGCAGCGATAGATCGAGCGCTCGCCTGGAACCTGCGTCAGGCTGCCAAGTTCCTTGCGCAGTCGCGTCACGACTTCGGATTTGAGATCCATCAGCTTGCCTCCGATTGCGCTGATACGTTGTTGCCCCCGTTGCAGTAACACGGGGGGCTACGGGTACATTTCATTGTACGGTAGCCCTTGATCTGGGGGTGGGTGCCCGTGTTAGCGTCAAGCGATCCCTGCCGATACACCATGCGTGGATCTGAGACCCCATGCGGGACCGCCGGACTGTCACCATATCGATCCCAATTCCGGCCCCAAAATGCAAAAAGCCCAACCCCGATGGCTGGGCTAAGTGCAAGATCTACAATAATATTCAGTGGCTCCCCGACCAGGGCTCGAACCTGGGACCTGCGGATTAACAGTCCGTCGCTCTACCAGCTGAGCTATCGGGGAATTGAATCGCCGAGTGTGTGAAATTCTTCCGGCGATTTGGGAGCCGCGTATTCTAATTGCTGGCGGCAAGCCGGTCAATTTTGATGACGTGTGCGATCGCGTCAGCTACATAGTCAAGATTGCCGGTGTTCAGTGCAGCAACGCAGATCCGCCCCGTCTCGATGGCATAGACGGAAAATTCGCTGCGCAGGCGGAGTACCTGGTGCAGGGTCAAGCCGGAGTACGAGAACATGCCACGCTGACTAACCACGAATCCAAAATCTACATCAGGTACACGGTTCTGCAATTTATCCACCAGCTTACGGCGCATCTGACGAATGCGATCACGCATCTGACCCAATTCCTTTTCCCACAATTCGCGCAACACTGGAGTAGTCAACACCAGTGCGACGACCTGGCTACCATGACTGGGTGGATTGGAGTAATTGGTGCGCACAATCCGCTTAAGTTGCGAGAGCAACCGGGCCGCCTCATCCGCGCCGTCGGTCACGACGCTCAATGCGCCGACCCGTTCGCCGTAGAGCGAAACCGATTTGGAAAATGAACTTGATACGAATACGGGACCCGGGCCGTCGGCAAACAGGCGCACCATCTTGGCATCTGCATCGAGGCCCTCGCCAAACCCTTGGTAAGCGAGGTCCAGGAAAGGAATCAATCCCCGCAACTTGACGATGTCGAACACCTGATGCCACTGGGGGATAGATAAATCGACCCCCGTAGGATTATGGCAGCAGGCGTGCAACACCACGATTGCGCCTGCAGGCATTGCGTAAAGCGCGGCCGTCATACCGGCAAAGTCGACGCCCTGTGTCGCCGCATCGTAGTACGCGTAACTATTTACCGTGAAGCCGGCATTCTCGAACAGCGCCCGATGATTCTCCCAACTGGGATCGCTTATCCAGATTTGCGAGTCGGGCGCTGCGCGGCGCAGGAAATCCGCGCCTACCTTGAGTCCGCCCGTGCCACCCAGCGTCTGAACGGTGACGATTCGTCCTTCCTTTGCCGCCGCGCACTCGGGCCCGAACACTAGCATCTGGACGGCCTTGTCGTACGCAGGCAAGCCGTCGATCGGCAGATATGCCCGGCTGGGCGGATTCTGAACGAGTTGCTGTTCCGCTCGTCGCACGCATTCGAGAAGCGGAACTTTGCCGGATTCGTCGTAGTAGATCCCGACGCCTAAATTGACCTTACCGGGGTTCTTGTCGCCATTGAATGTTTCGGTCAGGCCGAGGATCGGGTCGCGCGGTGCCATCTGGACGCCGGCGAGCAGTGAAGAACGGTGGTGCGGATTCATCGTGATAAACTGAAATGTTTTGGAAGGCGTCATTTTACCCGTGCTACTCACTTTTCCCAACAGTCCGTTTCGTCTGAATCAGCCTTTTGAGCCGGCTGGCGATCAACCGCAAGCCATCGAGAAGCTCATAGAAGGGCTGAAGGACGGGCTTGCCTACCAGACTTTGCTGGGGGTCACCGGGTCCGGCAAGACTTTTACGATGGCAAACGTCATTGCACGGATGGGGCGGCCGGCGCTGGTCCTCGCGCCAAACAAGACCCTCGCCGCGCAGTTGTACTCCGAGATGCGCGAATTCTTCCCAGAGAATGCGGTCGAGTATTTCGTTTCCTATTACGATTATTACCAGCCCGAAGCCTATGTGCCTTCGCGCGATCTGTATATAGAAAAAGATTCGAGCATCAACGAACATATCGAACAGATGCGATTGTCCGCCACCAAGTCGTTGCTGGAACGGCGGGATGTGATTATCGTTGCCACAGTCTCCTGCATTTATGGCATCGGTGATCCGGTGGATTACCACGGTATGATTCTTCACCTGCGGGAACGGGAAAAATCCTCCCAGCGGGATGTCATAGAACGGCTGGTTGCCATGCAGTACGATCGCAACGAATTCGATTTTCGCCGTGGAACGTTTCGTGTTCGGGGCGATGTTGTGGATGTGTTTCCCGCAGAGAACTCCGAAACCGCCTTGCGAATCTCCTTGTCCGACGATGCAATAGAGAGCCTGAACCTGTTCGACCCACTTACCGGTCAGACCCATCAGCGCGTTCCGCGATTTACCGTTTACCCATCCAGTCACTACGTGTCGCCGCGCTCGACCACATTGCGGGCCATCGATGCAATCAAGCTGGAACTCACCGAGCGAATAGAACTATTTCAGAACGAGGGCAAGCTGGTCGAAGCGCAGCGCATTGAGCAGCGCACCCGCTTCGATCTTGAAATGCTCAATGAGCTGGGCTTTTGCAAGGGAATTGAGAACTACTCGCGCCATCTGTCCGGCCGCAAGCCTGGCGAACCACCTCCCACGCTCATCGACTATCTGCCGCACGGAGGACTGATGATCATTGACGAGTCACACGTGACCATCGGGCAGCTTGGGGGCATGTACCGGGGCGACCGGTCTCGCAAGGAAAATCTGGTGGGCTATGGCTTTCGCTTGCCGTCGGCCCTGGATAACCGCCCGCTAAAATTCGAAGAGTTCGAAAAGATGATGCGGCAGACGGTTTTCATTTCTGCCACTCCCGCCGATTACGAGAACCGGCAATCGGGGCAGGTCGTCGAACAAGTGGTGCGGCCCACCGGGTTGATCGATCCACAGATAGAAGTGCGGCCGGCAGTGGCACAAGTGGACGATCTGCTCTCGGAAATTTCGCTGCCGGTCGCGCGTAATGAACGGGTGTTGGTCACGACGCTGACCAAGCGCATGGCGGAGGAACTGACCGACTACCTGGCTGAACACGGCGTCAAGGTCAGGTACCTGCACTCGGAAGTCGAGACTGTGGAGCGTGTGGAAATCATTCGCGATCTTCGGCTTGGAGAGTTCGATGTGCTGGTGGGCATTAATTTGCTTCGGGAAGGGCTGGATCTTCCCGAGGTGTCTCTGGTGGCAATCCTGGATGCGGACAAGGAAGGTTTTCTGCGCTCCGAACGATCGCTGATACAGACCGTCGGACGTGCAGCGCGGCACATCAACGGGCGGGCCATATTGTATGCGGACAGGGTGACAGACTCGATGCGTCGCGCCATGGACGAGACTAACCGGCGCCGCAAGCGTCAGGTCGCACACAACCTGCAGAACAGCATCACGCCGACGGGAATATTCACCAAGATTCGCGACATGATCGACGGTGTTTACGATCCGCAGCAGTTTCAGATGGAACTCAAGGCGGCCCAGGAACACGCTCGTTACGAGGCCATGTCCGAGAAGCAGCTCGCCAAGGAGATCAAGCGGCTTGAAAAGGAGATGCTGGATCACGCGCGGAATCTTGAATTCGAGAAGGCCGCACTGGCCCGCGACCAGCTAGGAGAACTGAAGCGGAATTTCTTCGGCGCCCAGCTGGGGAACGAGGAAAAGCTTCGTGCCGTCGGCTGAATTCCCGAAAGTCGCGATTTTATTCTGTTGCACCAGTAATATTTGCCGGTCGCCGACTGCAGAGGGTATTTTCCGCAAGTTGGTTGCGGCCGCAGGTTTGCATGATGTCGTCCTGGTCGACTCGGCGGGTACTCACGACTATCACGTGGGCATGCCTCCGGATGCGCGTTCCATTCGGGCAGCGTTGCGGCGCGGGTACGACCTGTCCGAGCTTCGTGCGCGGCAGGTAACGCGCGCCGATTTCAACCGCTTCGACCTGGTGCTGGCAATGGATCATCCAAACCACGGGCGTCTGTCCGGATTGTGCGAGCCGGAACACACCCATAAGCTGAAAATGATGATGAGCTACGGCGTGCGATACTCCGAAATCGAAGTCCCCGATCCTTATTATGGGAAGGTAGGCGGCTTCGATCACGTTCTGGACATGCTGGAAGACGCTTCCGCTGGACTTCTGGCCAGCCTGATTCTCGAGAAACCGGGTAATTAGGTCGCCCACCCGGGAGAGTGCGGCGCTCTCGATTACGCGCGTGGACTGTCCTTCGTCTCCACTTGGCTGAGCGGCTGATTTAGTTCTGGGGGGGGGGCACGGCGCTGTCGTTTTGCGGGTGTGAACTGCTGCTCCTGCGGGAGTTCGCGGGGTACGGCATTCCGGGTTTCCACCATCTGCAACCCACTGTCCTGTAGCGCACGTTCAATATTTGCGGGCGAGGGTTGCGGATTGCTCGATCCTTGGGGCTGAACTGGCTGCTCACTCCTTTCCATCATGATGGACCTCGACTCTGGCGCCGGCGCTGCGGATGCCGGCATGGGTGCCGAAGCCGGAGACTCGGGTTGCCGAGTCCCCGGCTGATCATCTGCACGGTCGAGATGCCGGTGCTCAGTGACTGCATCGGTATGAACACGCTCTGGCGGGGACCCCTCGGTCACTGGTGTTGAGTACGCTGCGGAGATTGGCGCATCAGCCGGCAGTTGCTGTTGCGGACGGCTCTCCTCCCGTTCTCCGCGCTCATTTCGTTCGGGTCTGCCGCGTCGGTCGTGCCTATCTCCGCGATCTCGCCTCGGCCGTTCGCCCTCTGCCATATGCTGTTCTGGTTCGGCCCCGGCCTGTTGCGAAATGATGGGCTGACGTTGTGCATCTCCATTAGGCCGAGGCGGCCGTTCGCTTCGAACAGGACGTTCTCCTCGATCGCGACCGCGGTTCTGCCGGCCTTCTCCCTGCGGTTCGGATCTTTCCGGCCGATCAGCGCGTTCTGAGCCCTCGCTGCGTTCTGGCCGTTCTGTGCGCTCCGGGCGAGGACCTCTGTCCGGTCTATCTGCACGGGGCGGCCTCTGATCGCGTCCCTCCCGGCGTTCCTGTGGACGCTCTCCACGACGTGTTTCGCCGCGAAGCTCGCCACGTCCTTCTCCGCGTCCCTCGCGTCGCGGCTCACGATCAGAACGATCCGGCCTTTCGTTGCGGCTGCGACGCGGTTCGCGTTGTGCCGGCTGGGGCGTAGCAGGAACAGGAGCCGTTTGTTCCACCGGTGCTTCACGTCTGAACCAGCCAAATATACGGTCAATGATCCCGGGTTGTTCCGTCTTTTGCGACTGGGCAACAGGCGCCGCGGGCGGGACTGCTGCAAGCGGAGCGCCACCCGATGCGGCCTGCTCGGGTGAGAAATTCTGAACGGCAGCCTGGGGACGCGGTGGGCGCTGCTCTTCCTTGCCTTGGCCTGGCTTTTCCGCCTCCGCAGGCATTTGAACCATTTCATAGCTCGCCGGCAGCACGTCTGACTGGTTTAGGTCGTCATGCCGCAGACGCTCTATCTTGTAATTGGGAGTTTCGAGGTGGGTATTGGGTATCAGGACAACACTAACCTTGAGGCGCGCCTCCACGGCGTGAATGTCACCGCGTTTTTCGTTGAGCAGGAAAGTAGCCACGTCCACCGGCACCTGCGCATGCACGGCGGCGCTGTTCTCTTTCATCGCTTCTTCCTGAATAATGCGCAGGATGTGCAGGGCCGTCGATTCCGTGCCGCGGATGAATCCGGTGCCGCTGCAGCGCGGGCAGGGGATGTGGCTTGTTTCCCCCAGGGAAGGGCGCAACCGCTGCCGGGATAATTCCATCAGCCCGAACCGGGAGATTTTCCCCATCTGCACGCGGGCGCGGTCGTGGCGCAGGGCATCCCTCAGTGTGTTTTCGACTTCACGCTGGTTCCGCTGATTCTCCATGTCGATGAAGTCGATGACGATCAGTCCGCCTAGATCGCGAAGCCGCAACTGGCGGGCAATCTCCTCGGCTGCTTCCGCGTTGGTGCGAAACGCGGTTTCCTCGATGTCATGGCCTTTGGTGGACCGGGCTGAATTCACGTCCACGGCGACCAGGGCTTCGGTATGGTCGATTACCACCGCGCCACCCGAAGGCAGCGCTACCTGGCGTGAATATGCGGTTTCAATCTGGTGCTCTATCTGAAAGCGCGAGAACAGCGGAACGTCGTCCTGGTACCGTTTTACACGGCTGACGTTGTCGGGCATCACATGCGCCATGAACTGGCGTGCCTGCTCGTAGATTGCGTCGGTGTCGATGAGAATTTCACCGATTTCGGCGTGAAAATAGTCGCGAATGGCGCGGATGACAAGGCTGCCTTCCTGGTAGATCAGGAAAGCCCCTTTTTGAGACCCTGATGCATCCTCGATGGCATGCCAGAGCTGCAGCAGGTAACCGAGATCCCACTCGAGCTCTTCATAGCTGCGACCGATCCCGGCAGTGCGGCCTATGATGCTCATTCCCTGCGGGATGGTGAGCTTATCCATCAAGTCGCGGAGTTCGTTGCGGTCCTCGCCTTCGACGCGTCGGGAGACGCCACCGCCTCTTGGATTGTTCGGCATGAGAACCAGATAACGTCCGGCCAGACTGATGAAGGTCGTGAGCGCGGCGCCCTTGTTGCCGCGCTCGTCCTTTTCAACCTGGACGATGATTTCCTGCCCTTCGGAAATCGCGTCCTGGATGCGGGCGCGCGCAACGTCCACGCCTGGTTTGAAATAGGCGCGGGCGACTTCCTTGAATGGTAGGAAGCCATGCCTGTCGGTGCCGTAATCAACGAATGCGGCTTCGAGGCTTGGTTCCACTCGGGTGATGACACCCTTGTAGATGTTGCTTTTTCTTTGTTCTATTGATGCCGATTCGATGTCTAGGTCAATCAACTTCTGGCCATCGACTATCGCGACACGAAGTTCTTCGGCCTGTGTCGCATTGAAAAGCATGCGCTTCATTGTCTTGTTCTCCCGCGCGCGCGGGCAGCACAAACCGTTGCAGCCTAGGGCTAATTTCGCATCATCTTTAGGCGTTTTAGAATACTTGGTGTCAAACGCTGTAAGTTGGCTGGTCGGTTTGGGGTTCTGTCTTCACAGAACCCGGAAAATTCTGCCGGTGCTAATGGCGCGCTGTTCATTTACCATCACTGGTTGGATCACCAACCGCTTCGCTCGCCTCGGGTTCCCATGGCCTCACCATCGAGACCTGGAACCGGGGACAGGGTAACCGGCGTGGGTGCAAATGCCCCGATTAATCAAATACAGCCAGCCGTCCCGCAACGCAGGCAGCGAACAGATTATAAGCAAAATGAAGGATTTATTCAATGTTTCGGTGAGCGTGGTCGGCCCGGAGGGCGAGGACCAGCGCGTCGATAATTTTTTGATGCGGCACTGCAAAGGGGTTCCGCGCAGTCATATTTACCGGATACTCCGGACCGGGGAGGTACGGGTCAACAGCTGTCGCGTCGACGCCACGCACAGGCTGGCCGAGGGCGACCGCATTCGCATTCCGCCGATCCGAGTCGCTGCGCCGTCCCTCAAACCCTACATTCCGGTAAATGACCTGCCGATCGTGCTGGAAGACGATGCGCTATTGGTCGTGAATAAGCCTGCCGGACTGGCGGTGCATGGTGGAAGCGGCATCAGTTTTGGCGTGATCGAGCAGATGAGAGCGGCCCGGCCAAAGCTCAGATTTCTCGAGCTTGTCCACCGACTGGACAGGGACACTTCAGGTTTGCTGTTGCTTGCCAAAAAGCGTTCCGCGCTCACAGCCCTGCACGAACAGATGCGCGACGGCGCCATACACAAATCCTACCTTGCGCTGGTCCCTGGCAATTGGGGGCGGCGTGAGCGCAACCTCACATTTCCGTTGCGGAAATACCTGACGAAAGATGGCGAAAGGCGAGTGAGCGTGGATTCGGGAGGGCAGGCGGCACGCACCATTGTCTGCCTCGTCAGGCGCTACGAGGATTTTTCGCTGGTCTCCGCCGAATTGATGACGGGCCGCACGCATCAGATTCGCGTTCATCTTGCTCACCTTGGTTTTCCGATTGCAGGGGACGACAAGTACGGTACATTCGAGGTCAACAGGAACCTCGCCGGAAGGGGATTGAAGCGCATGTTCCTGCACGCGGCTGAATTGAAATTCTTCCATCCGCTCACAGGCATCGACACCATGCTGATGGTGCAGCTGCCTCCAGAGCTTCAGCGTTTCCTCGGCGCGCTAAAGGAACTCAGTGATGCCGGCGCCTGGCATCCATGACGAATTGTGAATTTCCTGTTTCTTGCGGATCGTCGAGCTGAAATGACACTGCGCTATGAGATGCTGGTGTTCGATTGGGACGGCACGCTCATGGACTCTCCCTCAGCCATTGTCCACTGTATCCAAGCGGCTTGCCGCGACCTGGGGCTGGAGACGCCCGATGCCGCAACTGCGAGCCACGTAATCGGACTGGGCCTGAGCGACGCGCTCGCGCATGTCGCCCCGGGGCTGGCACGCACCGACTACCGGCATATGGTGGAGCGGTACCGCCATCATTTTTTTTCCCTGGATGCATCCATTCCTCTGTTTCCGGGGACGGAAGCGATGCTGCATCAGTTGTCGCAGCGCGGCCATATTCTCGCCGTCGCCACGGGCAAGAGCCGCGCCGGTCTTGAGCGCGCTCTCGAGTCGACTGGCACTAAGCGCCACTTCGCGGAATGGCGCTGCGCCGATCAATGCGCTCCTAAACCTGCGCCCGACATGCTTCTCGAATTGATGGAAATATTCGGCGTAAGCAGGGCGGCCACCCTGATGATAGGAGATACGACGCACGACCTTCGGATGGCAGCCAACGCGGGAGTCTCGGCATTGGCGGTGAGCCATGGCGCGCACCCGCTTGAAAGTCTTATTCAAATGGGTCCGCTGGCATGTTTGAGCAACACTACGGAACTGGGCAAATGGCTGATGGCGAACGGTTAGTCTGCCAATCGACGGAATTGATGGATTCCGGTCCCGGCGTACGGTTTGAAGTTTCGGCGCATGGGAAAGTGCACGCCGCATTCGCAGTCAGGTTTGGCGGTCACGTATATGCCTACCTGAACCGGTGCGGACATCGGCCGATGGAACTGGACTGGCATCGCGGGTGCTTTTTCGATGACGAGGGTTTGGTTTTGGTATGCTCGACTCACGGAGCGGTGTATCTTCCCGGATCCGGGCAGTGTATGGGTGGTCCTTGTATCGGGCGCGGACTCGAGTCGATAAGCGTCGTCGAACTCAATGGCACAATCTGGTTGAAGGATGGCAGGTATGGCTGAAAGTGGCGGCAACTGGGAACGGCAAGTAATCGAGCAACTCGCCACGGCGGCATTGAAGGAGCAGCGGCGTTCGCGGCGCTGGGGAATATTCTTCAAGCTTCTGACCTTCGGTTATATAACCTTCATCATCGTCGCGGCATTCGATTGGTCCGGCGGGGCGGAATCGCTAGGAGGCGGTGGGCGACACACCTCGCTCGTGGACCTGGTAGGCGTGATCGAGTCGAAAGGCGACGCCAATGCCGAACGCATCAATGCAGCGCTTCAGAGCGCGTTCAAGGACAAGAATACCCAGGGCATAATTCTCCGAGTCAATTCGCCCGGTGGCAGCCCGGTTCAGTCAGGCATCATTTACGATGAAATTCGCCGGCTGCGTGGGATCTATCCCGACATTCCGATATACACCGTTGTCGAGGATATCTGTGCGTCCGGCGGTTACTACGTAGCCGCCGCGACGGACCGCATCTATGTGAACAAGGCGAGTATCGTCGGTTCGATTGGGGTGCTGATGGACGGGTGGGGATTCACTGGGACCATGGAAAAACTGGGGGTGGAACGGCGGGTTCTCACCTCAGGCGAAAACAAGGCATTTATGGATCCGTTCTCTCCGCCAAATGATAAACACAGGCAGCACGCCCAGACGCTGCTCGACGATATCCATCAGCAGTTCATCGATGTCGTCAAGAAAGGTAGGGGCAAGCGCCTCAAAGAAAGTCCAGAAATTTTTTCCGGACTGTTCTGGACGGGCGCGAAAAGCATAGAACTGGGCTTGACCGACGGTTACGGCACCGTTGAATTCGTGGCTCGTGAAGTCATTAAGGCAGAAGATATTGTCGACTACAGCCAGAAGGAAAACATTGCTGAGCGTTTCGCAAAGCGTTTTGGAGCGACGATGGCACGCGCTCTTGCGCAACTTACGATGCGTGAATCGTTCTCTATCCGTTGATCATTCCGCGTGAAACAGGAAAACGCACGGGCGGTCTTTGAGAGGCGTTTCCGCGCCCCACTCGCGGACCGGCTTGCTGCGGATTTCTTCGGTCGGTAATGTGAGATCGACCGCGGTGGTCAACCAGGTCCCGGGAGAGAGCGTACGAAGCGCAATCCGTAGTGTGCGGTCGTTGCGATACGGCGTCTCTATGAAAATCTGGGTCTGATTCCTGGTACGGGACTCCTGCTCCAGAGTCTGGATTGCTTTGGAGAGCGCTTTCTCATCGACGGGGAGATAGCCATGAAAGGCAAATTGCTGCCCGTTCAGACCCGAGGCCATCAGCGCGAGCATAATGGAGGAGGGCCCCGAGAGAGGCACGACTTTGATTGCTCTCTGATGGGCCCGCCTCACCAGAGGCGCTCCCGGGTCTGCGACGCCTGGACAACCGACTTCGGACACCAAGCCGGCATCGCGCCCTGCAAGCAGAGGCGCCAGCATTTCTTCAATTGCAGCGCGGGGCGTATTGTGATCAAGCCGATTGATCGTGATGGACTGAATTGGTTGTGCCGATCCGGTCTTTTTCAGAAATGCCCGTGCGGTCTTCGGATTTTCTGCAATGAAGTAATCCAGCATGCGCACGGTCCCAATGGCTTCGCGCGAGAGCACTGCCTCCGCCGGGATATCTCCAAGAGGCGTTGGAATCAGGTATAGGGCGCCGACCCGTCCCTCAGAGAACATCGACGCCAGATTCTCCTAGCAGGTCCACTAGGGCAATGAGTGGTAGCCCGATAAGTGCCGTGGGGTCGTCTCCACATATTTTTGCGATTAATGCAATCCCCAGTCCTTCACTTTTTGCGCTGCCTGCACAATCGTATGGCATTTCCCGCTGGAGGTAGCGCACTATTCCGGATTCATCCAGTCGACGGAAATGCACATGAACCGGAATGACGAGCGTGCGAGCCGTCCCGTTTCTTGCATCAATTACGCAGAGTCCATTGTGGAACACGGCTACGCGCTCTGACAATCCGAGCAGTTGCGCTTTGGCATTTTCAAAGTTGCCGGGCTTGCCGAATATCTGCCCTCCGGATTCGGCTACCTGATCAGAGCCGATGATGAGCGAATCCGGAAACTGTCCCGTAGCGGCGCGCGCCTTTGTTTCGGCAAGTCGGTACGCCATCGCGGAAGGCGGTTCGCCAGGCAACCGGCCTTCGTCGACCTTCGAGTTGAAGGTATCGAACGGCAGTCCCAGCCGCTCGAGGAGCGCCTTGCGGTAGGGGGATGTCGAGGCAAGGACCAGGCGGCGGGTGGGAGGTGAAAACGGCTGGGTGACATTTTCATGTGTCTTCAAGTACCCTCCAAGGACTGCGCATCAGATGTACCAAATAAGCATATGGCGGCAGGAATCGGAAATTCGCGGTGGCTTGTCCCGATGGGCGAAAGTGCGGTAAGACTTTGAACAACTTGGACTTATTTTGACATTAAGGAACAAGTATACTAGTATGTTCGGTTATGTCGCAATTGGGAATCATCGATGGAATTCCGTTTGCCCGCGGTGGGCACGAACAGCGGGGTGAGGCCGGATTAGACCACTTCGCGCGTTTGCTTGGCCTTGGTTGCCGAGCTTGCCGCCTGCAGTTTTGGTTGCGCGGTGCAACAAATGATCAGGGCCGGCCGTGTCTCAGGCTCAAACTGACGGGCGAGATTGAATTGATTTGTCAACGATGTCTTCGGGAACTTGATTTCCCCATACTGATAGATACAGAACTGGAACTGTGCGAGGATTTCAGGAGTATCGCAGAAGCAGAAGATGAAGTGGATCGGGTTGTAGCGGATCGCGAGATGTGTGTGGCGCATTTGTTGGAAGATGAAATCATGCTGGCGCTACCCATGGTGCCGAGCCACCAGTCCTGCACTCCAAGTGTGACGACAATTTTGCCGCAGGCAGCTCGAGAGTTGCCGTTTGGTGCGCTCGCCGGACTGAAGCGCGGATCGTGAGTATTTATGTTTCAAGACGCGCAATAATGCGCATTAAAGTCATCGAGGAGCATGGCCATGGCTGTACAGCAGAACAAGAAATCCCCATCGAAGCGCGGAATGCATCGAGCGCATGATTTTCTTACCAATCCCCCAATGGCGGTTGAGCCTACGACCGGAGAGGTGCACTTGCGCCACCATGTGAGCCCGAGTGGTTATTACCGGGGCAAGAAAGTCGTCAAGACGAAGGGCGAATAGCTCCTCCGCAACTACGAGACGGACGGTCGCCCGTCTTGAAGGGGAAAGCCGCCGCAAGTGGATATCACAATAGCGATAGATTGCATGGGCGGCGATCATGGTCCTCAAGTGACCGTGCCTGCAGCGCTTGGTTTTCTGGGTACGCACCATGACGTAAGTGTCGTGCTAGTCGGACTGCGTGATCTGATCGAAGCCGAGCTGGAGACTCACCGCGCAGAGGTCGGTCCAAGATTGCAGCTTTGCCATGCGAGCGAAGTGGTGGCTATGGATGAATCACCGGCGATTGCGTTGCGCGGGAAGAAGAATTCGTCAATGCGAGTTGCCGTCGATCTGGTCAAGCGCGGAGATGCACATGCCGCGGTGAGTGCCGGAAACACAGGCGCGCTGATGGCCATCTCACGATTTGTCCTGAAAAGGCTGCCAGGAATTGACCGCCCTGCAATATGCACCATCCTGCCGAGCCTGGGCGGCCGTACTTACGTGCTTGATCTGGGGGCAAACGTCGATTGCGGGCCCGACCATTTGTTGCAATTCGCCATCATGGGATCGTCGCTGGTGGCTGCCGTCGAGCACAAGGACCGACCCACGGTCGGTCTTCTGAATATTGGAGAAGAAGCCATCAAGGGCAACGAAGTCGTGAAGCAGGCGGCAGAATTGCTGCGGAGCAGTGACCTTAACTTCATCGGAAATGTTGAGGGTAACGAAATATTTACCGGGGTGACGGATGTGGTCGTTTGCGACGGGTTTGTAGGCAATGTGGCATTGAAGAGTGCGGAAGGACTGGCGCAGATGCTCGCTGCATGCCTGCGAGAGGAATTTACGCGCAATGTGCTGACTCGCCTCGTCGCGCTCCTCGCCCGACCTGTGCTGACAGCCTTCAAGGGACGCGTCGATCCGCGAGTCTATAATGGTGCCAGCCTTCTGGGCCTGCGTGGCATCGTCATCAAGAGTCATGGATCAGCCGACATATTTGCGTTTGAGAGGGCTCTCGGGCGGGGATTGGAAGAAGTTCAGAATAATGTGCTGGAGCGGATTACCCAGCGGTTGTCGCCGGCGATGGCAGGATGAGTTTTTCCCGGGTGATTGGAACGGGTAGCGCTCTCCCCGTGAATCTTGTTACAAACGACGACCTCGCAAAGCGCATGGACACGTCGGACGAATGGATTCGCTCGCGTACGGGCATCCGGCAGAGACATATCGCGGAACCCGGGCAGACCAGCAGTGATCTCGCTGCCGAGGCTGCGAGGGCGGCGATCAGTGCGGCAGCGATCGGCCCGTCGCAAATCGACCTGATACTGGTGGCCACGTCCACGCCTGATTTTGTATTCCCCAGCACCGCCTGTCTGGTTCAGGCCAAGTTGGGAATCAAGAACTGCCCGGCGTTTGACGTGCAGGCAGTGTGCAGCGGCTTTGTGTTTGCGCTTGCCACAGCGGACCAGTTCATACGATCCGGCCAGTACCGGTGTGCGTTGGTGATCGGGGCGGAAGTGTTTTCGCGGATACTGGACTGGAAAGACAGAGGCACCGCCGTACTGTTCGGCGATGGGGCAGGTGCGGTGGTGCTACGTGCCGATTCCAGTCCTGGAATTCTTGCCAGTATTTTGCATTCCGATGGTACCTACGCCGACCTGCTGTCTGTTCCCGGAAACGTTTGCGGGGGCAAGATAGTCGGGTCGCCATTCCTGCAGATGGACGGGCAGGCGGTCTTCAGGTTTGCCGTCAGGGTGCTCGACGAGGTGGCGCGCGAACTGCTTGCGAAATGCGATCGTTCAATATCCGACGTTGACTGGCTGATACCACATCAGGCGAACGTGCGCATCCTCGAAGCGACCGCGAAGAGATTAGGCATGCCGCTGGAAAATGTTGTTATTACCGTTGACCGGCACGGCAATACTTCAGCTGCCTCAGTCCCTCTCGCCCTGGACCTTGCGGTGCGCGACGGGCGTATCAAGAGCGGTCACACGGTGATGCTTCAGGGGGTCGGAGGCGGGTTTACCTGGGGTGCTTCGCTGGTGCAAATGTGACGTCCGCCACGTTGTCGCAGACCGGGGCCGTTCGGGCACATTCAGAGTACAGGACTTATTTCCGGAGCAATTTCAAGTGAAGCTTGCAATGGCCTTTCCTGGCCAAGGATCGCAATCGGTCGGCATGATGTCGGGATACGGGGACATTCCGGCGATACGCAATACGTTGGCAGAAGCCTCGGATGTGCTTGGCGTTGACGTCGCGAAGCTGATTTCAGAGGGACCGATCGATGCTCTGAATCTGACGATAAATACCCAGCCGGTCATGGTGACCGCAGGCGTCGCATGTTATCGGGCATGGGAGGAACTGGGCGGCATGGAGCCTGTCGTGGTGGCCGGCCACAGCCTCGGCGAATATGCGGCGCTTGTGGTCGCAGGATCGATTTCACTTGCCGATTGCCTGCCGCTAGTACGTCTGCGTGGCCAGTCAATGCAGGAGGCTGTGCCCCCAGGCCGGGGTGCGATGGCCGCGATTCTCGGTCTCGATGATGAAACTGTTCGTCAAACGTGCGCAGCCGTGGCCGAAGGCGAAGTGGTGGAGGCGGTAAATTTCAATTCGCCAGGCCAAGTGGTGATCGCAGGCGACGTCAGTGCGGTGCTACGTGCGGTTGCCGCGTTGAAACAAAATGGCGCGAAGCGAGCCGTACGACTTCCGGTAAGCGCGCCGTTTCATTCATCGCTGATGGCGCCGGTGGCGACTCGTCTGAGGGAAGCGCTTGAACGCATTGATGTTAAAGCGCCGCGCATCCCTGTCATCCAGAACGTCGACGCTGGTTGCCACAACGATCCGTCGTCGCTTTGCGACGCTCTGGTACGTCAGGCCGATCATCCGGTTCGCTGGGTTGAATGCGTGCAGGAAATGGCGGCAATGGAGGTGACCCATCTATTCGAATGCGGGCCGGGAAGGGTTCTCGCGCCTCTCGCAAAGCGCATATGCGACAGCCTCCACGGGCTGGCGCTAGCGGATCGCTCTGGGCTCGAGCAGGGTTTGGAATTGTTCAGGAGATAGGCGGACATGCTGCAGGATGAGGTGGTGCTGGTGACGGGTGCCACAAGGGGTATCGGCAGAGCGATCGCGCTCGCGCTTTGCGCCCGTAATGCGACCGTGGTTGGCACTGCCACTACCGCAGCAGGCGCTTCCGAGATCGACAAGTACCTTATCGATGCAGGGGCCAAAGGGCGCGGCGCAATTCTGGACGTGAAAGACCCGTCGGGGATTGCATCGCTCATCGGAGAGATTGAACAATCATCGGGGCACGTCTCCATTCTCGTAAACAATGCGGGTATTACCCAGGACAATCTCGCCGCGCGAATGAAGGACCAGGAGTGGGATGCGGTGATCGACACGAATCTGAAATCGGTGTTTCGTCTGTCGAAGGCGGTATTGCGTGGAATGATGAAGGCGAAGCGAGGGCGCATCATTAACATTACGTCGGTAATCGCATCCAGCGGCAATGCGGGGCAAATAAACTATGCAGCAGCAAAAGCGGGTGTAGCTGGAATGAGCCGGGCTCTCGCACGAGAGATCGGCAGCCGGAATATCACTGTCAATTGCATTGCGCCGGGCTTCATCGATACCGACATGACACGCGGCTTGTCCGAGGCCCAGCGCGGGGCACTGCTCGCACAGATTCCCCTGGGAAGACTGGGGACGCCCGATGACGTTGCCGCCGCCGTATTATTCCTTGCCTCGACTGGCGCGGCCTACATAACAGGCACCACCATTCACGTGAATGGCGGCATGTATATGAGCTGAGAGGCTGTGATTTTTTCAATTTTAGCAGTTGGCATTTGAGCACAGAGGTGATTCACTCCACTGCGGAATGAAATATGCGATAGGCATGAAATTACTCGCTACCGACCGTTTATTTGACGATTTCTCTGCTTTTTCTACCTTCA
>SHXF01000078.1 GCA_009693435.1 Betaproteobacteria bacterium | reverse complement strand
CCAGGGCCACCACGCACAAGGGCATAGTGATCCGCTGGGCGAAGGGATGAATGGGAGGTAGTTGATCTTCGGCGGACATAACTTCCACTCGCGTTTCGTCGAAGTCTACGCCGAATTCAGCGGACTCTAGCCGGGACACCCTTGCGCGACGCAGCAGAAGGGGCCAGTCCTCCTGCTGCGCGACCCATCGCACCCCCCGCCAAGGCTGAGCGCATCTACTTTCTTCCCGCCGGATCTCGGGCTGCCCCCCCCACTTTTGCCCCAGTATTGGCGGACGATTTCTCACTGAATTGCAACAACGCAGCGGGCGTGAAACAGACTACCTGCAGCCGATCCCGTCGTCGGGCCTCTGCCGTCTAGGTGCCTGGACATGATCATTACTTTCGGGCCGATAAATAGCGTGTGAACCCATATGGTGCTGCGGTATAGGACCATGAATGTTACGGACCCATCGAGCTTTATGACTGCCGCCTTTTCCGTCAACGGCGTTCCACCAGCCCCCTTTGACGATTGCGAAATAATCGTGGCCTCATCCTTATCTGTTTGCCACGAGTAGGTAAATACCGCTTCCGTGAATCCATCGCTTTCGAAAACCGCCTTTCCAGTCTCATACCCTACGCCCCACCCAACGGGGTCACGACAAATAGCCGTTAAGGTTTCGGCCGACAAATCACCCGCATATACGCCAAGCAGCGCCAACGTCAGCAAAAGCAGCTTCATGCGATATTTCCCCAGAATTGGCAATAGCGAATGCTATGCGCAGTTGCAGCCTTGCCCCACTTTCGCAGCGATGCGTCGCTAGAAGTCCATGCCCCCGTGGACGCAACGATCCACCCACCCCCCCGCCTGCCGCCTTGGGAGTCACAGGTCCATCTTGGCGGGACAAAGAGATTCCTTTTTTCTTACCCCCTCGTGGAGGTATGAGCCGGGGCCGCTTGCCGCTTTGTCATCGCACCGCCCCACTCTGCCGGCCGATCGCGACAACAGCGGCGCCGTCGCGTGCGGCGATCAGTTGCCGCTCATACCATCGCATCAGCTCACGGCGTAGCCCTAGACGCTTGGCGCGGTCATAGGCGGCAGCGATCTTGTTGCCGACGACGTGATCTAGCTGCGATTCGACAGCGTCGCCGTCCTTGCCGGCCTCGCGTGCGACCGTCGAGAATGTCGAGCGCCACGAGTGCGGCGAATGCTTACCGCTGAGCCCAAGCGCGTTCCGGTAAAACTTCTCGACACCTTCCGGCGTGATCGGTTTCGACGAATCGCGCGGCGCGGGGCAGACGTAGATAGCAGAGGCGCCGTCCGCCTCGCGCCATTCGCGCAGCGCCGCGAGCAGTACCGGAGGTAGCGGCACGACATGCGGGCCGCGGGCCTCGTCTTTGCGCTTCATCCGTTCGCGCGGTATCGACCAATTGCCGGCGCCAGGGTCGCGCTTGGTGCGTTGGGTGTCACCAATCAGCACGTCTACGCCGTCGAGTTCAAATTCCGCCCACGTCGCGCCGACGACTTCTGAAACACGCTGCGCCGCGAATGCGAGCAGCAGGTGCGCGCGCGCAATGCCCTTGCATGGATCTGCGGCGCGAGCAGCGCGCAGGATGGCGCCCAGGCCTGCCAGGTCCGTTACCGCAGGGTAATGCTTGCGCTCAAGCTTCCTTCGCCGCCGCGCGGCCGGTAGCGGGTTGCCGGTGATGATGCCGTGCTCTACCGCATCATCAAGAATCGCGCGCAGGCGGGGGCGCACCTTCTCGACCATGAGAGGGGCGGTGCGCTCAATCGCGATCAATGCCGGCGCAACGAGCGCGGCGGTGATCTTCGTCACCGGCAGAGAATCGAGCGCGGATAGGTGATTGCGCAGGCTCGCCGCGACTTCGGCGCGATAGCCAGGCGTCCACTGCATCCGGCGACCCTCTCGCGCTATCCAGGCAGCCGCGAGCGTCCCGAAAGTGTTCGCCGCATCCGTCCGCCGCTGCAGCTTGCCAGCGCGCTTGACCGCCGTCAGGTGTTCGCCTTCGGCCGCGAGCTTGCGCGCTGCATCGGCCGCGGCGCGCGCTTGCCCGAGCGTCAGCCGTTCGAGCTTGCCAAGCGTCGCAGTCTGTTCCGTACCATTCAGCCGGTAGCGCAGTTGCCACGATCGCGCACCAGTCGGCGATACCCAAAGGGCGAGTCCGTCGCCATCGAAAAGCCGGTAGGGCCCGGCCCGAGGCTTGGCGTTGCGAATGTGCCGATCGGTGAGTATATTCCTTGCCATGTGCGCCCCTCGGGGTAACGTATTCCGGGCAGCGGTCCCGCCTCTACGGGGGTAACGGCGGGGTTTTGGTCTGCCCTTACCCTAATAATAGCTAGATTCCGATGGACATGCAAGGACAACAACGGACGCCAGCGTACTATGGCTACATAGCAGAACGGCCGCGTTTGGCGGCCGTTTCATACTGGAGTTTGGAGGCGGGGGTCGGAATCGAACCGGCGTCCACGGCTTTGCAGGCCGCTGCATAACCACTCTGCCACCCCGCCAATTAGGACGCGGTCTAACGCGACGCCCAAATGCTAAAAGGGGAAGGCGCATTGCCTCCCCCTGGTGTCTGGAGCGGGAAAGGAGTCTCGAACTCCCGACCTCAACCTTGGCAAGGTTGCGCTCTACCAACTGAGCTATTCCCGCATTTATAACGCTCAATTTTAGACCGCATCATATAGCAGGTCAAGCACCGAACGTCAGCACTGAGCGTCACTAGAACGTCAATTTCAACCCTGCTGATTTCAGCTAACCCGCCGAAGATCCGCGGCCAGCCTTGATCACATAATAAATCATCGAAACAAGAGTCATTCCAGCGGAAAAATATATCAGCCATGTTCCCCAGATCTGCGGGTCAAAGGAATACAGCGGTTCGTGGTACAGCAACATTGGAATGGCAATCATCTGTGAAACCGTTTTGATCTTGCCGAGAACATTAACAGCAACGCTTTTCCCCTCGCCGATTTTCGCCATCCATTCCCGCAAGGCAGAAATTGCTATTTCTCTGCCGATGATAATCATCGCCACTATGGCGTTCACCCGGGAAATCTCTACCAATATGATCAATGCGGCGACGACCATCAATTTATCCGCTACCGGATCCAGAAAAGCACCGAATGCGGACGTCTGATTAAGTCTGCGGGCAAGATATCCATCCAACCAGTCCGTGGTAGCGGCGACAGTAAATATCACCGTAGCAAATAGATTCTTCTCAAGTGCCGAAAGCCACGATTCGGGAAAGTAGAAGACACCCACAACAAGTGGGATCAGCAGGATTCGCAACCATGTCAGCAAGTTTGGGATGTTAACTGGCATGAAGTACTTGGTATAGCTTGTCTGCCAGCTTGAGACTAATGCCTTCGACTTGCGCGAGGTCTTCCACGCTAGCTCCCATTATCCCCTTGATTCCGCCGAAATGAGTCAATAGCTGACGCCGGCGCTTTGCCCCAATCCCCGAAATGCCCTCGAGCGTGGACGTAACACGCCGTTTGGCCCGGCGCGCCCGGTGGCCAGTAATGGCGAAGCGATGAGCCTCATCCCGTATGCTTTGCAGTAGATGCAGTCCGGGGTGTTCGGGCGGAAGTGTGATCGACTCCGCGGCATCGCCAAGCCATAACTCCTCGAGTCCTGGCTTGCGTCCCGGTCCTTTGGCAATACCCAGAATCAAAATGTCGCTCAGCCCGATTTCGGCGAGAGCATCCCGCGCTGTGTGGATCTGTCCCTTACCGCCATCAATCATGATCAAATCCGGTGCTACACCTTCTCCGCTTGCGAGGTTGGCATAGCGGCGCGTGAGCGCTTGCTTGATCGCGCCATAATCGTCGCCGGGCGTTACGCCGGATATGTTGTACCTCCTGTAGTCACTGCGCCGCATGTCATGGCCGTCGTACACCACGCAGGACGTCACTGTAGCCTCTCCCTGGGTGTGACTGGCATCAAAGCACTCGATCCGTTTGATACTCTCCGGCAGTCCAAGCGCGTCGCGCATCGCGGCAAGGCGCGCTTCCTGGGCACCCTGTTCCAGTAATCGCTGCCGGATTGCCTGTGCCGCATTCTTGCGCGCCATTTCAAGACCGGCGCGGCGTTCGCCTGTCGGCGCGGCGACAACATGAACTTTGTGGCCCGTATGCTCGGCGAGAAGCAGCTCCATTTCCGGCACAGTTTCCCCGACCACTATCACATCCGGCGCCGGGCGGTCCAGATAGTGCTGCGCAATGAAGGCACGGAGAACTTCGTCGGACGGTTGTCCTTGGGCGTTCTGTGGAAAGAAACTTCTGTCCCCAAGGTGACGCCCGCCGCGCACCATGACGAGATTGACGCAAACCAAACCATGATCCTGCGCCAGTCCGATGATATCGGCATCCAGGTCCGATCCGGTGTCGGCATACTGACGCTGCTTTACTTTCGAGAGCGATTGGATCTGATCCCGATAAAGGGCAGCATCTTCGAAGCGTTGTGCATCGGATGCATGCTGCATCCTGGCCGCAAGTCGGGCCACGACGTCATCACTACGACCTTCAAGGAACAACTTCGCGTCGCGGACGTCTTCAGCGTATTGTTCGGTCGCAATAAGGCCAACACAGGGTGCTGAACAGCGATGGATCTGGTGCAGCAGGCAGGGCCTCGAACGATTGGAGAAAACCGATTTGTCACACGTCCTGAGACGAAATACGCGCTGCAGCAACTGGATACTTTCCCGCACCGCGCCCGCGTGGGGAAACGGTCCAAAGTACTTGTCGGCTTTGTCCATCGCACCCCGATGGAAGCCCAGCCGGGAAAATTGCTCTCCTCCCAGCACCAGATAGGGATATGACTTGTCATCCCGGAAAAGAATGTTATACCGCGGTGCAAGCGACTTGATCAGATTGCTTTCCAGGATCAGCGCCTCGCCTTCGGAACGGGTTACCGTCACCTCCACACCCGCAACCTGTGTCAGCATCATGGAGATGCGCGGGCCGTGACCGCCCTTCTGGAAGTAGGAAGAAACCCGCTTTTTCAGATCGCGGGCCTTACCCACGTACAGCATCTCTCCTTCCGAGTTGAACATCCGGTAGACGCCCGGAAGGCCTGGCAGGCCGGACAAGAACACCGTGGCGTCGAACCCCGCTGAAGAGGCGTCTTCCGTTTGCACAACGACATTATCGGTGCGCTGGCAACCCGGGAGTGTCACGTTGTCTCGGCGAGATAGCGGCCAATGTCCTGGAAAACCGCTTCAAACATGATATCTGTGAGGCGCTTCGTCTGTGTATTGTATCGGCTGCAATGGTAGCTATCGAAAAGCCGGATTCCCAGAGGCGCAATCGGTGATCTGCCCAGGCTGTGGACTGCGCGGTGTGCAAACCGGTAAGCGGATGGCTTGAGGTTGAAGGCCCGCAAAACCGCTCCATGGGCAATTCCGCCAAGCGCAAGAATTGCACGCGGGGGCGCACCGGCAATTTCCGCGGACAGATAGCGATTGCACTGCTTTATCTCGGAGGTCTCCGGCTTATTTTCAGGGGGAAGGCACTTTACCGCATTGGTGATCCGGCATCCTCGCAGTTTCAACCCATCAGCGGGATCATCGCTCCCGGCATGGCTGCCATAACCGAATTTGTGCAATGTCCGGAAAAGCAGAATTCCCGCGTAGTCCCCCGTAAATGGCCTGCCTGTGCGGTTTGCGCCGTGCATGCCGGGTGCCAGCCCAACCACCAGCAAGCGCGCCTTCGCATCGCCAAATGAAGGCACTGGCAACGCATGATAACCAGGCTGCCTTTCGCGCACCGAATCAAGAAAATTACAGAGCCTGGGACAATCCCTGCACGACAGATCAAACTGGTCTGCCTTTGAACCCATGGTCACGAGTTCATCGCATGAACTATGGCGATGGCCTGATTGTACCTCTCGGGCCAAGGCTGACTCAAATGACGACCGCGCATTCGATCCGCTTTTGTTGTGTCAATGGGACCAGCCTTCAGTCCGTCCATCAATTGCATCGAGGCCGCGGGATCATTGCACACGAGCACCATATCGCATCCTGAATCGAGGGCCAGCCGCCCGCGATCGCAGATATTCCCAGCGACACCGGCACCTTTCATTGACAAATCGTCACTGAAGATCATGCCGCTAAAGCCCAGTTGTCCGCGCAAGATCGTCTTCAGCCACACCGCCGAAAACCCCGCAGGATGCGAGTCGACCCGAGGATATATCACGTGCGCAGGCATAACTGCAGCAAGACCTTTGCGAATCAACCCGCGATACGGCTGTATGTCCATGCTTTCGATACTCGACCACTCGCGGTCGTCCACGGGCAGCTCGGCGTGCGAATCCGCCGCAACGTGACCGTGACCCGGAAAATGCTTCCCTACCGCCGCCGCTCCCGCTGCCATCAGGCCTTCGACGAGCGCGGCGGCAAGCACTTGAATCGCAGCGGGATTGTCCGAAAATGCACGATCGCCGATCACGCTGGACAGTCCGAAATCAACGTCCAGCACCGGAGTAAAACTGAAGTCTATGCCGTGATATTGAAGCTCCGTCCCGATTATGCATCCTATCGCGCCGGCTGCTTCCACCGCCCGTTCCGCATTATCCTTCCAGAGTGCGCCCAGCATGCGCATTGGCGGAATCGTCGTAAATCCGGATCTGAAACGTTGTACTCGCCCCCCTTCGTGATCGACGGAAATGAGGAGGTTCGGCGATCGGAGTTCGCGAATTGATGCAACAAGAGCCACCAACTGCGACGGCGATTCATAGTTCCTTGCAAACAGGATGATTCCACCGACAAGCGGATGCGCGAGCATCCGGCGTTCGTCGGCAGTTAATTCCAGACCGGCCACATCGAGCATCACTGGGCCGAGAGGCATCGAGACCATTATCTAGCGCCGAACGGGGCAGCGCGGCCCGTTGCATTTCCCAATTTGGACTTACCCCGACTGAGTTGCGCCTGCATCAAGACATTCCTTCGAGAATCACGAAGGCGCTGGCCATGCCGGTTTCGTCCGTCAAACTTACGTGTGCCGACACTATCCTGCGTGCGTTCAGCAGAAGTTGCAGGGCATCGGTAAAAATCAGACGGGGTTCGCCGGAAGGCGCATTGAGAACCCCCACATTCTGCCAAGTGACCGGATGGCGAATTCCCGTGCCCATTGCCTTTGAGAACGCCTCCTTGGCCGCAAAGCGCTTTGCCAGATAAGCAGCCGGCTTGCGATGGCGTCGCAACCGCGGCAATTCGGCATCCATCAGAATTCTTCTTGCGAAACGGTCGCCATAACGCTCGAGCGCACGCTGTATGCGCACGATTTCACACAAGTCGGTTCCTATGCCGAGAATCACGTAGACATGCCGGCCCGGATTGCCAGCAGATACTTGCGAACCGCCTTCTCCAGTCCAAGTTCAAGCGCATCGGATATCAAGGCGTGGCCGATCGACACTTCCAGCACGGATGGGACGGAACGCAAGAACATCGCGATATTTTCGAGATTGAGGTCGTGACCCGCATTCACACCCAAACCGCAATGCTGCGCCGCCACTGCCGTTTCGGCGTAGCAGGCCACGACACTTTGAACATCCGCGCGGCCAAATGCCCTCGCGTAAGGCTCCGTGTAGAGTTCGACACGATCCGCCCCGGCGTCGCGCACCTTGCGCATTGCATCCGGGGTCGGATCCATGAACAAACTCACGCGTACACCGAGCTTTCGGATGCGTGCGATTAGGGGTTTCAGGCGATCCCCGTCCCTGGCCAGATCCCATCCGTGATCGGAGGTGAATGCCCCCGCTTCGTCCGGCACCAATGTGCACTGAGCCGGCGCAATCTCTTCAGCGAAATCCAGCAGCCCGTGAAAAGGATTTCCTTCGATATTGAACTCCGCATGCGGCCAATGCTTCAGCAATGTCGCCAATTCACGAACGTCCTGCGCCCGAATGTGACGCCCATCCGGGCGCGGATGCACGGTAATGCCAAGCGCCCCTGCTTCCAGGGCGATGCGCGCGAAGCGCATAACGTCGGGAATACCAAGGGAACGCGTATTGCGAAGCAGTGCCACTTTATTGATGTTGACGCTAAGCTTTGTCATTGAAGTTTTCCGCTCGGCTGCGCGTGCCTCAAAGTTCCAGCAATTCCCGAAAAATCCGACGGCTCTTCAGAGTTTGCCGCTCAAGCCGATGATCGATTAGCGCCCGCATCAGCGTCTTGCTCTGCTGCAGGGTGTTTGGATCATCATAATCGTCTGCGGCCATGTCGATCAGCGTCTTGCCGAAATAGACCGCTTCGAATGGTATCGATCGGGCAATGAGAGTCGGACCTTTTTCCGGATCATATCGGTAACTTTCAGAATACCGGATTTTCTCGCCGGTTATTCCGTCGCGATCGAGGACCATCGCGTAACCCAACTCCTTCAACAGCGATTTTTCGAATCGCCGTAGTATCGGGGCAGAAGGTCGATTTGCTGCGAGGTTGCCGATTGCCTCCCTGTAGGCGTCATATAGGCCTTCATGGGGATCTTCCCGTGCAAGCAACCGCAACAGCAGTTCATTGAGATAAAAGCCACAGAGCAATGCTTCCCCCTGCAGCAATCGCTGCCCACCTATCCATTCGGCCCGTGACAACGTTCGGACTTCGCCTTTTCCAATCCATGCAAGAGAAAGCGGCTGAAACGACATCAAGAGTCCCCGCAACGCCGAGCGCGGGCGTCGGGCCCCGCGAGCAACCAGCATCATCTTGCCCGCACCACGGATAAACGCCTCAACCAGCAGGCTGGTCTCCCTGTACGCATAGGCATGCAGGACGAACGCCTCTCCTCTCCTGCGGCCGCCCTCATTCATAACCGAGGCGTCTCACCGCGGCCTCGTCGTCGGTCCAGCCATCGCGGATCTTGACCCAGAGTTCGAGGTACACCTTGTCGCCAAACTGGCGCTCCATATCAAGCCTTGCCGAGCGCGATATCTCCTTGAGCTTCGAGGCCTTCTCGCCCACGACAATTGCCTTGTGACTTTCCTTTTCGAGGATGATAGTGGCAAATATTCGACGAAGAGTCCCGTGGCGCTTCTCAACCTCTTCGAATTTCTCGATCACCACGCTTGCTCCATAGGGAAGCTCATCGCCAAGAAGCCGGAACAACTTCTCCCTTACCAGTTCGGTAGCAATAAAGCGCTCGCTGCGATCGGTATATTGTGTTTCGTCGAAGATCGGCCCACGCACGGGAAGATAATTCTTCAGCGTGTCCAGCAACTCGCCAATTCCCTTTTTTTTCTGGGCGCTCACTGGCAATATTTCGGAAAATGCCGCCCGCTTCCCGGCTTCAGCAAGAAACGGAATGAGTTCGTCGCGGGTGGTGCGGTCTGTCTTATTTACGACAAGCAGAACGCGCATGGATTCGGGCAATTGCTTAAGCAACATCATTTCATCCGTGCCGAGAATCCCGGCTTCAACGACCAGGATCACCGCATCGACATCGTCCAATGCGGCCCGAATTCCCCGATTCATGACTCGATTCAGCGCACTTTTGTGGCGGGTCTGGAAGCCGGGTGTGTCCACGAATATGAACTGGGCGTCCGGGCGGGTAATGACGCCGCGAATCCGGTGGCGTGTGGTTTGCGGCTTGTTCGAAGTAATCGACAGCTTCGTGCCAATGAGCGCATTCAGCAAGGTAGACTTGCCTACGTTGGGACGCCCGATCAGGGCAACCGTTCCGCATCTGTAGACGTCTCCATTCATCGGCGAATCTGCTCGAAAGCGCGGAGCGCGGCCTGTTGCTCGGCGTGACGCCTGCTTGTTCCGCTTCCCTCGGTGCGAATGGCCAATTCCCGAATGACACATTCGACATCGAAACGCTGACTGTGCGCGGCCCCCATCGTTGCCACCACGGCATACAGCGGAAGTTGAAGGCGGCGTGCCTGAAGCAGTTCCTGCAGCATGGTTTTTGGGTCCTTGCCGGTTGATTTTGCATCCAGAGCAAGAAACATCGGTGCATACAGCAACCGCACCACGGCGCGTGCGGACTCGAATCCGCCATCCACGAAAATCGCTCCCAGGAGCGCCTCCAGCGCATCCGCAAGGATAGAAGGGCGGTTATGCCCTCCGCTCTTCATCTCGCCTTCCCCCAACCTCAGGTACTGACCCAGCGAAAGCTTTTGCGCAAGGAGATTAAGAGTCTCCTGCCTCACAAAATTCGCACGCGTCCGCGAGAGTTCGCCCTCCTTGAAATCAGCACACCGGTGGAAGACTTCCGCTGCGATAACGCAATTCAGGACACTGTCACCAAGGAATTCCAGGCGCTCGTTGTGCGGAGCACCAAGGCTGCGGTGCGTTAGTGCCTGTACCAGCAATTCCGGTTCTGAAAACTGGTATCCGATCGCGTGCTGCAGGTTGGACCAGTTCATTGGTCTCCCAACGCGCTACTTGCTTGAGCCGGCAAACTCGATGAGAAGACTTACGTTGCTGACCAGCGTAATTTTCTTCGGGTAGGCAAAACTCACCACCAGATCCCCCCCGTCTTTGCTGATCTCGAGGTCCTGGCTGGTCACCGACGTGATGTCATCGACCTGGGCTCGCTTGTCGAATGCCGTTCGCACCTCCGATACCGAACCGCGCGCCCCGCCCTGAGCCAACGCCACGACCGCCTTCTTGATTTGAAAATATTCGATATACGCAGGAGCGATTTTCAATCCTCCAATTGCGCCAAGCACAATGACTATGCAGCCTATCATGATGCCCAGCATGCCGACACCCAGTTGATTCTTTTTCATTTTTTCCTCACTTGAATCCGCCAAAGCGGTTAGGTTCGCTGAAATTGAACCAAATGAAAAAAGCCCGGCCTACGATATTTTCCTCAGGCACAAAACCCCAAACACGGCTGTCTGCCGAATTGTCGCGATTGTCGCCCATCATAAAGTAATGCCCCGCCGGCACGGCGCAGGTAACACCCTCGGCATTGTAAATACAATTTTCCCTGAACGGGAATTGCTTGATAAAGGGGAGTCCCGGCGGGGCGTCATCTTCAATCAAGATCGCATGTTCGACTTCTCCCACCTTTTCCCTGTACTGTCTTGAATAGTGAATCCGTTCGCGATTAAGGTAGTCGGGTAACGGCCCCCGCTCGACCTCCGTGCCGTTTATCGAGAGTATTTTATTGGTGTAGGAGATACGGTCTCCCGGCAAACCTACCACGCGCTTGATGTAGTCCAGCGAAGGATCTTCCGGGTACCGAAACACCATGACATCGCCTCGCTTCGGGTCATTAATGTCGACCATTTTCAGATTAATGATCGGCAGCCGGATGCCATAGGTAAACTTGTTCACGAGGATGAAGTCCCCCACCACGAGCGTGGGTATCATCGACCCAGACGGAATTTTGAATGGTTCTACGAGAAAGGACCGGAGAAAGAACACAATGAGAATCACCGGGAAGAAACTCTTTCCGTACTCGATCCACCATGGCTCCCGTTCCTCCTTGTCCCGCAACTTGGAAAAGTGAACCCGGTCCGCCAAGGCAACCGCTCCTGTAACAAGCAATAGCACGAACAGCAGGAGAGCAAAACTCACTTCTGTTCAACTTGCAGAATCGCCAAGAAGGCCTCTTGTGGAATTTCCACCGACCCAACCTGTTTCATTCTTTTCTTGCCAGCCTTCTGCTTTTCCAGCAATTTGCGCTTTCGGGATATGTCACCGCCATAACACTTGGCCAATACGTTCTTTCTGAGCGCCTTGACTGTTTCGCGGGCGATGATGTGGGAGCCTACTGCCGCCTGCACTGCCACATCGAACATCTGCCTGGGGATAAGCGCCCGCATTCTGGCAACCAGATCACGCCCCCGGAACGCGCTGCTCGCGCGGTGAATCATCAGGGACAACGCGTCCACCCTTTCGCTGTTGATGAGGACATCGAGGCGCACCATATCCGCACTACGATATTCCTTGAAGTCGTAGTCAAGCGACGCGTAGCCCCGACTGGCAGACTTCAGTTTGTCGAAAAAATCCATCACGACTTCGGCTAGCGGCAACTCGTAAGTAAGCATCACCTGGCGGCCGAGGTACTGCATGTTTTTTTGCAGGCCGCGCTTTTGTGTGCAAAGCGTAATAATTGCCCCGACGTATTCCTGGGGCACGAATATCGTCGCAGTTATAATCGGCTCGCGAATCTCTTCGATTTTCGAGGGATCCGGCATCTTCGACGGATTCTCTATCCTGATGACGGTTTCGTCTCTCAGCGCAATCTCGTAGACAACGGTCGGTGCCGTCGTGATGAGGTCGACGTCGTACTCCCGCTCCAGCCTTTCCTGGACGATATCCATATGCAAGAGACCCAGGAAGCCGCATCGAAATCCGAATCCCAGCGCTTGAGACACTTCCGGCTCATAGTGCAGCGAGGCGTCATTGAGCTTCAGCTTCTCAAGTGAGTCGCGCAGAGCTTCATACTGATTTGCCTCCACCGGATAGAGTCCGGCAAAAACCTGGGGCTTGATCTCCTTGAAGCCCGGGAGTGCCTTGATTGCGGGATGGTCGGCGTTGGTCATGGTATCGCCGACTCGCGCATCCTTGAGTTCCTTTACGCCAGCAATGACAAATCCCACTTCCCCCGCTGAAAGCTGCTCTCTTGAATTTGACTTTGGCGTAAACACGCCAACCTGTTCGCAGAGGTGATGTGCCTGCGTCGACATCAGCAAGATCCTGTCCTTAGGGCGCAGCGTACCGTCAACTACCCGGATTAGCATGATCACGCCCACATAGTTATCGAACCAGGAATCGATGACCAATGCCTTGAGCGGGGCGGCAGGATTGCCCTTCGGCGCCGGTATTCTGGCGATCACGGCCTCCAGTATGTCTTCGACGCCCTCGCCTGTCTTGGCGCTGGCTCGCACCGCATCCTCCGCAGCAATGCCGACCACGTCCTCTATTTCCTTAATGGTCTGCTCCGGATTGGCCGAGGGTAGGTCGATCTTGTTCAGAACGGGAACGACCTCCACCCCCTGCTCTATCGCCGTGTAGCAATTGGCGACGGTCTGTGCTTCCACGCCCTGACTTGCATCGACCACCAGCAATGCGCCTTCGCATGCGGCCAGCGATCGCGATACCTCGTAGGAAAAGTCAACATGTCCGGGTGTATCGATCAGGTTGAGCAAGTATGTCTTGCCATCGCGGGCGCGATAGTTCAGCGCAGCTGTCTGCGCCTTGATCGTAATCCCGCGCTCGCGTTCAAGTTCCATGGAATCCAGAACCTGCTCGGACATTTCCCTGTCCGAAAGACCGCCGCAACGCTGGATGAACCGGTCGGCAAGCGTCGACTTCCCGTGATCGATATGGGCGATGATGGAAAAATTGCGGATGTGGTCCATCAAAAGGGGCGCGCTCAGCACCCCGTCCATTCAGAAAACCCTGAAGTCTAACGTATTTTGCTCAGTGTGGCACGCAGTTCGGACACATTGAGGCGATATTGGCATATGACGCTGGCGCCTGCGGCAAGTACGGGCACCAATTCCCCGTAGCGACGCGCGAGATCCGGATTGGCATCTACGTCTATCACATCCAGGTGGAAATGCAGATCCACACGAAGAGCCTCCAGTGCTTTCAGCATATCGTCGCAGAGGTGGCAGTTTTTTCGGCTGTAGAGCGTGATTCGGGGAAGCAGTATTTTGCCCTTGTTATTAAAAGACGCACGCTCCTCAGCCGGCCGCACCTTCGCCTCGCACTGTGACAAACAGATTGCTTTCACCGCGCCGGACGTGAAGCGTCAAGGTGGCGCTCTTGTCAGTCTGGGTCAGGTACTTGTTGAACAGCTCCGCAGATTTCAATTCCAAAGTCTGCCCCTTGCTCGTCACCGCGGTGATGACATCGCCCGGCCGCACTTCGATTCGCCGGGCGGTCGTTCGCACGTCTTCCACGATTACACCCGAGTCGAGCTTCATGTCGCGCTTTTGAATCACTGTCAGATCATTCACAACCAATCCGAGGCGATTCACCGTTTGCTCGGCCTGACGGCCTCGCGCTCCGTCGCGAAGTGCCACCCGGTCTTCTGGGATTTCGCCGATTGTGATGGAAACGTCTTTGCTTGATCCTTTGCGCCACACCTCCATGCCGACCTTGCTTCCCGGTTTAGTGCTTCCCACGATACGCGGCAGGTCGGAGGACGTGTTGACCGACTTTCCATCGAACTTCAGAATAATGTCACCAGTCTCAACGCCCGCTCTTTCCGCCGGCCCCCCTTTTTCCACACCATTTACCAGTGCGCCGGCCGGCATGGCCAAACCAAACGAATCGGCCAGTTCCTTTGATACTTCCTGTATGACGACGCCGATTCGCCCGCGGCTGACACGTCCGCTCTGGCGCAACTGGGTCTGGATATCCATCGCGACGTCTATCGGGATCGCGAAGGACAATCCCATGAAACCACCCGTCCGGCTGTAAATCTGCGAGTTGATGCCAACAACCTCTCCCTTCATATTGAACAAGGGCCCCCCTGAATTTCCGGGATTGATCGCAACATCAGTCTGAATGAACGGAACGAAATTCTCCTGCGGCAACGCCCTGCCTTTGGCGCTGACGATTCCCGCTGTGACAGTGTTATCGAAACCGAAAGGCGAGCCGATCGCCAGGACCCATTCACCCACTCTCAGTTTTACGGGGTCACCGAGCCTGACAGCCGGCAAATTGCGCGCGTCTATTTTTAGCAAGGCAACATCGGTTCGCCTGTCTGCACCAATGACCCGTGCTTTGAATTCGCGCTTGTCTGTCAGCTTGACGTTGATCTCGTCAGCCGTTTCGACAACGTGTGCGTTGGTCAGAATGTATCCGTCTGGACTGATAATGAAGCCTGAACCCAAAGATCGGCTTTCAAATTCACGGGGCCCTTGCCCCTGCCCTGGAGCAGGGTTCGGCGATTGGCCAGGGTTGCGGGGAATGAAGCGCCGGAAGAATTCATGGAAGGGATCATTCTCATCGATACCTGGATTCTGGGGCGACGCACGCCGGTCTCTGACAACCTGCGAGGTACTGATGTTGACGACGGTATGTCCCTGTTTTTCCACAAGATCGGTAAAGTCGGGGAGATCCCGTCCTTGGGCAATCGCCGTGAGCGGCAGGATCATGACGAACAGATACAACAGATTTCTTGCCATTTCGCTATCCTCAAATAGACACTATTGGTTCTCAACGCAAAATGCAGCGACGCACTGGACTACCGGTACGGCGTAACGGCGGACCGATTCCTTATCGCGGTTTTCGGTATTCCACCGCATTGGCGATAAATCTAACGTTTTCGGCGGGCGCCTCGCCTACTACTGTGATCCAGTGGTTACCTATCAAACGCATGTAAACATGTATGGCCCCCTGTCTCACAAGTCCAGGCTGGGATCCAGCCTGCCGTGAGGCTGCGGACTCGATGAACACCGAAACGGCGGCGAGCCCGTCAGACAGCACTATGTGCCCAACTCCGCTGGCGCCACCCAAGGTTCGGGTCATCTCGCTTACTTTCTTGAACCCTATAGGTGCCGCCTTGATCGACCAACCTGCGTCGACAAGATTGGCATGAACACCAGCAGAGTCCTCAATCCGCCAGTCTTTTCCCTTGCGCGAATAGCGTGACCTGAGTTTGTCCCTGTCTATATTTCCGCCGATCTGGAGGTCGCTAAAGGCAAACCGCTCAAGATCTTCACCGGTCCGGCCAATTGTGTGAGCCTTGAGAAGCATGCCTGTGCTGAGGTCGACCCAGAGCTTGTGCCCATATCGAAGGTTGTCCTTCGGCTCAAGAAACACAATCTGGCAGTCATATCCCGCAACCCGCTCAATTTCGCCTTTTCGAACGGTGTAGTACTCCCCCAGTTCTCTGGCGTGCACCGGTATGGACGCAGGCAAGCCGCTTCGACCAGGAAGCTTGTCCACGCGCACCGTCATTGTTGCCGGCAAGTAACATACCACTTCGTCATTTCTGCGAATGATTTCCCGGGGCATTCCATCCAAGGTTTCAAGTCTCTCGTGCGCTCCCGATGAGTCGACAATTCGCGTAATTCGGGAAGTCTCACTGGACTGTCCTTGCTGATACAAGAAGGTTCCCGTATAGCTCAATTTCAGAGTCGCGGAATATACGCGCTGCAACAGATCAAGGGCCGTTGGCTCAGTCTGTGCGAAAGCAGCCGAAAAAGGGAGCAGGAATATGAGATGCAGCAGCAGCCTCATTTCGGCGATCCGTTGCGGCCCGCGGACACGGTGCGCACGTATGGTGCAACACCCTGCATCGTGCTGCTGGACGAAAATCGTTGATGTGCCAGCAGGTATCGATCGAATTTGCCCGCTACCGCAACCGGGGGCGCGACATTCGGCGTTTGTGGTGTTGCGACGACCGGCGGATCAATCACCGCACCAGGTAATGCCATGAAAGCCACTATCATGACCGCCGCAATTCCCGCCGCAGCGGACATGGCTGGCCAGAATGCTTGTCTTGAAAGCCCCCGGTACCGGGATCGCGTCCGCGCCATAACAACAGGCTCGCCGGCTAAGCGCAATGCCACCCGGGACGCCACTTCAGAATTCAGCTGACCTCGCATGGCGTCCCCGATCAGATGATATGTGTCCCAGCTGCGCCTCGGTTTGTCATCAAATTTGATCCGGGAGAGGAATGCATCCATTTCCGAATCGACCAGTTCGCCGTCGAGAAATGACGAAAACTTCTCATCCATGGTTCACCACCTTCTATCTTTACTGGTATCCAGCAACGGCTGCAATCGGGCTGCGATCGCCTCGCGCGCCCTGAAGATCCTGGAACGAACGGTTCCAATCGGACAATTCATGATACTTGCGATGTCGTCGTAACTCAGCCCTTCGATTTCGCGCAAGGTTATTGCAGTACGCAAATCTTCGGGCAAGTTTTCCAATGCTGCACTGACCGTCTGCCCAACCTGCCTGGACATAAGAATGCTTTCGGGCGTGTTGACATCCCGCAACTGGTCGCTGTCATCGAAACCCTCAGCATCTTCGACTTCGTATCTGGTCGCAGTCGGCGCTCTCCGACCGCTTGCAACGAGATAATTCTTCGCGGCATTTATTCCAATCCGGTATAGCCACGTATAAAACGCACTGTCTCCTCGAAAGGTTGGCAGGGCACGATACGCCTTTATGAAAGTTTCCTGGGCAACATCCTCGACCTCCGCCTGGTCACGTATAAAACGCGACAGCAATCTTGCCAGCTTGCGCTGATATTTCGAGACCAGTAACTCAAACGCGTGCTTGTCACCACGTTGCGCCCGCTCTACCAGTCGCCGGTCCAGTTCCCGGTCACCCATTGTCCGCCATCATGTTGCGACTGCTCGGACGAATGGACCCGCTGATGGCCGTGGCTCGTCTGTCCATTCCAGCCGGGTGGCGTTGGGCAGAACCCTTGCATCTAGACCAGAAGGTTAGGAAATAGTTCATTTGGCGTCAGGATTATTATCGCGTTTAGCTTTCGGGAAGGATGCCGAATTCCATCGTAACCACATGCGCGTACGGCGCATTGTCTGTTGCGGAACCGAGTCAGAAACCAATACGACCCAATGTCTGCACCCATCGGTGCGTACCACGGCGAACGTGACAAGCCAAGGAAGAACTAGACCGACCCGTACTGGACAAGGGCCATGGCGCTGCTGGCCGGAATCCACCCAAGTGGCACGACCTTGGTCATCGAGTTCCAGAATGACAAGACCGGGAATAGTGCGGAGTGCGGCCAAAGACGCTACTGTCCCCGATAACAAGATTCCTGATGCCACGAATACAAATGGCCAGCCTTCAAGGCTCATACAGGCACTACCGAACGCCGCCAGATGCAGCACAGTCAGGATCGCCGCGAGAACGATAGACGGCCGCGGCTCTATCCGGAGCGTCAAACCCTGCGGAAAATCAGAGTGCCGTTTGTGCCGCCAAATCCGAACGAATTGGACAGGGCTGCACGGATTGGCATGTTTCGAGCGACATTGGGTACGTAATCCAGATCGCACTCCGGATCCCGGTTGAAAAAATTGGCTGTGGGGGGAGCTACCTGATCGCGGACCGCCAATACCGAGAATACCGCCTCTACGCCACCGGAGGCACCAAGCAAATGACCTGTCATCGACTTAGTCGAGCTCACTGCCAGTTTTTTCGCCTGGTCTCCGAAACACCGCTTGACTGCCATCGTCTCCGCCACATCCCCAAGGGGCGTCGACGTGCCATGGGCGTTTATGTAATCGATGTCGGTCGTGTTCATGCCGGCGTTGCTCAGCGCTTTCTGCATGCATCGAAATGCGCCATCCCCATCACCAGGCGGCGCGGTCATGTGGAAAGCATCTGCACTCATGCCATAACCAGCCAGTTCGGCATAGATGCGTGCACCCCGCTTCCGTGCATGATCGTACTCCTCCAGCATGAGTACGCCAGCGCCTTCTCCAAGAACGAATCCGTCGCGGTCCCTGTCCCAAGGACGGCTGGCGGTACAAGGATCATCATTCCGCGTTGAGAGCGCCCGCGCCGCCGCAAAGCCACCTATGGTGAGCGGTGTAACCGTCGATTCCGCTCCGCCTGCTACCACAGCGTCGCAATCGCCATACTCGATCAGACGCCCTGCTTCGCCGATACAGTGAGTCGCGGTCGTGCATGCCGTAACGATTGCGAGATTCGGGCCCTTCATGCCGAACATGATCGACAGATTGCCCGCGATCATATTGATGATCGTGCTGGGAATGAAGAATGGAGATATTTTGCGCGGACCACCGCTGAGGTAATCGTTGTGAGTTTCTTCTATCATCGGCAGACCGCCTATTCCCGAGCCGATAACCACACCCGTGCGTTCCGCGTTGTCCGGCGTAATTTCGAGTCCAGAGTCCCTTATTGCCTGAATCCCGGCTGCCATACCGTAGTGAATGAACTTGTCCATCCTGCGCGCTTCCTTGGCGGACAAGTATTGCGTCACCTCAAAATCCTTTACTTCGCCCGCAATATGGCACGACAGCGCTCCGGGATCGAATCGAGTGATGGTGCCTATCCCCGATCGCGCTGCCAGTATGTTGGCCCAGGCGATCGGGACACTACTGCCAACCGGCGAAATTATTCCCAGACCGGTGACGACAACTCGACGGCGGCTCAACTTGGAGGAACGACGAAAAGATGGGGAATCTCAGGACTTCTTGGAATGGGCGCTGACGTAGTCGATCGCCTGCTGAACGGTGGTTATCTTTTCCGCATCCTCGTCTGGAATCTCGGTTTCGAACTCTTCTTCCAGTGCCATCACCAATTCAACCGTATCAAGGGAATCCGCGCCAAGATCGTCCACGAAGGATGACTCGTTTTTGATCTCCGTCTCGTTGACACCGAGCTGCTCGGCCACGATTTTCTTAACCCGTTGTTCGATATTTTCCATATCGGGCTCCTTCCCCTTTGATGGTATTGCAAATTTTGAGGTGCGAATTGTAGCAGAACGCCTGTAGAACGTTGATCAACGGGGCCATTCCCCTCAGAGGCTGTGATTTTTTCAATTTTAGCAGTTGGCATTTGAGCACAGAGGTGATTCACTCCACTGCGGAATGAAATATGCGATAGGCATGAAATTACTCGCTACCGACCGTTTATTTGACGATTTCTCTGCTTTTTCTACCTTCAGCCTG
>SHXF01000077.1 GCA_009693435.1 Betaproteobacteria bacterium | reverse complement strand
GCGACATTCGGGGGCCTGCGCCAGTCCTCCTGCTGCGCGACCCATCGCACCCCCCGTCAATTCTGAGACATCGTCTTCCGCCATTCCCACGGCGGCACCGGAATTTCATCCTGCCACATGCTTTGCTTCAGAACCATTGGCCAGGGAGCCGACTAGTTGCGCCATCACCCGGGCGGAGGAACGATCCAGCCACCCCGCCAACGGCACATTGGAGTCCCGAGCCGGTCGGCAGGCGGCGAACCGCTCTAGAAAAAAGAGAAGGGGGGGAGGGTCTTCGGCTCAGATGCATCCGTGCCCCGGATAGACGTGTGAAACGTGCGTAGCCCCGAGGAAACGTAACCCCTGAGTAACCCCGAGGTCTAGACGAAAGCGGGCCTATTCGAGAAGAACCGCATGGATAGTGGTGCTGCTGGGGTGAATCGAACACCCGACCTCATGATTACGAATCAAGCGCTCTACCAACTGAGCTACAGCAGCATTGCAACGATTGCAGCCAATTCGACGGTTGCCGGATTTCAGCAGTACCGATGCCGAGTACGCATTATATCAGCAGCAGCGCGGGATCCGGATCGCCCCCGGTTCAGGATTGCGGCCGGGTGCGAATAATGATGTCGACCCCGTCGGCGACCGTTCCGGGCGGCAAAGGAGGCAACTCGAGAACCTTGATGTCGGCTGCCGGGATATCGGTCAACTCACCCGACACCACATCGTAGAAATGGTGATGGGGCGCGATATTCGGATCGTAGACGATGCGCGAGGGATCCACGATCAGCTCCCGTATCATGCCCTTCTCCGAGAGCAGCCTGAGGGTGTTGTAGACGGTCGCCTTCGATGTCTTGGCGCAGCGCGCATTCACGCGCGCGAGGATCTGGTCGGCGCTCAGGTGCTCGCCGTGTTCGTACAGCACCAGCGCAATCTCCATCCGCTGATGCGTCGGGGTGATGCCGTGCCTGCGCAGCAGTTCGGCAATGTCGTCCCTGTTGACCGCATCGGCAACGGAGACCCTCGTGTCTTTGGCGCCCGTAGTGCCCGTAGTGTCTGTGGTGTCCATACGCCGGCTCATCCGCCCGATTCTAATGCAGTTCGCCTGACGCAGTTCACGTCGCACGGCCAATCTCGCGCAGCAAACTGACCTCCGATCGGTTCCCGCCCCCCATTTTTCGGAGCGTCGCAGGCGCCCGGGAACGTGAAATAGTTCCGCTATACTCGGTTGCGGATGCCGTCCAGCCCCGAAAAACAGCCTTTTGTCGGGTGAATTTGGGATCGCCGGGCGGCGCGCCTAATATCTCGTCAACGCAAAGGGGAACAGCATGCCCAGGCAACAGGGCTTTACCTTGATCGAAATCATGATCACCGTCGCTATAGTCGGCATCATCGCCGCCGTCGCGCTGCCCTCGTACAACGACTACATCACCCGCAGCAAGATTACCGAAGCGACCGCGCAGCTCTCGGACCTGAGGGTGAAGATGGAGCAGTGGTTTCAGGACAATCGCAGCTATAAGAACGCCGCAGCCACCGGCTGCGGGGCGATCATGCCGGTGTCGTACACCACGGGCACGCCGACCGGCCCGGTGAAATACTTTACCTACACCTGCGCCGCACCGACCACACAGACCTACACCATCAGCGCAACGGGCAGCGTGGCCGGCGCCGGCGGCGACACCTCGATGAACGGCTTTCTCTACACCATCACCGAAACCAATGTGCGCGCGTCGGTCATGTCCGGGGCCGCGTCCACCAAGGGCTGGACCAGCAATGCCAATTGCTGGGTGGTGAAAAAACCGAGCAGCTGCTGATGAACCGGACCAGAGGATGCGGATGCGGGCATGGCGGCTTCACCATGGTGGAGCTGCTGATCACGTTTGCCATTCTCGCCGTCCTGCTGGTCATCGGTCTTCCCAATCTCACGCTGTGGATACAGAACACCAATATCCGCACCGCCGCCGAATCCATTCAGAATGGCATGCAACTGGCGCGCGCCGAGGCGGTGCGGCGCAATACCCGGATCGAATTCGTCCTGGTGTCCGCCATCGGGAATCAGGCAAACGTGAGCGCGGCGCCGGACACGGCCGGCATCAATTGGATAGTGCGCAATTATCAGCAGGGCGGCGCCTACACCGCCCCCGACTTCGTCCAGGGGAGCGGCGCCACCAGCACGCCGACCGCGATGGTGACGGCGACGGATGCGACGATCGTGTTCAACGGACTGGGGCGTACCGATTTGACGGCCATCGATATCATCCAGATCACCAACCCCAGCTACGTCTGCCTCGCCGGCGGCGGAAACCTGCGCTGCCTCAACGTAGTGGTCCAGATCGGTGGACAAATTCGCATGTGCGATCCGTCGATCACGACGGTGGGCGACTCGCGCGCCTGCTGAACGACAGGGAGAACAGAGTGCCGCACCGCGCCCCACCCCGCCCGCAACAGGGCATGATGCTGATAGAAGCGCTGATCGGCATTCTCATTTTCTCCATCGGCATCCTCGCCATGATCGGCCTGCAGGCGACGGCGATCAAGAACCAGGCCGATGCCAAGTACCGTTCCGATGCGGCCTACCTCGCCGACCAGATCGTCAGCTTCATCTGGGTGGATAAGGTGAACATCGCGACCTACGCGCATCGTCCCACCGGCGGTGGTGCAGGCTGCACGCCCACCGGCGCTAACTCCGCCCAGGCCGGCGTCGCGGGCAGCAACATGGCGGTGTGGCTGGCCGCGGTGACGGCAGCGCTGCCCGGCGCCGCCAGCACCAACCAGCAGATCATCATCGGCGCCGGCAACGCGGTCACCGTGACGGTCTGCTGGAAGGGGCCGCAGGAGACCACCTGGCATAACTACCTCATCACCACCTTCGTCAACTGACCAGGCCGGCACCGCGATGACCACAGCCCCGAACCGAATTGCCCGCTCGCGCGGCGTGCCCCGCTCAAGCAGCGTGGCCCGCGCTCGCGGCATGGCCCGCACACACGGCTTTTCGATGATAGAAATCATGGTGGGGATGACGATAGGCCTGATCGGCATCGTCATCATAATGCAGATCTTCACTTTCTCCGAAAACCAGAAGCGCACCACGACCTCCGGCTCGGACGCGCAGAACAACGGCAACATCGCCATGTACAGCATCGTGCGCGATTTGCGCCAGGCCGGGTACGGGCTGAACCTCACCACGCTGGGCTGCTTGGTGAGCACCTCGTTCGGCGGCAACCAGGCCAGTCCCGGCACCTTCACGCTCGCACCGGTGGTCATCACCGACGGCGGCGTCGACGGCAGCGGCAACGGGCTGGCCGATACCATCCAATCGCTCTACAGCACCACCAGCATCGGCAGCCTGCCCAGTGTGCTGACCGTGGCGCATGCGCAATCGGCCACAACCATCAACGTGCAGACCAACTTCGGTTTCGGCTCGGGCAATCTGCTGGTGTTCTGGGAATCCGGGAAAAACTGCGCGCTGGCGCAGGTGACGGGTTTTCCCAACAGCCCCACGGTGCTGACCAATAATTCCCAGCTCGGGCATAGCGGCGGCTTGTGGAACGGCAATACGGCGATATTCCCCGCTACCGGCTATGCGGCCGGCGCGTCACTGATCAACCTCGGCGGCATGGCGCTGCGCACGATCAGCGTGGATGCCGGCAACAACCTGCTGATGACGGAGGTATCCGCCACGTTCGGTAATTCGGCGTCCAGCACCTTCACCATGGCAAGCGAAATCGTCAACCTGCAGGCGATGTATGGCAAGGACAACACCGCCGACGGCGTGGTCGACGTCTGGAACAACACTACACCGAACGCCGGCGTCGGGAACACCACCACGGCGGCAAACTGGAAACAGATCATCGCCGTGCGTATTGCGCTGCTGGCGCGCTCCGGCCAGTTCGAAAAACCGCCCGTTTCGGGGGGGGCGTGCGACGCCACGACCACTGCGCCCCGCTGGTCGGGCGGAACCATGGCGGTGCCGGGCGGCCTACCCAGTTGCTATCGCTACAAGGTGTACGAGACGGTCGTGCCGCTACGCAACATCATCTGGGGCCAATGATATGAACAGGGATTCAAGAAGTAACGGGCGGGGCAATGCGCGAGCAGTCAATGCGCAAGTCGGCGAGCGGCGCTGTATTGTTACGGCGGTGGCGGGACGCTCGGCCACCCACCGCGGGCAGCGCGGCGTGGTGCTGTTCATTGCCCTGATCGTGCTGGTGGCCATGACGATGGCCGGCATTGCCACGGTGCGCTCGGTCGACACCACCAACCAGATTGCCGGAAACCTCGCCTTCAAGCAAAGCACAACCATGGGCGCGGATGCCGCGGTCGAGGCCGCGCGCACCTGGATTTTGACGCAGACGGCTGCCGGCGCCTTGTTCGCCAACAGCACCACAAACGGCTATTACAGCTTCGCACCGACTTCCGGTCCCGGCATAGAAACCGACTGGACCGCCTACGACTGGTCGGGCTCATCCATGCAGCTCACCACGGCGGACGCCGCGGGCAACGACATCCGCTACGTGATCCACCGCATGTGCAACCAGACCGGCGACCCCAGCGCCCTGACCGGTATCTCCTGCAACACGACGCTCTCGAGCGGGGCGGCCCCGCAAGGCCAGAGCAGCATGGGCGCGGGACGTCCCAGCCTGATCGGACTGGCCCAGTATTACTACCGGGTCACCGCACGCGTGATCGGCCCGCGCAATACCACCAGTTACGTACAGTCGATGATAGAGCTGTAACTCGCCGCACCCTCCAGGAGCCAGACATGATCCATCCATCCACACGCTTGCGCCGCCACCTTGCCACCGCCCTGATGGCGGCGGCCTGCGCGCTGCCGCTGCTCGCAGCCGCGCAAACGAATATCTCCAGCAGTCCGCTGGTGACGGGCGCGGCGAACGTGATCAAGCCCAACATCATGTTCATACTCGACGACTCGGGCAGCATGTCCTGGAATTGGATGCCGGACAACGTCACCCAGACCGGCAACTGCCGCTTGCAAGGGAATTGCGGCGGCTTGGGATCGCAGGGTTCCAGAACCTCCTCCTCGCCCCCCATGGACGCCAAGGAATTCAATACGCTCGCCTACAACCCCGCGATCCGCTACGAAGCGCCACCGAACTACGACGGCACCAATACCACCTACAAAAGCTACAACAACTCCGCCAACGGGCAGAAGTGGAATGAGGTCAAGAACGACGCCTTTCTCAGCGCCACACCCTACGGCACCCAGAATGTGGAGACGGCATTCAAGGAGCGCTGGTGGTGCAGCGGCAGCCAGGCAAGCACCCGGGACCTGATACGCTGCCGGCAGAATGGCGCGTATGTGACACAACCTGTGTTGACGGGCACGATCATCAGCTCGCTCGCTTTCTCCCCTATGCCAAAGCTCTGGATAATATCGGTTGATGTCAGTGCGGCTTACAACGCGTCCTCGGGCAGCAAGCATGGCTGCGCGGTCGGGGACCGCGTCACCATCTCCGGCCCGTCCTTTACGACACGCACCGGCACAATCACCTCCCTGCCGAGTCCCGCGCGCTTCGTGGTCCAGTACACCAACGCGAGCAATGCGGTGCCAGCCAGTGGTGCGGTAGTGAACAGCACCGCCTGCATCCAGGCCTATCCGGTGCTGAGCGCCAGCCGCATCACCACCGGCACCACCGCAGTTCAGGCCGTGCTGGAAGTCCGAGGCAACGGCCAGTCGGGTTGTTTCGTGGGGGCCACGGTCACAATCGCGGGCATGAACAATCCCCTGTATAACGGCCTCTTTACCATCACCGAGCTGAATGGCGTCGACCGGTTTCGCTACCAGTTGCCGCTAGGGAATCCCGCGATCGACCCCGGCGCCCAGGCACCAACGTCGGCCGCGAATACGCACATGACGTTTTCCGCCTGCCACGTGCCGATGGCGCAACTGACCAGCACCGGCACCATCGCGACTGCCACTTTCCTCACCGGCCACGGCTGCGCGGTAGGGGAACAGGTGATCGTAAGCGGGGCCAGCCAGGCAGGGTACAACCTCACGGCGACGGTCACCTCCGTCCCGGCAAAAAACAAGTTCACCTATACCGTTGCCGCCGGGCTTGCCACGCCCGCGACCCTGGCGGGCGGGGGGGGTCCCATCCGGTCCGCCCCCTGCGCCGGAACGCAATCCAGTTACGCTCCCGGAACCACCCAGCAAGCGCCCATCATGCAGGGGTTTCCCCAGGGCATATTCAACATCCTGTCGGATGTCGACTACACGCCTTTCTACTACACCATCTACCCGAATGAGTACTGCACCAACCAGGACCTGAGCAATTGCCAGTCCACGGTGCAAACCAACGCCTTCCCCTTCGGCGCCACCGGGCGCTACTGCGTCAGCACCAACTCCCAGGAAGCCGTGCCGGGCAGCGCCGCATCGACCAGCACAAGTGCCACCACCGGTTGTCAGCGCACCTATTCGGGCAGTTTCACCGAGGCCCGCTACGGCTACTTCGTGCGCAGCGACATCAACAGCGGCATCACCAATTACCCCAAGGGCACGTCGCGCGACGATTGCGCCGGCTCGACCTGCACCTTTAACGAGGAAATGACCAACTTTGCCAACTGGCATGCGTATTACCGCAACCGCATGTTGATGATGAAATCCGCAGGCTCGCGGGCCTTCCACCTGCTGAATCCGACAAATTCGAATGCCTCCCAGGCCGCGTATCGCATCGGTTTCCACACCATCAACAGCACCCAGACCCTGGCCATTGCACCCTTCGCCGGCGACACGAACTCCGGCCAGAAAGCCCAATGGTTCACCCAGCTGTTTGCATCCGTTCCTATGTGGGGGACACCCTTGCGCGCGGCGCTGGCGAGAGTAGGACGTTATTATGCGGGCGCCTATAAGACGACCTCACCGTTCAACCACGATCCGGTCGAGTATTCCTGCCAGCAGAATTTCGCGCTGCTCACCACGGACGGTTACTGGAATGGCAGCGGCGGCGTGAAGCTGGACGGTCTCACGGCGGTAGGCGACCAGGACGGCGTTGCCAAAACGATCATGGTGGACGCTGACACCACCCCCGCAACGACCAAGCCGATGGAGCGGCCCTTTCTGGACTCCTCCTCGCACGCAACCGCCGACGGCACCGGTTCGCTGGCCGATGTCGCCTTCTACTACTACAACAACGACCTGCGCACCGCCACCAATAATCCGATCGGCTCACTGGGCCACGCCGTGACCCAGAACAATGTGCCGCCCACCAAGAAGGACGACGCCATCTGGCAGCACATGACCACCTTCACCATGGGCCTGGGGCTGGACAGCACGATGGTCTACGCGGCCAACTACGATACCGCCGGCACCAGCGCGGACTACAACGCCATCATCAGCGGCACCAAGAACTGGCCGATTCCGGAACGGGATAAGATCACCGCCGTAGACGACCTGTGGCACGCCGCCGTCAACGGACGCGGCACCTACTTCAGCGCCAAGGATCCGGAAGCGGTGATATCCGGGCTGCTCGCCACGTTTGCCGGATTCAAGCAGCGCACCGGCACGGCGGCGGCCGCGGCAACCAGCAATCCCAACATCGTGTCCGGCGACAACTTCCTGTTCAGTTCCACCTTCACCACCCAGGACTGGTATGGCGACGTGACGCGCCAGCAGATCGATATTTCCACGGGCGAGGTAAGCAATGTAATGGACTGGTCGGCGCAGGCGCTGCTGGAGACGCAGGGCCTGGCGCTTACCGACACCCGCGCCATCCATACCTTCGACACCAGCGCCCTGTCCCCGACCAAGCTGCGCAGTTTCGTCTGGGGTAACCTCACGCCAACGGAGCAGGGCTACTTCAACGGCACCTATGTGCCCCACTACAACACGCTGGATGCCACCACCCAGAAACCCAAGCTCAGCTGCGCCTCGTGCGGACAGAAGATCGTCGATTTCGTTCGCGGCCAGCGCGGCTACGAAGCGACCACCAACGACCTGATCATCCCCGACCCGGGCGTGAACGCGCTGTTCAGGAAGCGCGAGAAGATACTCGGCGACATCGTGTCGGCGGAAGCGGTCTACGTTAAGAATCCCAGTTTCAGCTATGCCGACCCGGGATATGACACCTTCAAGACAAGCGGTGTCGCGTCGACCCGAAACGCGATGGTCTACGTGGCCGCCAACGACGGCATGCTGCACGCGTTTCTCGCGTCCAGCGGCGCGGAAATCTTCGCCTATGTGCCCACGATGGTGCTGCCGAACCTGGTGAAGCTCACCGACAAGCAGTACAAGGACAACCACCTCTACTTCGTCGACGGCACGCCCGCGACAGGCGACGTGTGCGTATCCGTCCCGTACACCAATTGCGCTGCCGCGGGCACCGCCACCTGGAAAACCATACTGGTCGGTGGCCTGGCGGCCGGCGGTCGCGGCTACTATGCGCTGGACATCACCGATCCCACCGCGCCCAAAGCGCGCTGGGAGTTCAAGGCAAGCGCCACCTGCGTGCCGAATGGCGCCACGCCGGCTACGGCCAACATCCCGGTCGATCCGGTCACCTCCGCGGTGGGCGCGCCCTATTACGCCGATTGCGATGTCGGCCTCGGTTTCGGCAACCCCATCATCACCAAGAACGCAGCCGGGCGGTGGGTGGTGCTGATTGCGTCGGGCTACAACAATATTCCGCAGGCTTCCCCCATCGCCTACGGCGGCACAGGCGGCGGATTCCTGTACGTTCTGGACGCCGGCACGGGTGAACTCCTGCACAAGATCGCCACCCTGGCCCCGGTGGCCGGCGTACCCACCAACGTCGGGTCCGTAGCCGCGCCCGCCGGGTTATCGCGTATCAATGCCTTCGCCGCCTTCAGCGCCACCGACAACACCTCGCTGCGTGCCTATGGCGGCGACCTGAAGGGCAACCTGTGGCGTTTCGACAAGACCATCGCAACCGGCGACACCACCCTGGCCACCAGCGCCAATACGGCCAAGCTGCTGGCCATATTCGGCACCGGCCTGGCTGGCAGCGCAACGCAGGGAAACAGCACGCAGCCGATTACATCCAAGCCTGAACTGGGTGAAGTCACGACAAGCGGCGTCACCTACGAGCTGATCTTCGTCGGCACGGGGAAGTATCTGGGCGTGCCCGACCAGAGCACGACGGGCCAGCAATCCATGTACGCGGTCAAGGACCGGCTTACCGCAGTCCCGGACTGGGGCCCGTACCGTAACCTGATCGACGGCACGGTGGTGAAACAAACCGTGACAGTCGTCGGAACCACACGCAAGACCACCGGAACCGCGCCCGACTTCGCCACCAAGGCGGGCTGGGTGATCGACTTCAATCCGGGCGACGCCAGCCCGGGGGAGCGCAGCCACACCGATTCCACGCTCGATCTGGGCACCTTGACCTTCACCACCAACGTGCCTTCCAGCGGCACTTGCGTGATCGGTGGCACCAGCTACCTGTACTTCCTCGATTACACCAGTGGCCTGCCGGTATCCAGTTCGACGGGCGGCGTGTCGGGACAGCTCCTCGGCAATGCCCTGGCGACGCGCCCGGTGGTGGTGCGTCTGCCGAACAACAAGGTCATCAGCCTGACGCGGCTCTCGGACGGTTCCACGGTGAGCCTGGCGATACCGATCGGCCTGTCCGGGACCAGTGGCAAGCGGGTCAACTGGCGCGAAGTCAACACCGACTTCTAGCATCCGCGGCGTGCCTGCGCCGCACGTTGCACGAGGACTGCCATCCCCGTGCAACGTGCCCGGCTCACTCCAGCACGAAGTGAACCACGAAGTAAGCGCGTGACTTGACTGGCCTGCCTTTTTGTTCCGCGGGCTTGAGACGGGTGTTTCGCAGCCCAGTCAGGGCGGCGGCGGAAAATGTGTCGTCCGAACCGGGCAGACTGCGTGCCTGCACCACGCTTCCATCCGCGTCAATCCAGGCTTCCACGAACACCATGCCGGCGCGACCCTGTGGAAACGCTTCCTGGGGATACGCGACCTGAACCGCCTCGGGAAGTTCAGCCGGCTTGTCAAGCGCCAACGGTCCGGGATAGCCCGCGGCGTCCGCTGACCCGGCAGTGGGGTCGGCTACGGGCGGAACCCCGGGCGCGACCGACACAAACGGCTGTCGTGGCCTGGACGATTCACGCGGAGCGGGCTCGCTCGCGGGTTGAGGAGGATTCACCACTGCTTCGCTTGCATCGGGTGATCCACCCTTTGCGACCGGCTTGAGTTCCGCCGCTGCCGACAGTTGCACCGTATCGGGCTGCAGCTTCGTCTCGCCTTTTTCAGGAGGTGTCCGCAGCTCGGACGCGCCAGGCGTCAGCGGAATCAGGAATACATCCAGCGGCGGCCCTGCCTCGCGCTGCGGGGGTTCGGGAACCGCAAACAGCGCAAACACGGCGACGTGCAGCGCAAGCGACAGGGCGCATATCTCGAGCAATCGCGGCGCGGAGGAACGACCGTGGACAACAGGCATTTCGTTCGCTTGCATGGCGTGCCACGCAATGCCGGCGCCTCAGCGCACGCCGGCCAGCCCCCTGGGAAGCGGGAAGGTGATGCCCTCCTCTACGCCATCCAGTTCGGTAACGGATGACGCGCCGAATTCACGCAATTCTCCGATCACGGCCTGCACCAGGATTTCAGGCGCGGAGGCGCCCGCGGTCACGCCTATCCTGCGCTTGCCGGCCAGCCATTCGGGCTTCAGCTGCGCGGCGTCATCGACCATGTGGGCTTCAATGCCGCAGCCCTGCGCCACTTCGCGCAGGCGGTTGGAGTTGGAGCTGTTGGGCGAACCCACCACGATCACCAGGTCGCATTGCGGCGCAAAGAACCGGACCGCATCCTGACGATTCTGCGTAGCATAGCAGATGTCGTCCTTCTTCGGACCGACGATCGCCGGAAAGCGCTGCTTCAGGGCCGCGACGATGGCCGCGGCATCATCGACCGACAGCGTGGTCTGCATCACATACCCCAGCCTGTCGGGATCGGCGACGCGCAGCCGGTCCACGTCCGCCACCACTTCGACCAGGTGCATGCCGCCGCTCGCCTGCCCCATCGTGCCCTCGACCTCCGGATGACCGTGGTGGCCTATCATGACGATTTCGCGGCCGGCCTCGCGCATCTTCACCACTTCGACGTGAACCTTGGTCACGAGCGGGCAAGTCGCGTCATAGATCCTGAGATCGCGCGTCACGGCGTCGGCGCGGACCGCCTGCGACACGCCGTGGGCGGAGAATATGAGCGTGCTTCCGGCGGGCACTTCGTCGAGTTCCTCGACGAAGACCGCGCCTTTTTTCCTCAGGTCTTCCACCACGTAGCGGTTGTGCACGACCTCATGGCGCACGTAGATGGGCGCGCCATGCAGTTGCAGGGCGCGCTCGACGATGTCGATGGCGCGCTCCACCCCCGCGCAGAATCCCCTGGGATTGGCCAGCAGCACTTCCATGGGCATTGTCCGGACTCCGGAAGATTATGATTCGTTGCGGGCGGGCGGCGCAGCGCGGCTGCGGAAACTGTCCCAGATGAGCAGCGCCGCTCCCACCGTGATGGCCGAGTCCGCGACATTGAACGCCGGCCAGAAGAGGCGCGCAACGTGCAACTGGATGAAATCGACGACATGGCCGTGGACGATGCGATCCCAGAGGTTGCCGATGGCGCCGCCCAGTATCAGCGCCAGCCCGAAGCAGAACACCCGTTCCGCAACATGGCGCCACAGCAGCCAGAGTATCAGCACGGACGCCAGCACAGCGATGCCGATGAAGAATTCGCGCTGCCAGCCCGACGCGTTCGCCAGGATGCTGAATGCCGCGCCGCGATTGAACGCCAGCACCAGGTTGAAAAAACCGGTGATCTCGCGCACCTCGCCCGCGTACAACACCCCGGAGATGACCGCCTTGGTGAACTGGTCGGATGCCGCCACGACCGCCGCGATGGCGATCCACGCGCCCAGCAGGCGCCGCATGGCCGGCCGTTCAGGCGAACCGGCGCTGTTCATCGACATCATTGAGACTGTCCACGCAGCGCGCGCAGATGGTCGGATGCCCGGCACGCGCGCCGACATCGGCGCGGTAATGCCAGCAGCGCTGGCATTTCGCGTGGCTGCTTGCGCGCACCACGATGGCCTCGCCTTCGGCCTGCGGCACCTGTCGCACGCTGGCCGCGGAGGTGATGAGGACGAAGCGCAAATCGCCGCCCAAGGCCGACAGGCGGGCGTACTTTCCCCCGGCGGCGCTGATTTCGACCTCGGCCTGCAGCGATGATCCTATGTTCCCGGCGACGCGCGCGTCCTCGAGTTTTTTCTGCACCTCGGAGCGATGGGCGCGTATCTCGGTCCAGTTCGCGCGCAGCGCATCGGCATCGGGCATGTCGGGAAACTGGTGCCAGGTGCGGATGAATATCGTCTCGTCTCCGGGGTGAAATACCGACCAGGCCTCCTCCGCGGTGAAGCTCAACACCGGCGCGAGCAGGCGCAGGAGCGAGTGCGCGATGTGATGCAGGGCGTTCTGCGCGGAGCGCCGCACGGGCGACGAGCGTCCCGCCGTGTAGAGGCGGTCCTTGAGGATGTCGAGGTAAAACCCGCCCATGTCCTCCGAGCAGAAATTCTGGATGCGCGCCATCGCCGTGTGGAATTCGTAGCGCGCGTAATCGCCGGTGACTTCGCGCTGCAGTTCCGCCGTCACGGCGAGCGCATAGCGGTCTATCTCCATCCAGCCCTCGACCGGCAGGCTGTCCCGGCCGATGTCGAAATCCGCGGTATTGGCGAGCAGGAAGCGCAGCGTATTGCGAATGCGCCGGTAGGATTCGACCACGCGCTTCAGGATTTCCTCGGAGATCGACAGCTCCCCCGAATAGTCGGTGGCCGCCACCCACAGCCGCAGGACTTCCGCCCCCAGGGTGTCGGACACCTTCTGCGGGGCGATCACGTTGCCGAGGGACTTGCTCATCTTGCGGCCATGGCCGTCCACGACGAAACCGTGCGTCAGCAGCGCATCGTAGGGCGCGCGACCGTTCAGCATGCAGGAAACCAGCAGCGAGCTGTGAAACCAGCCGCGATGCTGGTCTGACCCTTCCAGGTACAGATCGGCGGGGAACTTCAGCTGCGCGGCGTGCGAGCCGCGCAGCACGGTCTCGTGCGTGGACCCGGAATCGAACCACACATCCAGGGTGTCCCTGATCTTGTCGTACTGCGCCGCCTCCGCGCCGAGCAAGGCTGCGGGGTCTATCCTCTGCCACGCCTCGATACCGCCCTGCTCCACTGCGCGCGCCACCTGCTCCAGCAACTCGGGCGTGCGCGGGTGCAGTTGTCCGGATTCCTTGTGTATGAAAAAAGGCATGGGCACGCCCCACTGCCGCTGGCGCGAGAGCGTCCAGTCCGGACGATTGGCGATCATGCCGTGCAGGCGCGCCTTGCCCCACGCGGGAAAGAATTCGGTCGCCTCTATAGCGCGCAGCGCCGTCTCACGCAGCGGTTCCGCGGGCTTGGCCCCCCGGTACCCGGGCGCGTCGTCCATGCCGGCAAACCACTGCGTGGTGGCGCGATAGATGATGGGCGTCTTGTGGCGCCAGCAGTGCATGTAGCTGTGGCTCAATTCAGCCGCATGGAACAAGGCGCCCGACTCGCCGATTTTCTCGACGATCTTCGGGTTGGCTTTCCAGATGTTGAGAACACCGAAAAACGGCAGCGATTCGGCGTAGCGTCCGTCGCCCATCACCGGCGTCAGGATCTGATCGTCCTTCATGCCGTAACGATGGCAGGAGATGAAATCCTCCACGCCGTACGCGGGCGCGCTGTGGACGATGCCCGTGCCCTGCTCCAGCATTACGTACTCGCCGAGATAGACCGGCGAGAGGCGCTCGTAGAACGGATGACGGAAGGCGATGTTCTCCAGCCGCGCGCCTTCGCACTGCGCGATCGTCCTGCCCTCCAGCCCGTAGCGCTTCAGGCAGGCCTCCGCCATGTCGGTGGCGAGTATCAGCAGGCCACGCGCCGTCTCGATGAGCGAATAGCTGAATCCGGGATGGACATTGAGCGCCTGATTGGCGGGAATGGTCCAGGGCGTGGTGGTCCAGATGACGATCCAGCCATCGCCTGGGGGCGATCGTGCATTGCCCGATGAGGTTCGTGCATCGCCCGAGGGCGATCTATTCTGGCCCGAGGGCGATCCATTCTCGCCCGAGGGCGATCCATTCTCGCCCGAGGGCGATCCATTCCGGCTCTGGGGCGCTTCATTCCGGCCCGGGGGCAAAGCGGAAAGCCCGAACGCGCGGGCGATTTTGTCGGGCTCGGCGAACGCAAACCCGACGTCGACCGCCAGGTCCTTGCGATCCTGGTATTCGACCTCCGCCTCGGCCAGCGCCGAACCGCAGTCGAAGCACCAGTTGACCGGCTTCAACCCGCGATAGACGTAGCCCTTTTCGAGCAGCCTGCCGAGGGTGCGGATTTCGTTCGCCTCGCTGTCGAAGGCCATGGTCGTATAAGGATGGTCCCAGTCGCCCAGCACCCCCAGGCGCTGAAAGTCGGCCTTCTGCCGCGTGATCTGCTCGGCGGCGTAGGTGCGCGCGAGGCTCTGGGTCTTTTCAACGGGAATATTCTTGCCGTGCGTCTTTTCGATCTGCACTTCTATCGGCATGCCGTGGCAATCCCAGCCGGGAACATAAACGGCATCGTAGCCGGACATGTTGCGCGACTTGGTGATGACATCCTTCAGAATCTTGTTGACCGCATGGCCGATGTGGATGTCGCCATTGGCATAGGGCGGGCCGTCGTGCAGGACGAACTTCGGGCGCCCGGCGCTTGCGGCGCGGATCTTTTCGTAGATGCGCCGCTCCTGCCATTGCTTCACCCACACGGGTTCGCGCCTGGCGAGATCGCCGCGCATCGGAAACGGCGTGTCGGGCAGATTCAGTGTGCTTTTGTAATCGTTCTTGCTGTCGTTTTTTTTCTCAGACATGGTGCGGTTCCGGCAGCAGGGCCCTTGCCGTGTCGCAGTCCCTGGCTATCTGCGCCTTCAGTAGATCAAGATTGGAATATTTTTCCTCGTCGCGGATCTTGTGCAGGAATTCCACGCGCACATGCCTGCCGTAGATCTCGCCGGAAAAATCGAATAAATGCACTTCGAGAACGGACCGCCCTGAATCGGTGACGGTAGGCCGCACCCCGAAGCTTGCGACGCCGGGCAGCGCCATGCCAAAGTCTTTGCCGCCAGCCACGCCCCCGCCCTCCCCGGCCGGCGCCGCGCCGTACATCCTGACCGCAAAAATCCCGGCCAGCGGCGCGCGGTTGTGTTTCACCTGCACGTTTGCGGTGGCAAAGCCCAGCGTTCTGCCGAGTCTGTCGCCGTGCACGACGCGTCCGCTGATGCTGTACGAGCGCCCCAGCAACACGCCGGCCCGCGCAAGCTCGCCCGCCGCCAGCGCCGAGCGCACCGCGGAGCTGGACACACGCACGCCGGACTCGGTCACCGTCTGCATGGATTCGACCTCGAGACCGTTCGGCGGGCCCAGGGACCTCAATAGCGCGAGATCCCCGGCGCGCTTCGCTCCGAAGCGGAAATCCTCGCCGACCAACACCCAGCGCGCATTGAGGCTGCGGACCAGCATCCCCTCGACGAATGCCCGCGGCGCGACGGCGGCGAATTCGCGCGAGAATCGCTGCACGTGCACGCGCTCCACGCCGCAATGATCGAGGAGTTCCAGTTTTTCCCGCAGCGAAGTGAGTCGGGTCGGCGCGGATTCGGGCGTGAAGAACTCGCGCGGGTGCGGTTCGAACGTGAGCACGCAGTGCTTCAGGCCGCGCTCGCGCGCCGCATCCCGGGCGCGCGCGAGCATCGCCTGGTGTCCGAGATGGACACCGTCGAAATTGCCGATAGTCAATGCCACCGGATCAGATGGGGGGGCCGCGCCACGCGTCACCTGCATGAGCTTGGGAAGGAAGCGCAAAGTTTTGAATTATAGCGGATTTTCACCGAATACCGATGAAGTCCATGGTGATTGACAGACGTTCCACACGTGTAGGATAACGGTCGGGGGAGGAAATCCGGAAATGAAACCGCTGGACGCGCAAATGTCGGTGTATGCAGCCTATCACCGCAATCGCTGGTGCAAGCTGACGCATTTCATCGGTGTCCCCGCGATCGTGCTCGCGATACCGATCCCGCTCTTCTGGGTGCAACTGGGCGCGGGTGTCACGCTCGCCCACGTCATCGTCGGTATGGTGCTGCTCTACTACTTCATGCTCGACATCCCGCTTGCTCTCGGCATGACGCTTTGCTTTGCCGCCGTGCTCTACATTGCCGGCGAGATTGCGGGCATGGGAACGGGTGTCGCCTGGACATGGTTCGCCGTCCTGTTCGTCGGCGGTTGGATCATCCAGTTCGTCGGACATGCGTTCGAAGGGCGCCGACCGGCGCTGGTGGACAATATCTGGCAGATTTTCATGGCGCCGATATTCCTGCTGGCCGAAGCAGGCTTTACGCTGGGCTGGAAGACCGATCTGCGCGACAAGATCGAATCGCGCCTGCAGCTGGGCGCCATCGATGCTCGCCTGCGCGATGCCGAACCACCGTTGCGCACCATGCAGGTGCCTCCGCGCGATGTGGCAATCTCCCCGAGCGATGGCGTGGCGCGCAACGATTCCAGGCTCTCGTAATCGCCGTCCGGCAGCTCAGATCCGCGTCAAACAACGCCGAGTCGTCTATTGAGTCAAAGTGGTCTATTGAGTCAATTAAGGCGTGCAACTGCCTGTTTCAGGTCGACCACCCTGGCGTGGATCTCTTGCGCATCGGGCGCCTGCGGCCGCCGCCGCAAGTAGTTCTGCAAATCCGACAGCGCCGGCCGGAAACAATCGAGCTGCTCATAGAGCATCCCGCGATCGCGCAGTTCCTCAGCCGACTCCGGCACCACCAGCAGCATGCGATGCATCACCGCGAGGGCGTTCTCCAGCTTCTTTTTCTGGACATACACGTTCTTCAGGTTGCGCAGCACGCGGGCGATGATCTGCCGCGGGGTTGCGGCTTCCAGATACTGGTCCAGCGACGCTTTTTCCGCCATGGCCGCGGGCAGCACCTTCGCCAGGCGATCGCGCAGTTCCGCTTCGGACTGCGCCTCGCCGCCCAGGAACGGATCCAGCACCAGCTGGCCGCGCTTGACGCTCAGTTTCACCAGGAAATGTCCGGGAAACGAAATTCCCCTCAGGCTCATCAGCCCGATGCGGCGGCCGATTTCCAGATAGAGGATGGAGAGACTAATGGGCGTGCCGGTACGCCGGTCCATCACCTCGTTCAGATAACTGTTGCGCGGATCGTAGTAGTCGTCGATGTTGCCCGAGAAGCGCATCTCGTAGAAAAGACAGTGATTGAGCGCGAGCACCCGCTGTTCGGCAAGCGCGTCGCCGGCGATGCGTTGCTGGATCCTGCCCGCGATGTCGTCCAGCATCGCCAGGTAGGCCGGCACGTCCAGCGACGGATAGGCATCCTGCGCCAGCAGCAGGCTCGCCTCGGCAAGATTGAACTGGTCGCGGGCCACCAGTTCGGCAAAGCCCTCGAGGGTGGAATTCATGCGGTTGCTTTCATGTGATGCGACACGAGTGTCGCTCGTCCATGGCACACGAGTGTCGCTCGTCCATGGCACACGAGTGTCGCTCGTCCATGACACACGGGTGTCGCTCGTCTTTGTTGCGCGCATGCAGTCCGCCTGTTTTGCACAGCCGCCAGTCGTTCATGCGCCCCTCCTGGAAAAATCCCGTGGCCTGAATCCCAACAGCCACAGGACGCCGAAATAACCCGCGGCGCCGATCGCCACCAGCCAGCCGAGTCGTGCCGTTCGCCCTACCCCGCCGGCATCCAGCCACCACTGCGACGGTCCCATGGCGAACCAGAGGATCGCGGCCATGGTGATGACCGCGCACAGCACCCTGGCTGTGAATGAAAGCCATCCCGGTTGCGGCGTGAACAAGTCCAGTTCCCTCAGCTTCGCGTACAACAGCCCGGCGTTCAGGCAGGCGCCCAGCCCGATGGCAAGCGCGAGCCCGGCGTGCCTGAGGGGCCCGATCAGCGCCGCATTGAGTACCTGGGTGGCAAGCAGAGTCACGATGGCGATCCGTACCGGTGTCCTGATATTCTGCCGCGCGTAGAAGCCCGGCGCCAGTACCTTCACCAGTATGAGCCCGAGCAAGCCGATGCTATAGGCGAGCAGTGCCTCGCGGGTCATCCACACGTCGCGTTCGGCGAACGCCCCGTAATGGAACAACGTGGTGATCAACGGAACCGCCAGCAGCGCAAGCGCAACAGCCGCGGGCAAGGCCAGCATCAAGGTCAGCCGCAGGCCCCAGTCGAGGAGCTTCGAGAAATTGTCGCCGGCGGCCTCTGCGTGCAGTTTCGACAGGCTGGGGAGCAGTATCGTCCCCAGCGCCACGCCGAGCAGACCGGTCGGAAACTCCATCAGCCGGTCGGCGTAATACAGCCACGAGACGCTGCCGTTCTCCAGATACGAAGCGAAAATGGTGTTGATCAAAAGGCTGATCTGTCCGACCGAAACGCCGAACACGGCCGGGCCCATCAGCAGGAAAACGCGCCGCACCCCGGGATCGCGATGGAGGAAGCGGGGGCGCGGCAGCAAGCCGATGCGCGCCAGTGCCGGGATCTGCAGCGCCAGTTGCAACACGCCGCCGAAGAACACTGCCCACGCCAGGGCCATGACGGGCGGGTCGAAATGCGGGGCGAGCACCAGCGCGCAGAAAATGAAGCTGACATTGAGCAGCGCCGGCGTGATGGCGGGGATGGCAAAACGGCTCCAGGTGTTCAACACGCCGCCCGCCATGGACACCAGGGAAATGAACAGGATGTAGGGAAAGGTGATGCGCAGCATCGCCACCGACAGGCCGAACTTGTCCGGATCCGCCGAGAAGCCCGGCGCGCTCACGTAGATCACGATGGGCGCGATCGCCACGCCCAGCGCGCTCACTGCGAGCAGCACCAGCGTCAGCAGGGTCGCTGTGCGGTCAATCAGGGTGCGGGTTTCCGCCTCCCCCATGCGTGCCTTGTACTCGGCCAGAATCGGCACGAAAGCCTGGGAGAACGCACCCTCGGCAAACAGGCGCCGCAGCAGATTGGGAATGCGAAAGGCGACGAAAAATGCGTCGGTCGCCATGCCCGCGCCGAAAACGCGGGCGATGGCCGCATCGCGGACGAAGCCGAGCACGCGCGAAACAAGCGTCATGCCGCTTACCGTCGCAAGTGCTTTCAGCAGGTTCATGTGGCGCCTTGATCAGCCGCGCTCATCGGGCGCCGCGGGGGTGGGTCTGCGTTCCGGCCCGGTGCCGCCTGGTTGAAGGCATCGCCCCGGTTACGGTTTCCCGTCTTCTACGATCTTTTTCTTCTACCACCTTCTTTGTCCGCCGGTGCGGGATACGTGACCGATATTTGGGACAGGTGGCGTCTGACTTGAGTGGGATTCGGCGGATTCGCGCATGCGCCAAATTATATTATCCGAATCTGCACTGACACGAATCTGCACTGACACGAATCTTCACCTTGGCAGTCTTTTCCAAATCAGGTTTGAGCCTGGAGCGGTCTGAGAACAGGGGCGCGAAGTGAATCGATCTGTTGAAGAAGGTCGCAGTATAGCGGGGGTATTGGTCAAGCCAGTTTTGATCGGCAATGGAGTTGTTGCGGCGGCGTCATT
>SHXF01000076.1 GCA_009693435.1 Betaproteobacteria bacterium | reverse complement strand
CGAGGAGCAACGTCTTCGCGAAATCGTCGAAGCACGCGGGCGTCTACTGGCGATGCGCGAAGAGCGCCGCGCAGTGAGCACCGGCGAGCAGTGACATGCTCCGAGCCGCTGCGGCCGGTCCGCTACACTTCCGACCGCGTCCGCGTCCGCGCCGGGGGATCCCGCCGGCGCGGCGTGTCGTTAGAGCGGAGTTATGGCAGATACCAGGCCGACAGGCTGAAACTCGCCATGCCGCTGTTCGGGCCGATAACCCGGAAAATAATTCTGTCCCGCTTTGCCAGCACCTTTGCCCTCATGTATTCGTCCGGCATTACCGTAACCGATTCGGTGCGAAGTTCCGAGGATACGGCCGGAAACGTCGTCATCAAGGAGGCGCTGCGGCGTGCGGGCGAACAGATCGCGGAAGGCAAGAATGTGACCTCCGCATTCCAGGATTCAGGCATTTTCCCGCCGCTCGTAATCCGCATGATGCGTGTCGGGGAAGGCACAGGGGAACTGGACAAGGCATTGCTGAACGTCAGTTATTTCTATAACCGGGATGTGCGTGAATCGATCGAAAAGATCCAGGTGATGATCGAACCCGCCATGACCGTGATCCTGGGCGGCATCCTGGGTTGGGTGATGCTTGCGGTGCTGGGCCCGATATACGACATCATGACCAAGGTAAAGGTCTGAGCACCGAATCATGGCCGAGAAGCGCCTTGTCTATCTCACCTCGAGACAGCTGACCGCGTACCGCTGGAAAAGCGGTTCCATCGAACAGGAAGGGGTATTCGAAAGCGGAGAAGAGGGCGTCAAGCAGTTCGCACAATACGTTGCGGGATCCAGCGAAAGTCTCTTTTACGTGCTCGCCGACGTGGTGGAGGAGGATTTCCACCAGGAAAACATTCCCTACCTGCACGGCGCCGACCGCCGCACTCTGCTGGCCCGAAAAATCGCGCAGCGCTATCGTGATACCAGCCTTGTGCTTGCCATGTCGCTCGGAACCGAGGCTGGCGAAAGACGCGAGGAACGCATCCTCTTCAGTTCGTTCACCAACACCCAGCAGTTTCAGCCATGGCTTGCGGTGCTGGAACCGATAGGTGCAAGGCTGGTAGGCCTCTATTCCGTCGCGCTGATCTCGCCGTTGCTCGGGAAGCGGATCCGATTCCCGAGCTTGAAATACCTGCTGGTGAGCCTGCAGAAAGGCGGGCTGAGACAGACGTTTGTCGAAAACGGTCACGTCCGTTTTTCCAGGCTCGGCCGAGCCGACAACAGCGATCCGCGCGCGCTTGCCGAGACCTGTGCCAGTGAATCCAACCGAATCCAGCAATTCCTCGTAAACCTGAGGATCCTTCCGCGCGAAAGCGGGCCGCTCGATGTCCTGATGATCGCGCCGTCAAAGTACAAGCCCCTCTACGACGCGGCGTGCGTCGGCAACAGCCGTGTGCGGTTCCATGTGCACGATTTCGACGACGCTGCCCGCACGGCAGGACTGAAAAATCCGCCGACAGAATCAGGGGCGGAAGCGCTGTTCATGCACGTGCTTGCGCAGTCCCAGCCGGCCCAGCAGTTTGCAAGCGACGATCTGCGAAAGTACTACCATCTGTGGCGAGCGCGGGTCGCCCTCATGACAGCGGGTGCCGCGATCTTCGGGTTCTGCCTTGTTTTTTCGGCGATCAAGATTGCCGGCATCTATAGCGTCAACGATCAGGTGGAGAGCGACCGTCGGCAGGAAGCGACAGCCGCACAGCAGTACGCAAAGGTACAGGCGACGTTTCCGAAAACGCCGACTTCCACCGACAACCTGCGGGCTATCGTCAAGAACTACGCCGCGCTGCAGAGCCAGACCGTGTCGCTGGACAGGGCGCTCGTCGACATCAGTCGCGCCCTGGCCGGATCGCCGCAACTCGAACTGGAAAAAATCGACTGGGAGGCAAACACCGGCGCCCGTCAAGCGGGTCGGGATGCGGGCAAAGCCCCGCCGGCCACACCACCGCCCCCGGCCCCGGTTGCAGGCAAACCAGGCGCCGCACCGCCACCGGAACCGCGCTATCAGGCAATCCAGATCAGCGGGCGCGTCAGTATCGGCCAGCGCACGGATTATCGCGGCATCACGCAGGTTGTGGACAAGTTCGCCGCAGCACTCGCCGCTTCCGGCGCCGAAATCGTGTCAAAGCGCCTGCCGTTCGATATCAATGCCGAGAAAAGCCTCGCTGGTGACGTAGGCGAGGAACGGAGCACCGAAGTGCCGCGGTTCGTAATTACAATGGTCAAACGGGTCGGTGCCTGATGTTTGCCAGCATTTCAGTCAGGGAACTACGCCTGCCCATAATATTCGCGGTAGTCATGGCCTTGCTGGGCATCGGCGGGCTGGTCGCAAGCGAGTTTTTTCTGGACCAGGCGCATCAAAAAAAGCTCGCCGCGCAGAATCAGCGGGAGGCCGCTCAAGACAGGCTGGCGAAGGCGTCCGAAGAAGAGAAGGAAATTCGTGCGAACCTGGTTCACTACAAACGCATGGTGGACCGCGGCATTGTGGGCCCGGAAAACCGGCTCGACTGGATAGAGCGGATTGCGCGCATCAAGGCTGAGCGCAAGCTCTTTGAAATCCGCTACAACATCGAGCCGCAGCGTCCGCTCGATTATCCGGGTATCGTTCCGGCGGGAGACATGGATTTTGTCATGAGCAAGATGAAGCTTGATATGACCCTGTTGCATGAAGGTGATTTGCTGGTCTTCATGTCGGACCTGCTCGCGGCGGGCCAGGCCCACGTCGTGGTGCGCCGCTGCCTGATGAACCTGCTCGATCGCCCGCCGACCGCCGCGACGGTACCCACCCTGCAGATCGAATGCACCGTGGATCTGGTGACGCTGCGGAATACCAAATCGACATGATGAACAGATTGATCCATTACCTGGCCGCTGTTGCGTGCGCCGCGGCGGCTGTCGCACCTGCCGCCGGCGCCGACCTGGGCCGCCTTTTCCTGACCCCGCAGCAGCGCGATGACCTGGACCGGCGGCGCACGAACAACATTCAGGATGCGGTCGTGACCATCGTGAGCCGCGTCACTGTCGACGGCCAGGTCACCCGATCCGGCGGGAAGGACACGGTGTGGATCAATGGCACGCCGCAACAGGACGCTCCCAAAGCGGCTGATCCGGCGCGGGTCGCGGTGAAAAAGGGCGAGGACGAAGGAACCGTCACGATCAAGATCGGAGAAACCCTTGATCGGATCAGCGGGGAAGTGACCAGCACCCTTGGAACCGGGACAATCGACGTCGGTTCGCAAAAACGGCGCCAGCCGTAGCCACTATGTTCCGTCACCGACACATTGGGAGCAGCCCCGCCGCGCAGCGGGGGATGGCATTGCTGCTGATGATAACGCTGGCGGCCATCATGAGCGCGTATTTTGTCGTCGACGGACTCGCCAGGACCACGGCCGCGGTGCAAAACGCCCGGGATCAGAAAACGCTGGATTCGCTGCAACAGGCAAAGGCGGCGCTCATCGCCTACGCGGCATCCCAGGCGTGGAACTCCGGAATCGACGACCAGCCGGGATCGTTGCCTTGCCCCGACACGGACAACGACGGAGTTGCAGATAGCTGCGGAACAAGCACCTCGGGCCGCACCGGAAGACTACCCTGGAAGACACTCAAGATATCCGACCTCCGAGATGCGAACGGAGAGTTGCTATGGTATTCGCTTTCCAAGACGTTTCGTACCGCCAGTGGAACGACCATTATTAACAGCGACACGGAAGGAGAGATATCGATCTATGACGATCAGTACAGTACCAGCACACCTGTACTCACGAAAGTGGTGGCGGTAGTAATTGCGCCCGGTGCCGCGGTGAACGGCCAGAGCCGTACGAGCAGCAGCGTATCTGCATTCCTCGATTGCCGGAACGGCACCCTGACCGATGCCTTCAGCTTCAGTTTGCCGCCAGCGGGAGCCGGCAGTTCCTGCCCGCACACCACCGCTGATCGAGACAAGGACTATTTCAATGACCGGATCCTGCCCATTACCCACGCCGACCTGTTCTCGGTGGTGGAGCCATCCGTTGCTGCTAGGATAGAACGGGATCTAAAGCAATATTTCACCGCATACAACACTGCCTGGGGGCGTTACCCGTTCGCCGCGACGTTTAGTAACCCGAGCACGGCTACCTTCTTGGGCGTGCTCAATCTGCAGTGGGGCCTCCTGCCATTGCACACCACTGCCGGATTTGTGGTCTGGAACAGCCCATTGGCCACGACGGTTGCAAATACTGGAGCGACGAGTGGCGCCATAACATCGTCAAGTTGTTCCTCGTCGACGACAAGCGCGCTGATATGTAACATCTACTACACGGGCCGCCCGACAATCGATATTACAAGTACTTTACAGAATGTCGGTATTAGCATTGTCACGCCGAGTTCCGTCGACGTCACGGTGAGCAATCTCCGCGGCGGAACCAATACGTTCACCAACTGGTCCGGCGTCGGGCCGCTGGCGGCCTCCGGAATCGCCACTTTGTCCCACAGTTTGCGGCTTCCCTCAAGCGTTCCCAGCAGCACCACCGGCTGTACGAAGACGCAAGCGTCATGCAGGCACGTCATAGTTACTATCGTGCCCCCCTCCTATAGCGCCATTACATCTTCGACCGATGCCTATGCGGGATGGTTCATCAGGAACCAGTGGTACAGGCAGGTCTACTATGCGGTGTCGCCCGCGCTTATCCCCGGGGGATCGGGAACGTGCACGGCGCGGCCAATACCGCCCGCGGCCCCGTCGTCACCATCTTGCCTGTACGTAACCAACCTTCCCTCGTCGTACGCGTCCAAAGACGACAAGCAGGCCATACTGGTTTTTGCCGGACGGGCATTGGGCGGCACCACGCGGCCCTCCGGCACATTGAGCGAATATCTGGAAGGCGCGAATATTACTTCGAATTCCAGCGTACTCTACGCTTACGAGCATCGACCCGGCCGCGCCGGATCGATCAACGACCGTGTCGTGGTAATCGCCCCGTGAAACCCGCTCGTCCGGCGACCGGCTTTACGCTGGCGGAAATGACCATTGTCCTGCTGATCGTGGGGTTGCTGTTGGCAAGTGCATTCGTCCCGCTCACAACGCAGATAGAACTGCGCAATATCACCGAGACACAACGGACGATGGACCAGATTAAGGAGGCCCTGATCGGCTTTGCGCTGGCAAAGGGTCGGCTTCCGTGCCCTGCCCTGGGCACCGTCGCTTCCGGAACGACCAACGCCGGGACCGAGCAGTTCGCGGCGACTGCATGCACGACCCTTCTCGGCGTCATTCCGTGGTCTACGCTCGGCGTGCCCGAGATGGACGCGTGGGGCCGACGATTTACCTACCGGGTAGCATCGGTATATTCCGACGCGCCCAGCGCGAACACGTGGAATACATCAACACCGGGTTCCCAGACGTCGACACTGAATTGCACGGCGCCCTCACCTACACCGACGCTTTCTTCTTTTGCGCTGTGCTCGCTCGGTGAAATCGCGGTTCTGAACCGCTCCAGCAACGCAGCCGGCACGCATACCACCAGCGCGCTGGGAACGGGCCTGACCGCGGTGTTCCTTTCTCACGGCAAGAACGGATACGGCGCCTATCTCCCCAATGGAACGCAGGGACCGTCGGCCGTTGCGCTCACTGACGAGGCCTATAACGCCGCCGGTGGCACACCGACGGGGACGCCAGGCACCGGCAACAACTATACGAGTTACCTGTTCTACTATCGCGAGCACACCGCGTATGATTCGACCTGCGGTGAAACCACCAGCAACGCGCCATTTTGCGAGTTCGACGACATAGTCGCGTTCATCCCTGCGACCACCATGGTGGCGCGCATGGTGAGTGCGGGCAACCTGCCGTGAGTGCAAGCTGGCGGACCGCGAACCGCGCGCATCCCTTCACCCCGCGCAGATGAACGCAACCCGGACATTCGTCGCGCGCCTCCGGTCCGCGGGTGTCGAGGACGACGACCCGCCCGCCTTGCGCATCAGGAAGACCATCATGGTCTTCTCCATGGGCTTGATGACGGCGGCGCCGATGTTCTGGCTGACCCTTTACTGGTTCAACGGGCTGCAGCTTTCGGCAACCGCACCCTTTGCCTATCAGATCATATCGGTCGCCACGCTGCTGATCTACATCCAGACCCGTTCGTTCGATTTTTTCCGCTACAGCCAGCTCGGGTTGTTCCTGTTCTTCCCGTTCATCGTGCAGTTGTCCCTTGGAAATTTCATCAGCGCGAGCGGGATGGTGCTGTGGAGCGTGCTCGCGCCCGTAGTAGCGATCATCGTGCTGTCGGCGCGGGAATCGCTGCCCTGGTTTGTCGGCTATCTCATGCTGCTGCTGCTCTGCGGTTATACGGACTTCGAGCTGTCTGGCACGGCGGCGGTGACACGACAGGTGCCTCTGAAGACGGCAATGCTGTTCTTTGCGCTCAATTTTGCCGCCATCACGAGCATCGTGTATCTGCTGCACCGCTTTGCCGCGATTGAAAAGGAGCGCTATGAACTGGAGCTTGAAAATGCCCACGGTCTGCTGAAGGCCGAGCAGGAACGTTCCGAACGATTATTGCTGAACGTACTTCCCCAGTCGGTGGCAGAGCGGCTCAAGCGGGACGAAAGCTCGATCGCCGACGGCTTTGCCGATGTCACGGTGATGTTCGCCGATGTCGTGAACTTTACTTCCATCGCCGGGGGCATGGCGCCCAACCGGATTTTCGCCATGCTGAACAAGATCTTTTCGGCGTTCGACCAGTTCGCCGACGATCACCAGCTTGAAAAAATCAAGACCATCGGGGATGCCTACATGGTGGCCGGCGGTCTCGGCAGCCAGCCGGCGGCGAATTACACCCAGGGAGTGGCTGAAATGGCGATCGGCATGCGCGCCCTGCTCGCCACCGACACCGTCCTCAACGACAGGGGCCTCGAGCTGCGAATCGGTATCGCTACCGGCCCGGTGGTCGCAGGGGTCGTGGGACGAAAGAAATTCATCTACGACTTGTGGGGCGACACCGTCAATATCGCAAGCCGTCTGACATCAGAGGGAGCTCCGGGCATGATTCAGGTGGATGCGACTACCCACAGCCGGCTGTGCGGCGCGTTCGAATTCGAACCACCGCAAATCATCAATATGAAGGGCAAGGGAAATACCACCGTCTATCGCCTCATCGGCAGGAAAGCGGGCGATCACGATGCCCCGATCACGACCGGGACTGCATCATGAACAAATCGCAGGCCATCCTGCTCGCCGTGGCAGCGGGAAATCTCGCCGTGATGCTGTTGTTCCCGCCATACAACTCGACGGTGATCGGAGTCCGGGGCGTGACTACGTTCGACGCGTTCTACTTCTACTTCGATACGCATCACAACCGCATCGTCGATAACAACCTGCTGCTGCTCGAGACCTACTGGGTTCTTGTCAACAGTGCGATCGGCTGGTTGCTGTTGCGCCATTACTCCCCGCAGAACCACGGCATCGGCCGCCGCACCGCCCTGATTATCGCGGTCGCGCTGAACCTCGCGCTGGTTTTCCTGTTCCCGCCGCTGGAGAATTATGTGTCCACGCTCCGCCTTTCGGGGAGCTACTTCGACGGCTTCTATTTCCTGTTCGGCGACAAGTGGAACCGGCGGCTGTACATCCCGTTGCTGTACATGGAAACGCTTTGGATCCTGATCAATGGCCTGGTTCTCTGGTTGTGCTTTCGGGAGGAGTCTGGGGCAATTCCCGGCCAGCCGCAGGGCAAATGACCGGGAACGCTCAGCCAGCGCCTGTCCCGCCCTGCTCCGAAGCGATCAACGTAAAGCGCACGTTCGCCGGATCGTTGGTTGAAAGCGCAAGCGAGAAGCCGGACATTTTCGCAAGCCTCGAAACCTGGTAGAGCCCGATTCCGAATCCGGATTCCGAAGCAACCGGCCCGCGCAGCAACCCGTGCACGACATGGCCGGGCACCTGATTGCCGCTGTCGTGCACCGTCAGCGCGAGTCGATCAGCGCACTGCAGCGTTGCCCTGATGCTGATGCCTTTTTCGGTAAGCCGCTTCCGCAGGGCATTCTGCAGCAGGTTATCGGCCGCGCTGTCGAACAACTCCTTCGGCAGCACGGTGGAGGGTTCGATGCCCACTATCGAGAAATCTATCCTGCTATTCTGATAACTCTTGCACAGGCCGTCCCACCATTCCCGCGCTGACACGAGTTGTCCGCTGGCCGACTGCGGCGGATGCTGCAACTTGTCCAGCGTCTGTTGCAGACGCTGTGTAATAACCGGCAACTGCCTGCGCATCAGCGCGGACAATTCATCTTTGTCCGCGCTTTCGGATTGTTCCGCGGCGGAGCAAAGCCCGTTCAACGATTGCAGCAGGTTCTTGACGTCGTGCGTGACTCTTGCGCCGGTTTCGTAGACCGCCTGCATATACGATTGCTGCTGCAGCTTCTGCTCGCGCAGCTTCGCCACATAGTATTCCGCCAGCAACTGGCCGAGCAACTGGAAATGCCACACCAGAGAGGGACTCAGGGCGTGTCGCCCAAATACCTGCAACCGCAGTTCTTCGCTATCGAACTCCACGGTATGCTTCGAGACCGTGCCGAACTTTCCGGACTCGCCCTTGGTCTGCCATTCCCCGCCCGACACCCAGGGCAAACGCGACAGTCCGTTGCAGGCCTTTTCCAGGAACTGGTCTGGCGCCGCTTCCAGTTTCGACAGGTCGGCGAGAAAATAAAGCCATTTCTCGAATGGAAGCCCCACCGATAGCAGGTAACGGGAGAAATACAGCGCAAGCCCGGAGAAACCCGATCGCGGATTCCAGGCGACGCTCAAGAGCAACAGCCCCCCGCCGATAAGCAGCAGCGTGTACGACACGGCAATCGAGTAGGGAATCTCGCCGATTGCCATGAACGCTATGCTGCCGAGGACCAGTACCACCAGCAGCAGGAACAGCAGGGCTGCGTACAGGAAATCGACAATCTGCGGCGTTTCTGCGGACTCGGCTTCGACTGGAAGAAACAGCATGACGACGAACAGGACAGTCAGCCCGTATTGCGCCGCCAGAGCCACCTCCTCCGGCAGTTCGGCGAACGAGAAACTGTTCGGCACGATCCATGCAAGGAGCAGGACAACCAGATAAAACAGCACGATCAGATAAAAACGGCGCAACCAGAGTGCCTGGAAGAGAAAGACCTTCCCGCCAACGATCCCCGCCAGCGCGCTGACCCACAAAGCAAGCATCCACCAGCTCAGGAACAGCATGATGCCGCCCGAAAACAACACGATGAATCCGATTTGCAGCGCGTTCAAGCGCTGCTCGGCACGCATGAAGGGCTGCCACATGATGAACAGCCCGAAATGTGCGAGCATCAGCCCGCGCGCCCAGAAATCCTCCGCGCCCCGCATCGCGGCAAGATGCAGCAGTACCAGCATGAGCACAAAGGCCACGCGCCATCGCTGCGTAATTGCGAACTGCAATTTCCGGACTGGCGACGTATCGGGCTGAAGCGTACCTGGCATCTTTTTTGAACCCATCGGATCCTGCTGTTTCGTTGCACGCGACCTGTTGGAGCATAATCCCAAAACTAGCGGGGAGCCAATGGCAATCATCATCGCAATAGCGCACATGACGCTGCTGGAGGCAGTGCGCAACCGGCTCGCCTGGCTCGCGGCCATCGTCATGCTATTTGCGCTTGGCCTGGGGCTGTTCCTGAACCAGGTTGCCGTGACGGAATCCCTCGAAATCCGCATTACCCTGGTCGCGGCCTTCCTGCGTGTGGCGGCCGCATTCATCGTCGTCGCATTCGCCATATCGAGCGTGGTACGGGAAGCCAACGACAAGGTAACGGACCTGCTGCTTTCGCTGCCCACCCCGAGGTCGAGTTATTTTTTCGGAAAACTTGCCGGCTTCGCGCTGGTTTCGGTTGCCATTGCGGCGATACTGGCTCTGCCCTTGCTTGCCTTCGTGCAGGTCACTGTCCTGTGGCCTTGGGCGGTATCGCTTGCATTCGAGATGCTCATACTGGCGTCGATGAGCCTGTTTTGCGCGCTCTCGCTGGGGCAGACCGTTTCGGCGTTTGCCGCGGTGGCCGCCTTTTACGCGCTCTCGCGCTCTATCGCAGCCATGCAGATCATCGCAAGCACCGGCGTACAGACCGAGCACACCGTGGTCGATAACATCATCGAGGCCGGCGTGGACGGAATCGGTCTCCTGTTGCCCGCGCTCGACCGGATGACACTGAGCGGCTGGCTGATCGATTCGCCCGTTTCCGGCGTTCCGTTCTTTTTGATTCTGGGCGAGGCGCTTCTGTATGTGGCGCTCATCGGCGCGGCGTCGTTGTTCGACTTGTATCGCAAGAGCCTGTGAAGTTCAGGGAAGAACGGTCAATCGCGCGCGTGCCGCGAATCGTGCTGGCATGCCTGCTGGCGTGCCTGCTGTTCCAGGGCATGGTAAAGACAGCTCATCCGCCCACCCCGCCGCGCGCGGAAGACCTGCCTATCCCCCCCGGGGTCAATGTGCTGCGCCTCATGTCCTTTGGAGACCCGCTCCCGTTGGCCAAAGGACTGATGCTGTACCTGCAGTCCTTCGACTATCAAGCAGGCACGCTGATGCCCTACCACAAACTCGACTATCGCCGGTTGATTGGCTGGCTGACCGCCATATTGCAATTGGATCCCGCCGGACAGTACCCGCTGCACGCCGCGAGTCGGATTTACGCCGAAGTGCCGGACCCGGTAAAACAGCGATTAATGCTCGATTTCATCCATGAGCAATTCCTCGTCGATCCGGGTCGGCGCTGGCCATGGCTCGCGCACGCCGCTTTCGTGGCCAAGCATCGTCTCAAGGACTTGCCACTCGCCAGACGCTATGCGGCGGCGATTCAACAGCACGCGACCGGGGAAAATGTGCCGATGTGGGCCAAGCAAATGGAAATCTTCATCCTGGAGGACATGAACGAACTTGAAGCGGCGAGGGTGATGATCGGCGGCTTGGTCCAGAGTGGCCAGATTACGCACCCGGGGGAATTGAGATTTCTGGAAGACCGCCTCAAATCGATAGAAGAGCGGCTACGCTTAAGCGCCCGGAAATGAAAAGAATTGTCACAATTTCGTCAGAATCGTTGACTTATCGACAACTTTTCCTCTGAAAGTGCGGAAAACCCCCGATTTTCTCGTTTTTTCTCAGGCATGAACCTTGCTTGTTACTTGGCCCGCAGTACACATTTGGTTGGGAGATACCATGAAAGCTGGCTTAAGCAGGAAGTCTCAATACGGCAGAAAGTCTCAATCCGGCAGAAAGTCTCAGTCCGGTTTCACGCTCGTTGAAATTGCGATCGTCCTGGTCATCATCGGCCTGCTTCTTGGCGGAATTCTGAAGGGCCAGGAAATGATCACCCAGGCGAAGATCAAGAACGTCATCAACGACTTCAACGGCATTGCCGCGGCAACCTCCTCGTATCAGGACCGCTACCGCGCCATGCCGGGCGACGAGTTGAATGCTACCACGGTGGCGCGCTGGGGCGCCACGGCCTTTGGCGGGGACGCCAATGGGGTGCTGTGTACCGGTGTGTGCGCCGCGCCGCCCGTGAATCTGTATAACGCGGCCGCGGTGGCCCCGGCTCTGGCAGGCCCGGAACCGAATCTGTTCTGGATGCACTTGCGCTTTTCCGGCTTTGTCGCAGGTCCGACCGCCGGCATCGGCGCCGCCCAGCAACCTGCCAACGCCGCCAACGGGATCATGGGGGTGCAGACGACCGGCATGGGGTTCACCTCTACCATCGTCTGCTCCAGCAACCTGCCCGACAAAATCGCGATTGCTGTCGATACGCAAATGGATGACGGCTCGTCGATAGGCGGACAGGTGCGCGGGTTGGTGCAGACTGCACCGAACCCGACGGCCGGCGCTATCGCCCCGACGGTGGCCTACGCCGAAACAGGCACCAATCAGTATCTGCTCTGCAAGAACCTGTAAGTGCATTTCGTCTGCAACAAGGCCCGCGTCGCGGGCCTTGTTGTTTGTACCCCGAGCGTTGCGCAGGCAATTGTTCTCACGTAACCGAAAATCGCATCGCCGGCTGAGCAACGCGGCCCCGGGGAAAAGGCAAATTAGGGCGGGCGTTTCCTGTTTCCCTGATGACGCAAGTATTTATGGCACGAACCTTGCTCCTAATGTGGAAACCTTGCTAATAATAATATAGTGCGTACGTAATCCACCCAACGGGAGGAATCATGAAAGCTGCATCTAGCAGGAAATCTCAAACCGGCTTCACGCTGGTCGAAATCGCGATCGTTCTGGTCATCATCGGCCTGCTTCTGGGCGGTATTCTGAAGGGCCAGGAAATGATCACCCAGGCGAAGATCAAGAATGTCATCAACGACTTCAACGGCATTGCCGCGGCAACCTCCTCCTATCAGGATCGCTATCGCGCCTTGCCAGGCGACGAGCTGGATGCCACCACGGTGGCGCGCTGGGGCGCCACGGCCTTTGGCGGAGACGCCAATGGCGTGCTGTGTACCGGCGTTTGCGGCGCCACACCGCCCGCATATAACGCAGCTGCGGTGGCCCCGGCTCTGGCAGGTCCGGAGCCGAACCTGTTCTGGATGCACTTGCGCTTTTCCGGCTTTGTCGCAGGCCCGACCAGCGGCATAGGCACAGCCCAGCAACCCGCCAATGCCGCCAATGGCATCTTGGGCGTGCAGACCACCGGCATGGGGTTCACCTCCACCATCGTCTGCTCGAGCAACCTGCCCGACAAGATCGCGATTGCCGTCGACACCCAGATGGATGACGGCGCAGCAACCACCGGACAGTTGCGCGGGTTGGTGCAGACTGCACCGAACCCGACGGCCGGCACCACCGCCCCGGTTACGCCCTACGCTGAAACAGGCACCAATCAGTATCTGCTCTGCAAGAACCTGTAATAGAGCACGTGCTGGACAAAAGCCCGCCGCAGCGGGCTTTTGTGTTTGTGCGCCCGACGGTTGACCCGCCTGGACTTTTTTTATATTTGTCTAAGTATTACTTTTCAATGCAATGCCGGAATGCGGGAAATGACTTCTGAAACAGCCCGCAGAAACTGCACCTGCCGTTCCATCCTGTGACAGCGCAGGGGTTCCGATATCGCTCGCCGGTGTTATTCTTGTACCGTACCCGCACGGCGCGGGAAATCAACCGTAGCACCCCGTTCCCAGGAGGCATGACGTGGCGGAAACACAAGACAACTACATCGACATAGACGGCGTACGCACGCACTATCTGGAGGCCGGCTCGGGAGAGACGGTCGTCCTGCTGCATTCCGGTGAATTCGGCGGCGCCGCGGAAATCAGCTGGGAGTTCGCCATCCCGGCACTCGCCAGACACTTTCACGTGGTCGCACCCGACTGGCTGGGGTTCGGCCGCACGGACAAAATTTACGATTTCGGCAACCCGCGCGCGCGCGTGTTCCGCCACATGCAGCGCTTTGTCGAGGTAATGGGCATCAAGCGTGCGGACTTCATCGGCAACTCGATGGGTGGCAGCAACCTCGCCGCGATCGCGGCAGGCGAACCCTGCATCCTGCCGCTTCGCTCGGTCGTGCTCGCAAGCGGCGGCGGGGCAGCGCCGCTCACCCCGGCACGCCAGACGCTGCTCGCCTACGACGGCACGTCCGCGGCGATGTCGGCGCTGCTGAAGGCGATGCTGTACGACCCGAAGTGGGGCGACGATGCCGACTATGTGGCGCGCCGCCAGGCACTTGCGACCCTGCCGGGTGCCTGGGAATGCGCCTCCGCGCCGCGCCTGAAGGTACCTGCCGCAGCCGCGGACGCCGCCAGCGCCGGCTTCGGCAAGCCCGATCCCACCCAGTACGAAAACATCCGGGTACCAACCCTGATCATCGCCGGCGCAGACGATCCGTTGCGGGCGAAGGGCTACGCCCCAAAGCTGGCCGAGCGCATCAAGGATTGCGAGCTCCACGTGTTCGACAACTGCGGCCACTGCCCCAATATCGAAATGGCGGATCGGTTCAACGAACTGGTGATTCGCTTCCTCAAGCGCGTGCACGCCGCTGCCTAGGACCCGGAGCCACATCGCGCGTTTGGCAGCGCGTGGCGCGCGCGATCGGTTCACATCGTGCGCATGGCGCACGCTACGTGCGGGGGTGATCGCCCCGGCACCCTCGTTCAGCGCACGGGGGCTTCCTCGAAGCGGGGCAGTTGCTCGTCCAGGCAGGTCCAGAGCGCTCGCGAGCCCCAGTAGATGCGTGCCTGCGGCAGAATGCCGGGATCGTCGTCCAGCGAGCCTGCCGGGATCGTTACGGATTTTCCATCGCGGCTGAGGCTCGGCACGCGCGATCCGCATGCGCGGCAAAAGCCGGTCGCAAAACGCACGGCCGTCGGCAACTCGTAGCGTCCGACTTCGCTCTCGCCTGCAGTCCACTGAAAATTTTCCGCGTGCGCGAACAGGTTGGTCGCATGCGCCGTGCCCGTCACCTTGCGGCAGCGCGTGCAGTGGCACATCATGAAGCGCAACCAGGGGCCGCGCACCCTGTAATGCACCGTGCCGCACAGGCAACTGCCGTCCAGCGCCTTTTCCGGTTCCATTTCTCTTGCCCCGGATTGCTCAGCCATTTTTCTCCTCCCTGGTCCTCTGTCTGGTTGACCGGATTCTCGCATTGTATGACGGCCTCGCGCTATGTCTGCCACGCAAGTTCGGCCTCGCATTATTGCGGTGAACAGCGCGCGTAAGCTAGCATGCACCGCAAGCCTGACCCTAGCCATCCTCCAAACGGAAATCCATTGAGCGCAAACGAACTGCTGCTGCAACCGATCGCGATCGGGCCATTGACCGCGCGCAACCGGTTGATGATGACCACCCACAACCCGAAGCTCACCGAGGCGCGCTATCTCGGCTACCTGGAGGAGCGCGTCGCAGAGGGCCCGGGGCTGGTTGGCGTCCCCGTCCTGAGCGAATCGGTATCGGGTCTGGTGTTCGCCGCCGGCGGCAACATCGATCCTGCCTATTCATCCGAATGGGACGCCGCGCCTGACCCGGCAACCGAAGCCGGTGCGGCCTTTTACGATTCGTTCTTGCTGCCGCGGCTGCGGGCGCGTGCGGATATCGTGCATCGCCACGGCGGACTGTGCTTCGGACAACTCGCCGAGCGGGGCGCGGCGCGTCTTCCCGAGACTTTCCAGCCGCGCATTGCGCCTTCGACGCGGCGCGACGACTTTGTGCGGGCCAACCCGCATGAACTGGAACCCGACGAGATCTCCCGCCTCGTCAGGCTGATCGCCCGCTCCGCGCTGCGCGTCCAGCAGGCGGGCCTCGACGGCGTGGAAATCCATGCGGCGCACGGCTATCTCGTCGAGCAGTTCCTGTCGCCGTTCACCAACCACCGCAGCGACCGCTACGGCGGCAGTTTCGACAACCGCATACGCTTCCTCGAAGACATCATGGACGATGTGCGCGATACCTGCGGCGCGGCGTTTCCCATCGGCATTCGCATCAGCGCGCGCCAGCAGGTGAAGGGCGGGCTCACCGTCGAGGACGCGCAAAGGCTGGTGCAGCGCATTTCGTCCCGCCTCGCCTACGTCAATGTGACCGCGGGAACGATCAGCGGCCTCGAGGATGGCGTCACGCTGCCTTACGTGGGACCGTGGTTTGTCGAGCCGGGTGTCAATGCGGATGCGGCTTCGTCGATCAAATCCGTAAGCGATGCGCCGGTGATCGTAACGGGAAGAATCAATGACCCGGCATTGATGAACAGGATTCTGGCAGAGGGCAAGGCGGACATGATAGGCGTGACGCGCACGCTCATGGCCGACCCGCACTTCATGCGCAAGGTCGCATCCGGTCGAAGCGATCGCATTCACAAGTGCATAGGCGCGAACGAATGCCATTATCCCGATCGCGGATCGGCGTGCGCCGTGAACGCTTCCATAGGACGCGAGGACGAACTGCGGTTTGCTCCGGCATCCAAGCGCAAGCGCGTCCTGGTCATCGGTGGCGGGCCCGCGGGACTGGAGGCCGCCCGCGTCGCTTCCTTGCGTGGCCACACCGTGACCGTGCTCGAAAAAGGGCGCGCGCCGGGCGGCCAGATCGCGGTGATAGCGCGCGATCCCAATCGCGGCGAGATGGGCAGTCACATCGACTGGCTGTTGCGCGAGTTGCAGCACCAGAAAGTCGACATCAGGCTGGAGGTCGAAGGCAGCGTTGCGCTGATCCGCGATTTCGCGCCCGATGCGCTCGTCATCGCCACCGGTTCGATTTCCTACGTGCCTTATATCGACGGACTGGACGCAGCGCATGCCTGTACTGCCCTTGACCTGCTCGGTGGAACGGCCAACGTCGGCAACAAGGTCGCGGTGGTGGGCGGGCTCGACGATCATCTCGCGCCGCTCATGGCTGCGGAGTGGCTGGCCGACCGGGGCAAGCAGGTGACCTTGCTGTCCGAATGCCTGCTGGCGGGAATGGGACTCGAACCCGCAACCATGCACGTCGCGCTGAAGCGCCTGCTGGACAAGGGCATCGACGTGCAGACGCGATCCGCGCTGGTATCCGCGGGAAGAACCCTGACAGTGGAAGACGTGTTTACCAAGCGGCGACGCGCGATCGAAGACATCGATACACTGGTGTTCGCCTGCGCAAGCCGTCCGGAGAACACGCTGGCGAAGGAAGCCGCGGGACTGGTGGCGGAGACCTACCGCATCGGAGATTGCCTCGCGCCCCGCCGTCTCGTGCATGCAACACTCGATGGAGCGCGCATAGGTGTGCGACTTTGAACACGACGCGGGATGGACGTAAACCGCTCGCCGCGTTGCCTTCGAACCGGATAGGAAAAATGCGATGACCCAGTACCACTTTGTCCGGCTGTTCCTCAAGATTGGCTATCCGCTCGCCGCGCTGTCAACCGCCGGAATCTGGCTCGCCGCGCTCATGGCCATGATCAATGGCACGCTGGGCTGGGGAGGGCTTGCCGCCGGCCTTGTCGTCGGCCTGGTAACGGGATTTCTGCTGGCGGTATTCGCGGATCTGGTGCGCATCATTGCCGACATGCTGCTTCCGCGATGACAGGTAACGCGATGGACGCCGACATCATCGTGGTCGGAGGCGGATTCGCCGGCCTCACGGTCGCCGCCCGCGCGGGCGAACTGGGCCGCAAGACGCTGATTCTGGAACAGGGCAGCGACAGCGAGTACGCGTGCAATTCCCGCTGGTCAGGCGGTCACCTGTCGATCTGCATGGATAACCCGAAAAGCGCGGCGGACGCGCTGCTCGAAAGAATCATGAAGGCGACCTGCGGCGAGGCGGACGAGAAACTCGCAGGTGCGTTCGCCGGCGATGCCGGGAAAGCCATTGACTGGCTGCAGCGCCACGGCATCCGCTTCATGCGCATCGGCGACGATCCTTCGCGACAATGGGTCATGATTCCACCGCGCACCGCCCAGCCCGGCCTGGACTGGAAGGGGCGCGGCCCGGACATCGCCATGCGCCAACTCACTGAGGCCATGCGCCGCAATGGCGGCGAGCTTGCACTGAATACGCGCGTCGGCGGATTGCTGATGTCGGACGGCCGGTGTGAGGGTGTCGTAGCGGTCAAGGACGGCGTGACGAAACAACTGCGGTGCAACGCCGTCGTGCTGGCCGACGGCGGCTTCCAGGCAAACGAGGAATACGTGCGCCGCTTCGTGGCGGGCGACGCGGCGCACCTGATGCGGCGAAATGCGGGAACGGGGCGCGGCGATGGTTTGCGCATGGCCGAGTCGGCCGGCGCGAAGCTGGTGGGCATGGATTGCTTCTACGGTCATTTGCTGGCACGCGACGCCTTCACCAACGACAAACTCTGGCCGCACCCTTATCTCGACGCACTGGCCGTTTCGGGGATCGTGGTGGGCGCGGATGGCAGGCGCTTTCTGGACGAAGGCAAAGGCGGTGTACATCGCCAACACGGTTGCGCGCCGCGCCAATGCGCTCGACGCTACGGTCATTTTCGACCAGACCGTGTGGGAGGGACCGGGCGCCAATCCGGCCGCGCCGCCCCTGCCCAACCCCACCCTCAAGCTTGCAAATGCCAGGATACACAGCGCCAATTCCATTTCGCAACTCGCGGAGAGGGCCGGACTGCCGCAGCAAGCGCTGGAAGAAACGGTATCGCGTTACAACGCTGCGCTTGCGAACAACGCGCAGGCGTCGCTGGATCCACCGCGCTCCAGCGCAAAGCACCCTGCCTACGCGCTACGCACGCCGCCTTTCCATGCGATCCCGGCGTGCGCCGGCATTACCTACACCATGGGTGGCCCCGCGATAGACATCCATGGGCGGGTCATCCACCAGGCCGGGCATGCGATCGACGGTTTGTTCGCCGTGGGCTCCGCGTTCGGCGGACTGGAGGGCGGCCCGGATGTCGGCTATCGGCGGCCTTGCCAAGGCATTCATCTTCGGCTTGCGTGCGGCGGAGTTCATCGCAGGCAGTGCTACAGACTCCCAGGCTGCGTAAGCGGATTACCCGGGCATCGAATCCAATCAGGAGAGTCGCATGGCATTGAACAATTTCCGGTCGGGCCTCGTTGCGCTGTCGCTCGCCGCGCTGGCGTCGGCCTTCATGTCGCCGGATGCACCGGCCCAGGCTTATCCGGTACAAACGGTGCGCATGATTTCGCCGTATTCCGGCGGACCGTCCGATCTGGGCGGACGGGTCCTGAAAGACCGGCTGAGCGCCCTGTGGGGTCAACCGGTGATCCTCGAGAACAAGACAGGCGCAGGCGGCAACCTCGGCGCGGAAATGGTCGCCCGGGCTGCGCCGGATGGCTATACCCTGCTGTCGACGTCCAGTCCGCCGCTGGTGATCAATCCCTTTCTATACCGGAATCTTCCCTTCGATCCGGCGAAGGATTTCATACCCATCGTGGTCGTTTCGACTTCGCCGCTTGTGCTCTTTGTGCACAAATCCGTACAGGCCAACACGCTTGCCGAACTGATCGCGCTCGCAAAATCCCGGCCCGGCCAGCTTGTCTATGCCTCTGGCGGCAGCGGCACCAGTCCCCACCTCGCCGCCGAGACCTTCAAGCACATGGCCGGCCTGGACATTCTGCATATTCCCTATCGCACCGTTGGCGAGATGACGCTGTCGGTAGTGTCGGGCCAGACCAACCTGGCCTTCGGCTCGGTCACGGGAATGGAGTTCGTGAAAAAGGGGGATCTGCGCGCGATCGCGCAGACCGGCGAAAAGCGCTTCATGAAATTCATGCCGAACGTGCCTACGATGCAGGAAGCGGGTTTGCCCGCCTACGCCGCGCTCACCTGGTACGCACTGCTCGCCCCGCGCGCCACGCCCAAGCCGATAGTCGACAAGATAGAACGCGACGTGCTGGGCATCCTCGCGGACCGCGAGGTGGTCGCAGCGTTCGAAAAGATCAGTCAGGAGATCGTCGCCATGGGCAGCCAGGATTTTACGAAATTCATTCAGGCCGAGCGCGCGCGCTGGCAGCAGGCGGTACAAGTGTCCGGGGCCAAAGTCGAGTAGGACACAAATCATGATTGCGTCCGCTGCGCATGTCCACTAGCCACGTTCAACCATAACTCCGCTTTAACTGATGTCCTGACCGCCACGGTAACCACGCCCAGACGCGGAACTAGTTCTCCTATGTGGCTGGGCGTTATCTGCCTCTTTTAACACTGACCAGATTTCTTAGAGCGGAAATATTCGCCCTTTTGGGGAACG
>SHXF01000075.1 GCA_009693435.1 Betaproteobacteria bacterium | reverse complement strand
CCGTAGCCGAATTCAAGGAACGCTACAATTGCCATTGGCGTCTCGAGAAGATGGGCTTCATGTCACCCCTTGAAGTCCGCCAGGCTTACGCCATGCGAAAGGCGGCCTGAGTTGCAAAAGCGTGTCCAGACAATCGGAAGCGGTACACCTGCCTTGCGCATAATTATTGGCGTGCCGCCGGCGGGAACGCTGGACATAGTTGCGCGGCTGATGGCAGAGCGGTTGAAGTCAAGTTCCAATCGTACGGTCCTCGTGGATAACTGGCCCGGCGCGCTCAGCCGGGCGGACTATGAGAGGTGGGGACCCGTTATCAAACAGTCCGGGTTCGTGGCTGAATAGCGGGGCGGGGGGAATAACGAGCGTTGCGCAACAATTCTTTTCAAGACAATGAGCACTTCGGCCCGCACTGCTGCCTATTCGAGAGCCGTTTTCCGGAGGAGCGTGCGACCCGCTCGTACAATGCGCCGTGGAATGGGTACAAACACCTAGCCGCGGAGTTTTCTGCGCAGGAAAAAGCGCCGCCGATTCGCGACACCGCAGCGAAGATTTCGCGGCTCGATCCAGGGAGACGATCGCGATGAAAATATCAAAAGTTTTTTTGCCTCTCCTGACCATTGCCGTTGCCGCGCTCATGGTGGGCGCCGTCCGCGGGCAAAGCTACCCGGTAAAACCGGTGCGCCTGGTCGTGCCCTATCCGGCCGGGGGCGTCGCCGATGTGATGAGCCGTATCATCGCGGAGCGCATCTCCGCCAACTGGGGACAGTCGGTCATTGTCGATCCCAGGCCCGGTGGCGACGGCATCATCGGCACCGAAACCGTGCTCAATGCCGCGGCGGACGGCTACACCTGGCTGGGGGTGTCCTCCGGTCACGCCACTATGGGCGGATTGAATCCGAACCTGCGTTGGAACCCGGTGCGTGATTTCGCCGCGGCCGGCATGTATGCGCAGTCCTCCGCTTACTTCGTGGTGCCGGCCGACCTGCCGGTTCGCGACCTCGCGGAGTTCGTCGCGCTGGCGAAAACGCAACCCGGCAAACTCAATTTCGGACATCCGGGCGCCGGCTTGACGCCCTATCTCAGCATGCAACTGTTCAAGCGGGTCACCGGCACTGAATTGCAGGACATCCCCTACAAGGGCAATCCGCAAATCATGGCCGATCTGATGCCCGGCAGAATATCCGCGGCCATCCTTTCTGCTGCATCGATCATCGGCCCGGCGCGAAGCGGCAAGATCAAAGTGCTCGCCGTGATGAATGCCCGGCGCACCAAGGCGTTTCCCGACGTGCCTACCATCGCCGAAGCCGGCAAGGCTTTCGCCGAGGCGGAAGTATCGCCGGCATGGTTTGGCATTGTCTTGCACGCCAAGACGCCGGCGGAACTGGTGAAGCGCGTCGCCGACGAAGTTGACAAGGCGGCGCATGGCGCCGACATGGCCGAGCGCCTCGAAAAATTGGGCGCCGAGCCGGTCTTCCTTGGCGCCCGTGAATTCGACGCATTGATCCGTCGCGACGGCGAGATCTGGGGGCGTGTCATCAAGGAAAGCGTCTCGCAACCCGGCAGGTAATCCGGAACAGGCCGGGCCTTGAGCGCACGCCGCGCTGCGTCACGGTTTCCATGCCGGCCGTGTCAAGCCGAGGTTGGCGCGCAAGGTGGTGCCCTCGTATCGGGTGCGATACAAACCGCGCCGTTGCAGTTCCGGCACCACCAGGTCGACGAAATCGACGAGGCTGCCCGGGAACACCGGCGGCATGATGTTGAAACCGTCGCAACCGCCTTCCTTCACCCACTGCTCCATCAGGTCGACCACCTCGGCGGGCGAGCCCACCACCTCCATGTGACCGCGCGCACCGGCGATACGACGGTACAGGTCGCGAATTGTCAGATTCTCGCGCTGCGCCATCGCGGTGAGCAGCGCCACGCGGCTGGAGCTGACCGCACTGGGAGGAATCGCCGGCAGCGGGCCGTTGATATCGTATCCGCTCAAATCGAAATCGAGGCGCTTGGACAGCAATTGCAAACCTGCCGCGGGATCGATGAGGTCCTGCAACTGCGCGTGCTTGTCATGCGCTTCGGCGCGGCTCCGTCCGACATAGACAGATAGCCCGGGCATGATCTTGAGACTGTCCGGATCACGGCCTGCTGCCTGCATTCTTCCTTTCACATCCTTGTAATATTCGCAGGCGCCCTCGAGCGTGACATGGGCGCCGAACACCACTTCGGCAGTCGCGGCGGCGAGCGCGCGGCCGTCTTCGGAAGCGCCCGCCTGCACCAGCACCGGCTCGCCCTGCGGCGAAGGCGCCACGTTCATCGGTCCGCGCACGCGATAGTGCGCCCCCTTGTGCTCCAGGACATGCAGGCGGGACTTGTCGAAATACACCCCCGAATCGCGCTCGCGCACAAAGGCGCCTTCATCCCAGGAATTCCACAAACCGCGCACCACATGGCCGAACTCGCGCGCTCGCTCGTAGCGATCCACCTTGTCAGGGTGGCGATCCAGGCCGAAGCTGTCGGCCTCGAGCCGGTTGCCGGAAGTGACCAGGTTCCAGCCCGCGCGCCCGCCGCTGGCCAGGTCGAGCGACGCGAAGCGCCGCGCCAGTGAGTAGGGGAAATCGTAGGTGGTGGTGGCGGTGCAGACCAGGCCGATATGCCGCGTGTGCTGCGCCAGCGAGCACATCAGCGTGAAAGGTTCAATGGCGGTGCCCCAGGAATCGCGCGACATCGCATCGAGATCGGCGCGCCAGAACGTCACCGAATCCGCCATGAATAACATGTCGAACAGGCCGCGTTCCGCCGTCTTCGCGAGAGAAATGATGTGCGGCAGATTGGAGCCGCAATCCGGCGTTCCCTGGGGGTGGCGCCAGGCGGCAATGTGGTGGCCGCAGGGCCAGTAGAAAAATCCGAGCTTCATTGTTCCCTCTGACATGGATAGGATATCCAGCGGGCCTTCGAAGAGTATTGCCGCCGCCGGGTGCCGCGGTCAATCGCCGATTTCGGACCGGCATGCGTCACGTACCTGCAGCCGCCGTTCTTCGGCCAGGGCATGAATTCCGGCCTGCGCGACGCGACCGACCTCGGCTGGAAACTGGTTTTGGTGCTCGCCGGCCGCGCTCATCCGCGCATCCTCGAGACCTACGGCCAGGAGCGGCGCAACCACGATCGATTTGCTGCAGACCAAGTATCTCAAGGCCGCCATCCGCTACGAGCGCATCCAGCGCATCGAATATTTCCCGGTGCCCGACGCCGCCCTGAGCGAGGCTATCCTCAACGCGCTCGTTCACCGCGACTATGCGGTGGCCGCCCCTGTGCAAATCCGGGTTTATGCGGACGGGCTCAAGATCTGGAACCCCGCCGTGCTGCCCGAGGGCTGGGGGCTGGACGATCTCCTGCGTGAACACGCTTCACTCCCGTACAACCCGAATGTCGCCAATGCCTTTTTCCGCGCCGGGGAGATCGAGGCCTGGGGTCGCGGCATCCAGCGCATTTTCCAGGATTGCCGCGACGCCGGAACACCGCAACCGCATATTCGTCTGGCCGGGCACGACCTGTGGCTGGAGTTCGCCTTTGCGTCCGGCTACCTCCAGGCGGTGAGCCCGGCTGACGGCAGCGAACAGCTCACCGAAGCAGGCGTGAAAACTTCGGTGAAAACTTCGGTGAAAACTTCGGTGAAAATGTCGGGGAAAATGTCGGGGAAAATTCTGTCCATATTGTCGAGACGGCCCACCTTGAGTCTCAGTGAAGTTGCAACGGAGATCGGCAAGACTAGCCGTACTGTTGAGCGGGCTGTCGCGAAGATGGTGGAATCACGCAGGCTGAAGCGCGTCTGGCCAGACAAGGGCGGACACTGGGAAGTGGTGCCGTGAACGAGCAACCCCGTTCCGAACGCCGCACACATAATCACGTGGTCGCGCTGTTCACCGAGCGGCGCGGTCCGACGGCCTCGGCTACCGCAAATTCGGCGATGTGAGCAAGCGCGAGGGCAATCGTCCGATTGAGACGGCGTTGTTGCGGGCGAACCTGAAGCAGCGCTGTTATCCCGACTCGCAAATTTCCGCGGCCGGTTATGATGCCTCGATGGAACCGCCCGAAGAACGTAGGCCAGCCACAAATCGCAAAATCGTTCAAACCGAATTTACAAAAAGCGTGTTGCACTAACAGCAATATGGCCTGGCAATTCAAACAATAAAGCCGGAGCGGGCGCTGGATGCACACTTCAAACTATGGGTGGAACAAAGTCACTCTTCCAGAAATAAGATCCACCTCGCAACTCAGCTTTTGGACAACGAGAACCGGCGCCTTTGCCTGTCCTTCCCCGGTCTTGATCTCTACCAAACCCAATTTCATCAGTTTGGACAAAGTACGACTGACATTGGACTGCGCACGTCCTAACCTTTTGGCCAATTCGGTCACTGATGAAGGATGATGACTCGCGATAGTCGAAAGCAATTCGCGATTCTCCGGCGTTAACAGGCGTGCCACCGATTCAATGGATTGGAGTTCCGCGTAGCCAAGCACTTTTCGTGGATGCCGGGAAGATGCTCCACCGCCGGCGGACGGAGATTCATACGAGCGTTCGCTGGCGTCGCGAGGTGCCGGCTTCTTTCCGGCCGCCACAGATTTCAACTCGGCAATCAAGCTTCCAAAAGTTCTCACCTGATTCATGGCGTTACCTCTCTATTAGTGTGATTGATCCACGCGGACAACAATCACGGAAACGCCCTTTTCCGACAGCTTCCTTTCGACTTCCTTCTCGAAATCTTCAAGCAAAGTCTGGACGTCTATAAATGTGTACGGCCGACCCGAGTCATTCTCATCACGATGCCAGTGATCGGCAGCCGCGCTGCGGCGCTTCATCGCTCCGGCCTTGCGCTCGACCGGATGTGCGTTGTCAAATCCCATCAGTCGCGTCCCATCCGGTGCATGCAATGACATCGAATACTTGATTCGATGAGGCACGGTTGCCTGCTCTGCCACCTTTCGAAATTCGAACTTCACGTAATACCCGCCCTCGAAAACGTGCACACGTCCTTCGTAGTCGAGCAGCCATTCGATAGACCGCTCCGATTCCTGATTCCATCCCATATCATTACATGATATCCCATCCTATATGACATGGTGATATACCCCATGTTGATCCCGCCGGAAGAACCGCGCTTGCCGCCCCGGCGCGGCATTTCGACAAAGTCTCAGCCTCCCGCGGGCATCACGTTCTACCAGGCCAATCCGCCATCGTCGTGAAGCTTATCGCCAGGTGAGGTAGCGGCAGTTTGTGATCGCCTCGAAATGGGTCGCGTGTTTCTTAAACCAGTCCGGCCTGGAAAATATATTTATAAGATTGTGACGAAGACATGCCATGGACACGGCTATCTGCAGATAGTTGTCAAACAAAAAAGATATAAAATCAGCCTTACATGTTGCTGCATCAAGGCGTGTTCTTCCCGCCTGCTCTCTTCCTTGAACTCCCCGCTCCTGCCCGCTGTTTGAGATTCTGGATCAGCCAGCGACCCGCGCGGGCCCGGGCGGGGCCTCTTTGGGATACACCGCCTGCATCGGCATGATCAGGTTCGTGTTACGCGGCATCTCGATCCGGATGGCGCGCAGCTTCCTGCTCCCGATGTCGTCTGCCACGATGTTGCGGTTTACTGGACCCCCTGGAGACGTTGCAAGTGGTACCGGCATTGTGTCCTCGACGCCAATCTGGCTTCCCCGGCAGTCTGGTTGCCTTGGTTAACAACGATTGATCAATTTGCAACTACCGATGGCGTTGGTTAGGTCTTCCGCGGTCCATTTCCAGCTATCCAATAGCGTGTTCCTCGTCCCTGCCCGGCAATTTCCAGGACGCCTTTTTCGCTCAGGTCGGCAAGATCCCGCGTCGCGGTTGCCTTCGAGGCGCCGGTCATGTTGACGTATTTCCCGGCGCTCATGCCACCCTCGAATCCACCTCTTCCTGCATCGATCAATTTCTGCACGACTTTCTTCTGACGTCCGTTCATCTTCGGCGCGGCTTCCCAGAAATGCGCCCTGTCCACCGCCGCGCGGATGATGGCGGCGGATTTTTTACAGGCTTCTTCGAATTGCGCGACAAACCAAACCACCCAATCGGTCACGTCCAACCCGCCACGCTGGGCCGTGATGAGTTGGTCGTAGTACTGGGAACGGTTTTCATGCAATTGGCGCGACAGGCTGGCGATGCGCGACGCGGCATTGGCGTCCTGCGCGAGCGCCATGTCGCATAGCGCACGGCCGATTCGGCCATTGCCGTCTTTAAACGGGTGGATGGCTTCAAACCAAAGATGCGCAATGGCCATTCGTACCAGGCCGTCCATCCGAGTCTTTCCGCCCGGTGCGCTATCGCGAAACCACGCCAACAGGTGGGTCATCTCCGAATGCACTTGCGCGGAAGGTGGCGCTACGTAATGAATTTTTTCCTTGCCAATTCGTCCGCTGACAATCTGCATGGGTTCAAGGTACGTGCGGTACTTGCCCACTTCTATGCGTGCAAGGCCTGAACGCCCGCCGGGAAACAGGGCCGCCTGCCAGTTGCACAAGCGCGCGTGGGTCAATGGACCTGCGAAGTTGCGGGTTGCGTCGTCCATTACTTCGATGAGGCCGTCCACGTGGCGCGGCGATTTGCGCGTCGCAGCGAGACCCATCTTGCGAAGCACGGATGATCGAACCGCCTCGACATCCAATTTTTCTCCTTCGATTCCCGCGGTTGCCATCGCATCGGCGATCCAGATGTTCTGGATCACCTCGGGGTGCCGTTCCAGGCCAAGTGCATGCGCCAGGCCCAGGGCGGTGCCTTGCGCCAGACGTGCGCGGCCAAGCGGCTCGATCAGCGCTTCCTGGTGCAGCGTGAACGCCGGCCAGCCGGGCTTGCGCCAGATGTAGACGGTAGAAGGATCCATGAGCCGTATTTTAGGCATTTACGGCTCAAATATTAGATATTGTTGAGCCGTATTGCGAGGGTTAGGTCTTTCTCGCGGGACCAGTGACCCGTTCGCACTTCAAGTCAGTGCCAGCACCGTCCCCAGTCCCGCCGCGCAGGCGCGACGGAAGATCTCCCAGGCGAGGGTCATGTCGACACTCGCCACGCCGGTGGGAATCGCCATGATGCGCTGGCTGTCCGAGGTTCTCCCCGCGACTCGTCCCAGCAGCACCTCTGCAAGATCGACGGGATGCGCGGGCAGTTTGATGTCCGGGCGTCGCGCGGCGGCGCGGGCGAACGCATCCCAGCCGTCGGTGACCAGCACGTCCGCACGGGCGAAGGCGTCGTCGTCCCAGGCGCCGGTGACATCCAGCGGAATGGCCAGGGTGCCGGCGGTCCAGAATGCTTCCTGCGCCGGGTGTTCGCCCGATTTGGGAATCGAGGTCACCACGATGTCCATGCCGCGTATGGCGTCCTCGGCTTGGACAACGGGAATCAGGGTCAGGCGTGGGTTGCTGCGCATTTCCACGCAGAACGCCTCGCGCGATGCCGCGGTTCGGGAATTGACCCGCACTTCGCGGATGCTGGGGAATAATTCAGCCAGCGTCCGCAGCGACCAGCGGCCAAGTCCGCCGCAGCCTATCAGCCCGAGCCGCTCGGGCTTCGGATTCGCGAGATACTTCGCCGCGATCGCAGCGCAGGCCGCGGTGCGCGCGTAGGTGATCCACATGCCTTCCATGACCGCGACCGGAAGCCCGGTCTCCGGATCATTGAGGATGATGATGCCGCTCGAGTCCGGCAGGTCGCGCTCAAGGTTGCCCGGGTAGTAGGAGATCCATTTCATTCCCAGTGCGTGCGCCGGCGGAATCCAGGCAGGCATCGCGTGGCAGAAGCTCCCCGGCCGCTCGGGATGGACGCCGAATTTCGTCGGCACTTCGGCTTCACCGCGGCCCGCTATGCGGTAGGTATCCTCGACGATCGCGATCATCTCTGGCATGGCGGGCGCCACCGAGCTCAGTTGCTGCTCGGACAGGACGCGTATCTCTATCTTTGCCGGCATCGAAGGGTCAGTTCGTCATCAAGGGCGCGAAGGATCGTCACGACACCGGCGTGAGCCAGTGCGCGAAATCCGGATTGCGTCCATACACCGTGTCGAAGAAAATTTTCTGCAAGCGCTGGGTGATGGGACCCGGCCGCCCTTCGCCGATGGCACGGTCGTCGACTTCCACCACCGGGGTGACCTCCGCGCCGGTGCCGCAGAAGAAAGCCTCGTCGGCGATGTAGACCGAGTCGCGCGAAAAGAATTCTTCGCGCACTTCCAGGCCCGCGCGCCGGGCCAGTTTGATGATGGAATCGCGGGTGATGCCCTCCAGTATGTAGGTGAGCGGCGGGGTGATCAGCGCGCCGTCCCGCGCAATGAATATGTTCTCCACCGAGCCTTCGGCCACATGCCCGGCAGAGTCGAGCAACAGCGCCTCGTCGTATCCCTGCCTGAGTGCGTCGGTGCGTGTCATCTGGAACAGTATGTAGTTGCCGCCGGCCTTCGCTTTGGTCATGTTGGCGTTGATGTGATGCCGGGTGAAGGACGAGGTCTTGACCCGGATGCCCTTCTCCAGCTTTCCTTCGCCGAGATATTCCCCCCAGAACCAGACAGCGATACCCAGGTTGGTTTTGCAGCCGCGCGGGTCCAGATCCATGCCGCCCTCGCCTATGTAGGCCACCGGCCGAATGTAGCACTGCTCGAATGCGTTGGCGCGTATCGTCTCGCAACAGGCCCGGATCACGGCATCGCGGCCGTAGGGCATGTCAAGCCCGATGATCTTGGCCGACCTGAACAGCCGGTCGATGTGCGTGTCCAGCCTGAATACCGCCGGCCCGGCATCGGTCTTGTAGCAGCGGATGCCCTCGAACACGCTGAAGCCGTAGTGCAGGCTGTTGCCGACAAAATGCACCTTGGCATCGGCCCAGTCGACCAGCGCGCCGTCCATCCAGATTTTTTGTGCCTGTTCCATGTTTTCCTATGCCTCGTCCTTGCTGTCGCTGAATCGTGTTTTCATCGCCGTATTTTCATAGATTGGCCCGTCGCAACGTGGCCTTGGGCAAGTGCATATATCATCCCGTGAATTGAAGCCGTGCGAATCCGCCCGAATGGAAAATAGCAATCGCAATGCTCCGTCGCGCTTGGACTCATGCCGAGCGGTAGTGTCCATGAAAAAGGTGCCCCATGTCGACGAAAACTGAAAGCGCATCCAGGCTGGAGAAGGCGCGCGCATTGATGCGCGCGCAGGGTGTCGATTGCCTGATCGTCACCGATGCGCTGAATTTCTGGTACTTCACCGGCCAGCGCATTCCGCTGTGGATGGCCAGCCGGCCGGCAGTCCTTGTGTTACCACAGAGCGGCGCGCCGACTGTGATCGACTGGAGCGGCCCCTCCATGTTTGCGCGGCTTTACCACAAGCCCAAACCCAATCACGTGGAGGACGCGCGCATTTATCCCGAGATCCCGATCCGGAAAGAGACACCCGTCGATTGGGGCATCGCAGGCCTCCTCGAAGAGAAGGGCGCATTGGCGGGAACCGTCGCCATCGAACTGGGCTACGAAACGCGCCTGAACCTTTCGATCGAAGACTGGGAACTGGTCAAGCGCCAGGCACCCAAGGTTCGCTGGGTCGATTCCGGTCCCATCACCTGGGCCTGCAGAATGATCAAGTCCGAGTGGGAAATCGAGCAACTCAAATCGGCCTGCCAGATAGGCGGCAAGGCATGGAAAAAACTGTTCACCGAACTGCGGCCGGGCATGACGACGGCCGACATCCAGAGGCGCGCGCTTTCCTACTACAGTGAATTGGGCGCGGATATGGATTCGGGTGCGCCCACTGCGCTGGGCGGCACCGGGCCCAAGGGTGCGTTCCAGAAGGGTGACATCCTGTACCTCGACGGCGCTTGCAGCGTTCAGGGCTATCGAGCCGATTTCACACGCCGCGTCGTGTTCGGACCGCCGTCGGAGCGGCAGCTGAGCGAGCACAACGGCATGTGGGACATTCTCGAAAAGGTCATGGACTTCATGAAGCCCGGGGTGGCAACTCGCGAGGTGTTCGAGTATTCGCAGGGCTTGATGGCCAAAACGAAATGGGTCAACTACTCCAGCCACCCGTCGCTGCGCATCGGCCACGGCATCGGCCTGGGCGTCGAGCCGCCGTACCTGAATGCGTTCGACCAGCACATCCTGCAACCCGGGATGAGCATCACGCCCGAGCCGAAGGCTGAAGTGCACGAGGGTCTGCTGAATCCGGAGGAGCACATCATCATGCGCGAGGGCGGGGTCGAGATCATCTCGACCGACCCCGGGCACGAACTGCTGGTCATAAACTGACTGGGCGGGCAGTCTCAACGCCCTGCGGGGCACGTCGGAAAAGTCTGTTGTAGCTGGGAGGTTATTTGGCGGTCGATTACGATTGCATCATTGTGGGCGGAGGCGCGGCCGGCGCCGTCCTGGCCGGCCGCCTGTCGGCATCGTCTGCGAGGCGCGTCCTGCTGCTCGAAGCGGGACCCGATGCCCTGCCGGGCGAGGAGCCGGCGGAAGTGCGCGACACCTATTACACGGCGTTCTTCCGCCCCGATTTATTCTGGCCCGAATTGCGGGTGCGCTTCGGTAGCGGCGCGACAGACGCACCCGCTCGCCGCTACGAGCAGGCGCGCATCATGGGCGGCGGGTCGTCGGTCAATGCCATGATCGCGCTGCGCGGCTTGCCCGGCGACTTCGACGAGTGGCTGGCCGCGGGCGCCCGCGGCTGGGGCTGGAACGAGGTGCTGCCCTACTTCCGCAAACTGGAACGCGATCTCGATTTTCAGAACGAATGGCATGGCGCGGATGGACCGATCCCGGTGCGCCGGCATGCGAGAGAGCAGTGGCCGGGATTCTGCAAGGCCGTTGCTGCCGGCCTGCAGGCGCGTGGCTGGGACTTCGTGCCGGACATGAACGGCGCTGTCGCAAACGGCTACTGCGCGGTTCCCATGACGAGCACACTCGCGCAGCGCGTCTCCACGGCCATGGGCTATCTCGGCGCCGAGGCCAGGCGCCGCGACAACCTGCAGATCGTGGGCGATGCCTACGTCGAGCGCATCGTCTTCGACGGGTCGCGGGCGACCGGTGTGGCGGTTCGTCTTGGTGCGCGCGTCGGAGAAGAAGCGCGCACTTTCCTGGGCCGCGAAGTCATCATCAGTGCAGGCGCCCTGCACTCGCCCGCCATTCTGATGCGAAGCGGCGTCGGGCCTGCCGCCGCGCTTGAAGCGCTCGGGATCGAAGTGACGGCCGATTTGGCCGGCGTGGGATCGAATCTGCAGGACCATCCGGCAGTGTCCGTCGCCTGCCACCTCAAGTCGCGCGGACGGCAGCCGGCCGATCTGCGCCCGGCATCGAATCTCGCCCTGCGCTATGACTCCGGCGTGGCGGACTGCGCCCCTTCGGACATGTACGTGTCGGTGACCAACAAAGCCTCGTGGCACGCGCTGGGCGCGCAGATCGGCGCGCTGGTGCTGTGCCTGTACAAGCCGTACTCCAGGGGCCGCGTCTCGCTTGTTTCCGCCGACCCCGCCGTCGAGCCCGATGTGGCCTTCAACATGCTCGCCGATCGCCGCGACCTGCTCCGGCTCGCGGCCGCGGTGCGCTTCGCCGCGGAAATATACGCATCGCCCGGTATGCGCGAGGTTGCCAACGAAGTGTTTCCGTCGAGCTTTTCCGAGCGCATCCGCAATCTCAACCGGCTTTCCGCGGGCAACCGGCTGCGGGCCGCGTGCGGCGCACTCCTGATGGACGGCCCAGCCGGCCTGCGCCGCTGGCTGATCGACAACGTCATTCACCAGGGCTTGAGCATGGAGGCGCTGCTGGCAGACGAAGAGACACTGCACGGCTGGCTGCGCGAGCGCGCGACCGGCTTCTACCATCCCGTGGGGACGTGCCGCATGGGTGACGCATCGGATGCCGGGGCCGTGGTCGATGCCCAATGCAGGGTGCACAAAGTGCAGGGCCTACGGGTGGTCGATGCGTCGGTGATGCCGACCATCCCGCGCGCCAACACCAATCTCACCACCATCATGATAGGCGAGCGCATGGCGGACATGATCGCCGGCGAGCGATGAATCCGCTGCCTGAAATCGCGATCCTGTTGCAGGCAGGCCGCGCATGAACGCGGTTCTCTTCATCGAGCAGTTGTTGAACGGCCTGCAGCTGGGGGTGATGCTGTTCCTGATGGCGGCCGGTCTCACGCTGATTTTCGGGATCATGAATTTCATCAACCTCGCGCATGGTTCCTTCTACATGCTGGGCGCGTTCTTTGCCGCGTCGCTGACGAAATTGACGGGGTCATTCCTCCTGGGACTCGTGCTGGCGGTGGCGGCCTGCGTCCTCCTCGGGGTGGTGCTGGAGATGGCGGTGCTGCGTCCCCTGTATGAGCGCGAGCATCTGGACCAGGTGCTGGCGACCTTCAGCCTGATCCTGTTCTTCAATGAAATGACCACCATCGTCTGGGGCACCGAGCCGCAGTACATCATGACCCCTGCGCTGCTGTCCGGATCGGTGGAGTTGTTCAACGGCGTCAAGTACCCCGTGCTGCGGCTGGCGGTGACCGGTTTTGGCCTGCTGGTCGGGGCGCTCCTGTACCTGCTCGTCACGCACACGCGCATCGGCATGCTGATACGCGCGGGCGCGAGCAACCGGCAGATGGTGCAGGGGCTGGGGGTCAACATCGGGCTGCTGTTTTCGTTCACCTTCGGCCTCGGGGCGGCGCTGGCCGGCTTCGCCGGCATGATCACCGCGCCTCTCCTGGCGGTGCAGGTCGGCGTGGGTGAGCCGATGCTCATCATCGCCTTTGTCGTGGTGGTGATAGGCGGCATCGGATCGATCCGCGGCGCTTTCATTGCGGCGCTGCTGGTCGGGCTGGTGGACACCATGGGGCGTTTCCTGTTGCCCGCCCTGTTCGGCTTTCAGTTCGGCCCTGCGCTGGCCTCCATGGCGATCTATCTGCTGATGGCAGTGGTGCTGGTGTTCCGCCCGCAAGGCCTGTTCTCGGGCGCGAGAGGATGAAGGCGCGATGAGATTGCGCCGCGGGCACTGGATCCTCGCCGCCTGCCTGGCGGCCACTCTGGCCGTGCCGCTCTACGGCGACGTGTTTTTCATCCGGCTGGCGACGCGCGTGCTGATATTCGGCATCCTCGCGGCCAGCCTCAATCTGCTGGTCGGCTACGGCGGGCTGGTCAGCTTCGGTCATGCCGCTTTCGTCGGGCTGGGCGCCTATGCCACCGCCATCCTGACGCATCACGGGGTGACCTCGGGCCTCTTCGTCTGGCCGGCGGCCATCGCGGTGGCGGCCGCGGGCGCCTTGATCATCGGCGTCATCACCCTGCGGACCACCGGGGTGTACTTCATCATGATCACCCTGGCGTTCGCCCAGATGCTGTTCTACCTGGCGGTGGGGATGGAACGCTATGGCGGCGACGATGGTCTGCGCATGGCAACGCGCAACACCTTCCTGGGCGTCGTCGATGCGAGCCATCCCACCACCTTCTTTTTCCTCGTCGCGGTGATTTTTCTCGTGTTGCTCTACGGCATCGGTCGCCTCGTCGAATCCCATTTCGGACGGGTGCTGCGCGGCATCAAGGACAACGAGCGGCGCATGCAATCGGTGGGATTCGATACCTTCCGCTACAAGCTGGCGGCTTTCGTGCTGTCCGGGGCCATCGCCGGCCTGGGCGGGGCGCTCAACGCCAACTTGAACGCGCACGTCAGCCCGGCCATGCTGCACTGGGTGCTCTCCGGCGACCTGCTGGTGATGCTGATCCTGGGCGGGGTGGGGACGGTCGCCGGTCCGGCGCTGGGCGCGGCGGCATTCATCCTGCTCGAAGAAGTGCTGTCCAACTTCACCAAGCACTGGATGGTCATACTCGGACCGCTGATGCTGATCATCATCCTGTTCCACAAGGGCGGACTGCTCGCCCTGTTGATGGGACGCGAAGATCGCGCCGTGGGTCGTGCCGAGAATCGCACCGAGAATCGCACCGAAGGTCGCACCGAAGGTCGCACCGAAGGTCGCACCGAGGGTCGCACTGAGGCTCGCCGCGATGGCTGAACCGCTGCTCGCCGTAAGCCGCCTGTGCAAGTCCTTCGGCGGACTCGCCGCGAACCAGGACATCGACCTCGCCATCCACGCCGGTGAGGTGCACGCGGTCATCGGACCGAATGGCGCGGGCAAGACCACACTGGTGGCGCAGCTCTCCGGAGAACTGAAACCCAGCTCGGGTAGCGTTCTGTTCGACGGCATGGAAATCAGCGGTCTGCCGGCGCATCGCAGGGCGTCGCTGGGGCTTGCCCGGACTTTCCAGATCACCAGCATCTGGAAGGACTTTACGGCGCTGGAGAACGTGGCCCTGGCCGCGCAGGCGCAAGCCGGGCACAGCTTTCGCTTCTGGGCGCCGGCGAGCGCAAACGAAGCGCTCAACCGGCGCGCGCTGGTGGCGCTGCAGGCGGTCGGGCTGGATGCGCGCCGCGATGCGATGTCGATGGAACTGTCCCATGGCGAGCACCGGCAGCTCGAGATCGCCATGGCGGTGGTGACCGCGCCCAAACTGATGTTGCTGGATGAACCCACCGCGGGCATGGGGCCGGAGGAATCGCAGACGGTGGTGAGCCTGCTGCGCTCGCTGAAGCGCCGCCACGCGATGCTGCTGATCGAGCACGACATGGACGTGGTATTCGCCATCGCCGACCGTATCACGGTGCTGGTGGGGGGCCGGGTCATCGCCTCGGGCGCACCCGCCGAGATCAAGGCGAGCCGGGAGGTGCAGGACGCCTACCTCGGGGACGGGGGGCTGCGATGATGGGCGGCCCGCAAGCCATGCTCGAGGTCGATTCGATAGAAGCCGGCTATGGTGCCAAGCAGATTCTGTTCGGCGTGAGTCTGCGCGTCGATCGCGGACAGGTGGTCACCCTGATGGGCCGCAATGGCATGGGCAAGACCACCACCGTCAACGCCATCATGGGGTTCTGCCGGGTCAGGCGCGGCGCAGTCCGCTTCGAGCAGGGCGAAATCGGCGCTCTGGCGCCGCATCGCATCGCGCAGCGCGGCATCGGCTTGATTCCCGAGGGGCGCCAGATTTTTCCCAACCTGACGGTGCGCGAGAATCTCGTCGCTACCGCGGCGAATCGAAGCCGGCGCGAGGCGCCCTGGACCACGGCCCGCGTCTACGAATTGTTTCCGCGGCTCGAGGAACGAAGGCGCAACATGGGCAATCAGCTGTCGGGGGGAGAGCAGCAGATGCTCGCCATAGGGCGGGCGCTGATGACCAATCCTTCGCTGCTGATTTTCGACGAGGCAACCGAAGGGCTGGCGCCGCTGGTGCGCCAGGAAATCTGGTCCTGCATCGGCAAACTGAAGGATGCCGGGCAGGCTATCCTGATCATAGACAAGAATGTCCGGGCGCTCACGGAGCTCGCGGACCGACATTACATTCTTGAAAAAGGCCGCATCGCCTGGGAGGGCGACTCCGCTGCCTTACGCGGCGATACGGCCTTGTGGCAACGCTATCTGGGGGTGTAGCGCGGGCAACGCGCATGCTGCCGGCACCCGCGCGCGCCCTGCCTACATTTTGCAGGCCGTCGCAAATCGGTCGGCGTGGTCCTTGAATGCAGTCGCCGTGACCTGATGGACGTACGAATTGCCGTCCTTCACCACCTTCGCGACATAGAAGTCCTGCACCGGAAACTGATTGGTGTTGAACCGGAACTTGCCGCGGGTCGAGCGGAAATCCGCCTTTCTGAGCGCGGCCCTCAGTGCGTCCTTGTTGCGGATGTTGCCGTTCACCGCGCGCACCGCGCTGTCCAGCAACATGATGGAGTCGTAGACGAAGGCGGCGTAGAACACCGGATTGCGGCCGTACTCTTTTCGGAACGCCTCGACGAAGATTTTGTTCTGCGGATTATCGAGCCCGACGAACCAGTTGGCCGCCAGGTTTGTTCCCAGCGCCAGGTCGCCGAGCGCAGCGTAGCTGTGCTCGTCGGCCAGCCACGAACCCGAGTACATCGGAATGTCTTTGGCCAGACCCGCCGCCGCATATTGCTTGGCGAACGCAATGCCCTGGGCGCCCGGCATGAACACGTAGACCGCGTCCGCATTGGCCGCGCGCACCTGCGAGATTTCGGCGGCAAAATCCATGGTGGTGCGGTCCGGATAGGCCTCGCCGGCCACCTGGCCCTTGAAGTACTGCTTCGCGCCGGCGACGTGTTCCTTGCCGGTGACGTAGTTCTGCGCAATGAAGAATCCACGCTTCCTGCCGGTATCCGTCATCAGCTTGCCGGCGCTTTCGCTGGGCGTGTTGTTCTCCCACGACATCACGAACAGGTTCTTATTGCAGCCCGCTCCCGCCAGCTCCGAAGGCCCGCCGATGCCGCTCAGTATCATGGCCCCGGAATCGGTAACCGGCTTGACGATGGCAAGCAACTGGTTCGACAGCATGGTGCCGGTGAGGAAGTCGATCTGGTTTCGTTCGACCAGCTTGGTGGCTGCCTGGACCGCGGTGTCCGGCTGCATCCTGGAATCTTCCTTGAAGACCTCGACGGCAATGCCGCCGATGCGCCCGCCGAGTTGCTTCAAGGCGAGGTCGAGGCCCATCTCCTGTTCCTTGCCCAGGGTGGCGATCGGGCCGCTCAGGGTGGTCATGAAACCCAGGCGTATCTTGTCGGCCTGTTGCGACCATGCGCCGGAACTGTTCATCGATGCTGCAACTGCGAGGGACACCATCCAGGAAATTTTCATTGACACGCCTCCGATGTGGGAACTCTCTGTACTGCGATCGTCGTATTGCGCCGCCCTCGCCCGCTATGCCGCCTTCTGGCTGCCGCGTTCGTCTTCCAGTAATTTGGCCACCACACGACGCGCCGCGATCGCGCCCGAATCGGCATTGATGTCCACCCAGCGCATCTCGGGCGCGCGCCGTTCGTTGCGCTCCTGCTGCGCCTCGAGGACGCCGATATCCTCGCTGAACGCGCGCACGCTGCCCTCGTGGAATGCGGCCGTGATCTCCGCGCTCGGAGCAAAATTTCTCGGGACGGCCCAGAAGTGATGCGTGCTGCGATCGGTCGCGGGGGTGATGCCGTTCAGCACCCGGTACTCGAGCACCAGGTCGGCCGACGTGCTGTTGATGACGTGCGGCACCGATTTCGACTTGATCACGATGTGCGAAGGCGGCGTGAAGTTGATGTCCTGGGTCCTGTCGATCGGTTCGGAAAACCCGCGCAGTTTCACGTACAGGGGCGGCGGCGCGCAATTGATCATCTGGCGATACGTCCTGACGTGCGTGCCCTGGGCTTCGGTCTTAGACGGTGTTTCGGCCACCGCCAGATTGCCGATGGTGCTTGCATGCACGAATGCCTCGTGCGACAGGTCCAGCAGGTTGTCCACCAGCAGCTGGTAGTGGCAGTTGATGTGGAATACCCCGCCGGTGGGAACCCAGTCCGGATCGTCGTTCCAGTGCATGTCGGGGATGGCCTCTGGATCGGCCAGCGCGGGATCGCCCATCCAGATCCACAGCCAGCGCCACTTCTCGACCAGCGGGTAGGTGGTGGCGCGGCAGCGCGGCGCGATGTTCTTCTGCCCGGGGATATGAACGCACTTCCCGCTCGGCTCGAATACCAGGCCGTGGTAGCCGCACATGAGGTTGTCGCCTTGGCGCTCGCCTTTGGACAACGGATAACTCCGGTGGGGACACATGTCGTGCATTGCCACGGGGGTGCCCTCGGCGGTGCGGTACATCACCACCGGCTCGTTGAGGATCCAGCGCTGCAACAGTCCGCTGCCCAGTTCTTCCGGCATCGCTGCAACGTACCAGTAGTTCTTCAGGAACATGGCAATCCGCTCCAATAAAAAAATACGATTAGTGCGCCAACCGACCGCGTCGTCCTGCATACCGCGACCGCAGGGACAATATGCCACTACGTTCCGGACTGCGCAATCGCACTGACAATGCATCGCGGAGGTCAGCCTGGAGCACCACCGGATGACGGGTTAAATTGTCAAACATTATCGAGACGATGACCCGATAATATGGTATTTCGCGGGCATTTTCTATAAAAAATAGATATAATGCGCGATTCGGCATTCGGGAGTCCGCGGTGTTGTCCGCGATGTTGCCCGCACTGTTGCCCGCAGCGTTGCCTAATGACGTGACGGTCGGGCGCGTCAGGCACTGCGTAAGGACAATGCAGTTACCGCGGCGCGCCTACGAACACAGTCGCCGCCAGTTTCTCCTCGACCTCGCAGAAATCCCATGAATTTCGCATTTACACCCGAACAGGATGCGATACGCGAGGCGATCGGCAGGATCTGCGCGCAGTTCGGCGACGACTACTGGCTGAAGAAAGACCGGGAAGGCGGTTTCCCCGCTGAGCTGCACCAGGCGCTGGCGCGCGATGGTTGGCTGGGGATCGCGATGCCCGAAGCGTACGGCGGCGCGGGCCTGGGCATCACCGAGGCGGCCATCATGATGCAGGCGATCGCCGAGTCCGGGGCTGGATTCTCGGGCGCGTCGGCGGTCCATATGAACATCTTCGGCCTCAACCCGGTGGTGGTGTTCGGCACGGAAGCGCAGAAAAAACGCATGCTGCCCGGCCTGATCGGCGGGCGGGAGCGCGCCTGCTTCGCGGTCACCGAGCCGGACACCGGCCTGGACACCACGCGCATCAAGACCCGCGCGGAGAAACGGGGCGGCAGCTACTTCGTATCCGGCCAGAAAGTCTGGATCTCCACCGCGCAGGTGGCCGAGAAGATCCTGCTGCTGGCGCGCACCACACCCATGGAGGCCTGTGCGAAGCCCGCGCAAGGCCTGTCGCTTTTCTACACTGACTTCGACCGCAGCCATGTCGAAGTGCGCGAGATCGACAAAATGGGCAGGAAGGCCGTCGACTCCAACCAGGTGTTCTTCGACGCCATGCCTATCCCCGAAGCGGACCGCATCGGGGAGGAAGGCCGCGGTTTCGAATACATCCTGCACGGCATGAATCCGGAGCGCATATTGATTGCCGCCGAATCGGTCGGCCTCGGGCGCTGCGCGCTTTCGCGCGCGGCGCAGTACGCCAGGGAGCGGGTCGTGTTCGACCGGCCGATCGGCAAGAACCAGGGCGTGCAGCATCCGCTCGCGGCCAACTGGATGGCGCTGGAGGCGGCCAACCTGATGGTCTTCAAGGCTGCCTGGCTGTACGACAACGGCAAGTCCTCAGGTGCGCAAGCGAATGCGGCCAAGTATCTCGCCGGCGAAGCCGGCTACGATGCCTGCGAGCAGGCGGTGATGACGCACGGCGGCTTCGGTTATGCGAGGGACTACCACGTCGAGCGCTGGCTGCGGGAATCCCTGATAGGGCGCATTGCGCCGGTCAGCCCGCAACTGGTGCTGTGCTTTATCGCCGAGCGTGTGCTGGGCTTGCCCAGGTCGTATTGAATGGGAATGGCTCTGGCGGAGAACTGCGGCGGAGAACTGCGGCGGAGAACTGCGGCGGAGAACTGCGGCGGAGAACTGCGGCGGAGAACTGCGGAGGAGAAGATTGACGAACGCCTTGGCCAGGAGAGCCCGCCCTCCCTGGCGCAAGGCTACTTCGACGCGCTGGTGATGTAATCGACCGCCGCCTTGAGTTCGGCTTCGCTGAGCGCTGCGTTGCCGCCCATGGGCGGCATCGCCCCTTTACCCTTCATCGCACTTGCGTACAGCGCTGCCATGCCGGTCTTCAGGCGCGGGGCCCATGCGGCCTTGTCGCCCATTTTCGGGGAACCCGCCACACTCTGCGCGTGGCAGGCGGTGCAGGTGCCGTCGTACACCTTCTTGCCGTCCGCTTTGCCGCCGGCGGCGGCAGCAGCCGACACTGCCGGAGCGGCGTCAGCAACGGCCACGCTCGCCACCGGCTTGATGCGCTGGGCAACCGCTTCGGCGGTAAGTGGAGCGCTCGGCGCCGCAGGCAGGACGGTGCTCAGGACGAACTGCGTCAGCATTATGATGCCGAAGACCGGCGCGAATAAGGACAGCACCATCACCGTCAGTAGCTGCAGCGGTGTCTTGATTGGGGAGTCGCGCGCGTGCGGATCATTCGCGGCCACAGGATGCGCCTTTGGTCATTTGATCGCAGTGCATTATAGAACGAAAAGAGTCCTTTTCAGGAAGCCGGCATGGACGGTTCCCCCGGAAAAACGTATAGTTACGAGAGGTACGCGCCCGTAGCTCAGCTGGATAGAGTACTGCCCTCCGAAGGCAGGGGTCGCACGTTCGAATCGTGTCGGGCGCGCCA
>SHXF01000074.1 GCA_009693435.1 Betaproteobacteria bacterium | reverse complement strand
CGAACTCAGGCACGCTTCCCGGAAAATCCAACGAGTGAACGGCAAATACCACAATGACAGCCACAAGAAGGGCCAACACAAAACGAATGCGGTTTTTCATAACGTGCCTCTCGAAGCCATGGAAGCTTGTCGTCGTCGGCCACGGTGCCCTAACTTGACTTAGTTGACATTTTTAGTTGACGAATTTCGTTGACACTTTGTGATTGGCAACTATTTCTTAGCGTTTTTTTTCTTTTGAGCCGTCATCCAGTCCTGCTTTCAACACGTTAAGCCTGATTGTCCAAAATCACAATACCGCCATGAGTACGATTCATCCAGAAGGATCAGCGGACCCTGAATCGGCATCTCCGAAATCGCCGCGCCTTCTTGGTGCAGTGCGGGATGCCATCCGGCTGAAACATTACAGCCTCCGAACTGAAGAGGCGTACGTTCACTGGATTCGGCGGTTTATTCTTTTTCACGGGAAGCGGCATCCGCGCGAGTTGGGCGCTGCGCAGGTGACTGCGTTCCTGAATCACCTGGTGCGGACACGGGATGTGGCGGCGGCGACGCAGAATCAGGCGTTGTCGGCGTTGCTGTTTCTTTACCGGGAGGTATTGACCGAACCGCTGGCCTGGCTGGACGGGGTGGAGCGCGCGAAGAAGCCTGCTCGGGTTCCCACGGTGCTGAGCGTGCCGGAAGTTAGCGGTCTTCTGGCTGCGATGACGGGCACGAAGTGGCTGATGGCCGCTTTGCTCTACCGGGCGGGCTTGCGGTTGCGCGAATGCCTGACGCCGCGCGTGAAGGATGTGGATTTCGACTACCGGCAGATCGTCGTGAGGCAGGGCAAGGGCGCGAAGGACCGGCGCACGCTATTGCCGGATTCGGTAGTGGATCCATTGCGGGCGCATCTCTTGCGGGTCAAGGTGTTGCATGAAAAGGATCTGGCCGCTGGCTATGGCGAGGTCGAGTTGCCGCACGCGCTTGATCTGAAATATCCGCACGCTGGCAGGCAGTGGGGCTGGCAGTTCGTTTTTTCGTCGCACAGGTTTTCCCCGGATCCGCGATCGGGCGTCATTCGCCGCCATCACTTGTACGAGAACTATGTGATCCGGGGCGTCAAGCTTGCGTCTGCCAAAGCGGGAATCGTGAAGCACGTGAGCTGCCACACGCTGCGCCATTCGTTCGCCACGCACCTCCTGGAGAACGGCTACGACATCCGCACGGTGCAGGAACTGCTCGGCCATGCGAGCGTGGAGACGACGATGATCTACACGCATGTGATGAACAAGGGCGGGCGCGGGGTGCTGAGCCCGCTTGACGGGCGTACTGCGGTCCCGCTCGACGGGGCCGCTCCTCACCGGATTGAGCAACCGGCTGCGTGCTACTGCGTGCCGGAGATTGTGTCGGTGCCGGCGTAGTTATATTACGTTTTGTTGAAAATGTCCCGTGGAATACCGCCGTTACTGGATGTGTTCCGATAATTCTTCGTAAATGTCAGTAAGTGGCACGCCCGGAACTTCGCCACAGCATGGGCCTCGCATACCTGATCCGCTGACCTGCCGCGACCGGCATGCGCGTAACCCATAGCTTCGCCGCGTCAATCCGCAAACGCGGGCGGCGGCACGTACGGGCCGATGAGCTGCGCCACGCTTTCCGCGAGCGCGAGCAGCGGGATTTCGCCCCAGCGCCTGCCGACCAGTTGCACGCCGATCGGCAGGCCGTCGTCGGAGCGCGCGAGCGGCAGCACCACCACCGGGCTGCCGGTGAGGTTGAACGGCGAGGTGAGTCCGGTGCCGGCGATGAAGTAGGGCACGTCGCGGCCGTCGATCGCGATGGGCGTGCCGAAGGGGATGTGCGCCACCGCCGGGCCGAGGGACACCGGGCACAGCAGCGCATCCCAGCCGCCGATGAAACGCTCGAACGCCGCGATCAGCGCGTCGCGCCGCGACAGGCTGCGCGCGTAGTCGACGATGCTTGCGTGCGCGCCGCGCGCGAAGCCGCGAAAAATCGCCTCGGGCGATTGCTCGCTTGCATTCAGGTCGGCGACGCGTTGCGCCGCGCGCTCGGGCGCGGTGGAGGCGCGCTCGGCGAGCAAAATCTCGCCCCAGGTTTCCCAGACCTCCTCTAGATCGAAATCGGGCGGCGAGCGCTGCTCCACGATGCAGCCCGCGCCCTGCAGATCGGCGGCGAGCTTGCGCAGCGACGCGCGCGTCTCGCGGGTCAGCGGCAAACCGGCGAAATCCTCCATCCAGGCGATGCGCGCGCCGCGCAGCGGACGCGGCGCGGCCGGCTCCAGCGGCACCGGCGGGATGTCGATCTCGATGCCGTCGGGTCCGGCGATCAGGCGCAGCGCGAGTTCCAGATCCTGCACCGAGCGCGCCAGCGGCCCCAGGCAGTTCATGTGGCGCACGCCGCGCGGCATGCCCGGCGGTTCGGGGATGTGGCCGGTGCCGGGCACGCGATGCTCGGTCGGCTTCAATCCGAACACGCCGCAGAAATGCGCCGGGATGCGGATCGAGCCGGCGATGTCGCTGCCGATCTCCAGATAAGACAGCCCGGCGGCGATCGCCGCGCCGCCGCCGCCGGTGGATCCGCCCGGCGAGCAGCCGAGGTTCCAGGGATTGTTGGTGCGGCCGAAGATCGGATTGTCGGCTCGGTAGTCGGCCGACAGCGGCGGCACATTGGTCTTGCCGACCAGCACCCCGCCGGCAGCGCGCATGCGCGCGGCCACCGGCGCGTCGCGCGCGGGCACGTGATCGGCGAGCGGCGGAAAACCGCCGGTGGTGCGCAATCCCGCAGTCTCGATCGCGTCCTTCAGCGTGATCGGCACGCCGTGCAGCGGTCCCCAGAGTTCGCCGCGCGCGAGCGCCGCATCCGCCTCGGCCGCGCGTTTGCGCGCGCCGGCTTCATCGAGGGTGCAGATGGCGTTGAGCGCCGGATTGTGGCGGCCGATGCGCTCGAGCACCGCCTCCAGCGCATCCATCGAAGACAGGCGGCGCGAGCGGATGGCGAAGGCGGTTTCGCCTGCGCTTGAAAAATGATCGGTGGTCATCTCTGGCTCCCAGGAAGGTCTGAAATCTGGCAAGCGGTGGCCGGCACATCCCCGCCGCTCGGCTGCACTCGCCGCCGGCAACATCCCGCCCGGCCTCATTTGCCCATCAGCAGCCGCGGCAGCCAGGTCGTGATCGGCGGGAAGAAATAAATCGCCACGAGCAGCAGGAAGCTGAAAATTACATAGGGCATCACCGCCCTGAAGATATCGCCCATGGTAATGTGTTTCGGCGCGACGCTCTTCATCGTGTAAAGCAGCAGCCCGTGCGGGGGCAACAGCAGGCCGAGCTGCATGCACACCAGGAACAACACACCGAACCAGACGTCGTCGATGTGCAGTCGCTGGACGACAGGCATGAAAAACGGCAGTGTCAGCAGCATGGTGCTGACCTGGTCGACGAACAGGCCGAGGAAAATCAGCACCCCCATCATGATCAGCACTGCGCCGGCAGCGGACATTCCGGACCCGCTTATCAGATCGACGACTCCCGAGGTGGCGCCGGAAAAGCTGAGCACCTGGGAAAACGTAGTCGCCCCGACGATGATGAACAGGATCATCCCGGACACCACCACCGCGCCGGTCAGCGATTTCCACAACTTGGCGAAGGTCAGCACGCGATATCCCATCGCCAGCAGCACCGTCGCCATGGCGCCGAGCGCCGCGCTTTCGGTGGGCGTCGCCACACCCTTGGACATCAGGCCGACCACCGCGATGAAGATCGACGAAAGCGGCACGACGTACTGGAATATGGGCCGCCAGCGCTCCCATCCGGAATAGGTCTTGACCTCCTCGCTGGCGGGCGCGAGCGACGGATTCAGCGATACCGAGATCATGATGTAGCCGATGAAGACGGCGCTCAGCATCAGGCCGGGCACCACGCCGGCCAGCAGCAGTTTCGAAATCGATATGCCCGACAGGCTTCCCAGCAGGACGGTGAGCGCCGACGGCGGGATGAGCATGTCCACCCCGCCGATCGCCATGATGGGGCCCATTCCGAGCGACGGGTGGTAGCCGCGCGCAAGCATCATCGGCAGCATGAGGCTGCCCAGCATCGCCGTGGTGGCGATCGTCGAACCCGAGATCGCCGAGAAAATCGTGCCGGCGACGACCGCGATGATGGCGAGGCGTCCCGGCATCTTCGGAATGACGCGTTCGACGGCGTCGATGGCCTTGTGCGCGAGTTCGGTGTGAAACAGTATCTCCCCCATCAGCAGGAACAGCGGGATGGGCGTCAGCGAGAAATAGGTCACCGAAACAACGCCGTTTCTTGTCAGCTGCAGCAGGCCGGCCTCGCCGCCGAAGAACAGGATGGCGCCGATGATGTTGATACCGAAAAAAGAATACGCGACGGGCAGCCCCATGAACAGCAGCAGCGTGGTTCCGCCGAGCAGCAACAGCAGCGATTCCTGCCAGGCCATGCGGGCCGCCCCTCAGCCGGTGGAGGTCGCTTCGTCGCGCATGCCGATCTCTCCGGCAGCCAGCCGCTGCATGCGAAACAGGAACTCCACGCACAACAGCAGCGAGGAGAAGGGAACGGGCAGGAGTATCCACCACTCCGGGAATACGAGTTCCTTGAGCACCATCGCCCCGGATCCGACGCTGTCCACGAGCATGTGCGTGGCATAGACCAGGGAAACGGCGCTGATGGCGATGCCGGCCGCGTCCACCACCCACTCGGCCAGCCAGGCGGCGCGCGGCGGCAGCAGGTTCAGGACGATGTCGACGCGCACGTGCTGTCCGCGGCGCAGCAGCCAGGGCGCGGCGAGGAACGTGATGCCGTAGATCGCATATTCCGACACCTGGTTGGCCCAGCGCAGCTGAAACCCGAGCCACGGCATGTTTCTGAATGCCACGTCGGCGCAGATGATGATCATCATCGCGAAAAGAAACACGTTGGCGATCCAGAGCAGCCCCGTCAGCAGCGCGCCGTACCAAGCGGAAATCCGCTCAATCAAGGCAGCTCCCGCGTTGAACGCCGGCTTGCGCAATCCATCGGGCGGACAGGCGCGCGGGGAGGGCCGGCAGGATCAGCCTTTTCCATGACCCCGGGACAAGGGGCGTTTGGCGATTTCGCGGATGGCATCCATCTTCGGCGAGAACCCCAGTCCCGGCGTTTGCGGAAGATCCATCCAGCCGTCCTGCGGCGCGGGCAGCCCTTCGAACAGCTGCTCGCAGATAAGCATGGCCACATAGTGGTATTCGACCAGTCCGCCGTTGGCGAGTCCTGCATGCAGGTGCATGTTCCAGGGCGACCAGGCGCCGCCGTTGTCGACCGGAATATTGAAGGCCGCGGCCATCCCCGCAATGCGCACGCACTGCGTGTAGCCGCCCGTGATCACCACATTCGGCTGCAGCACGTCCGCCGCGTTCGCCAGCAGCATGTCGCGAAAGCGGAAAGCGAGCCCCTCGTTCTGCCCCGCGGCGAGCGGAATCGCGGTGCGCCGGCGCATCTCGGCCATGCGCGGGATGTCGTTTTGCGTGATCGGTTCCTCGAAGAACGCAATATTGCAGTCCTCTATGCGGCGCGCCAGTTCGGTGGCGTGATACGCGTCCAGGCTGCAGTTGGCGTCGATGTACAGCCCGACATCCGGCCCGACCGCCGCGCGCACCGCGCGCACCCGGGCCTCGTCTTCGGCAATCACTTCGCCCAGCGGGCGCGGCTCGTCGCGGCGTGCCAGGGCGTGGTGCCCGACCACCATCTTCAGCCGCCGGAATCCCTGCGCCAGCCAGTGCTTCGCCGCCGCGGCCAGCTGTTCGCGATCGAAAAGGGCAAAACCAAAGGTCGCGTACAGTGGCACCCGCGCGCGCGCGCCGCCGAGCAGCCGCCACACCGGCATGCCGAGGATCTTGCCCTTTAGGTCCCACAGCGCGAGGTCGATTGCCGCGATCGCGTGCAGCGCATAGCCGGTCTGCCCGCGCGGGCTGAGCAGCCAGTAGAGGCGCTCCCAGAGGCGCTCCGTATTCAGCGGGTCCTCGCCGATGAGCGCGGGCCCGGCGACGAGATTCACGATCGCGCCTACCGCTTCCTCCTCGGTAATGCCGGTAATGCCGTGCCCGACGAGGCCGCCCTCGCATTCGATCTCGACCACGCACACCGACAGGGAACTCGACTTGTCCAGGCCGAGCAGTTCGACCCGCACCGGGACGTTCAGGGGGATGGCGGTGACGCGTATGATTTTCATCGATGGCTTTTCGGCAGGCGCGGCGTGAATCCGCGGGAAAATGTGTTCACCCGAGCCGCCGCGTCACGGGTGCGGCGGCACCGGCAACCCTTCAGTCCTCGCCGCTTTGCCTATTTTTCCAGCAGCGGTCGCAGCGTCTTGATTGCATCGGGCGCGCGCTTTGTCAGTTCTGCCCAGTAGGCGTTGTAGGCCTGGCTGCGATAGGCGGGCCCGAGGTTGACCGCGTTGATGCCGGCGTCCCTCTGGCGCTTCATTTCGATGGCCGACTTCTCCTTGACCCAGGCCATGTTGTCCTCATCCATCCACTGTCCCATCCGCAACAGGAACGCGCGCTGGTCTTCGCGCAAGGACTTCCACTTGTTCAGATTCACCAGGATGTTGACGACGACGTCGTAGAATCCCGGCTCGACCCGGTATTTCGTGTACTGTCCCCAGCCAAGATCGAAGATCCCGAGCAGCGGCCAGCCGTAGCCGTCCACGACGCCGCGCTCCAGCGCGGCCTGGACCTCGCCCGGCGGCAGGGTCGCGAGGGTTGCGCCCAGTGTGGTGAAGAACGGCGTGTAGTTGGGAACGGTGCGCAGTTTCAGGGATTTGACGTCGCCGATGGCGGCCACCGGCTTGTTGGTATAGAGATGAAATGCCACGCCCTGCCCGTAGGTCGCCAGCAGCCACGAGCCCATTTTCTGATTGTGGATGCGGTTCAGCTCGTCCCAGGCGCCGGACTTGCGTTGCAGCGGGACCGACTGGTTGGAAAGTATCGCGGCATCCGCTTCGGGGGCGATGCTCGCGTAAAAGGACGGCGGAATCGACGCCATGTCGAGCACCCCGCCGCGCACCGCGTTTCCCTGTTCGAACGACGGTACCGCCTCGGGCCCGCCGACCAGGCGGATCTGGACCAGGCCCTTACCTTCCTTGTTGATCTTTTCGATGAATCGCCCGAACACCTCGCCGTAGGCGCTGGTAATGGGGACGAACACCGCCGCGCGCAGCGTCGTCTCCTGCGCGCCCGCGCCGCCGCCGGTGAAGACAAGTGCCGTGCCTGCCAACCACATGCCGATGCATCGCGTGAATTGCTTCATGGTTCCTCCTTGTTGATCGTCCTTGTCGAGCGTCCCCGCCGAGCGCGCTGTCGAAGAGGGGCAGCACCCCGATGTTACGTCGAATCCGCTTACGTCGAATCGGGCTACGTTGAATCAGGTTACGTTGAATCGGGTTACGTTCTCAGATCGGCATCGAGATGTGGCTCTCGACGGTGAACGTATCCACGACCACGAGGCGCTCGCGAAAGCGCAGCACGCCCCCCTCGTCGACGATCCGGTCGCGGTACTCGCCCACGCTGAATATCCTGCTGCGGCCTTCGTTGTCGGTGTTCATCATCATGTAGTTCGAGCGTGCGAGCCAGCCATCCCCGTCGCGCCCGGCTACCATCACGTTGCTGACGAAGCGCCGCTCGTAGTGAATGTGATAGATGTTGACTTCCAGCAGCGAGACGACGCGGTCGCGCAGCATGCGCTTGTTCTCGAAGTAGAGCCAATAGCCTTCGAGCCCCTGATCGAGGTTTTCGCGGGAATGCAGCAGGTAGCGGCAGTCCTCGGTGAAGAAATCCGGCCACTCGGCGAGGCGGGCTTCGTCCAGGCAGCGCGCATAACGGAAGTTGAGGTCCACCACGCGCCGTTCGAGTTCGGCGGAAACCAGGCTGGTTGCGGCGGCAGGGTTCGATGCTGTGTTCATGTTGTCTCCCGGGTCGGATTTCAGGCGGCCGCGACCTGGAAGCCCATCAGGTCGCAATAGCCCTTCCAGAATGCGCGTATCGGCACCTCCGTCACCAGATGCCCCTGGTCGCCGCACTCGCCGCGCCCGCCCATTTCGACGAATGCGTGCCCGCGGCCGTGGTCGCCCTGTATCGCCGCATGCGCAATCTCCAGCGCCTCCGCGTCCTCCATGGAAAGGTATCCGCCCGGCCCCAGCAGGTTGCCCTGCATGCGGCGCGACTGGCGATGTTCCGCGGATTCGTCCGCGTATTCGAAATTGATCCAGACCAGCTCGAACTCGTCCACGCTTTTCGGAATGATGTGCCGGAAGCCCAGGTGGTTCGAGATCTGCGCCAGGACGAAGGTCGGGAACATCGACAGCACCGTCGAGACCATGCCGTCGGCATGCTCCTCGAAGTACGCGACCACCTCCGGCGCTTCCAGCTGGAACTGCGGCTTGAAGCTGTCGATCTTGGCGTAGGTGTTGCCCATCTTCTCGTCCTTCGTGCCGTAGGTCGTCAGCACGCAGTGCAGGCCGTTTTGCGCCATCACGGTCGAGCCGCGCTGCGAGGTGCGGAACATGCCGAACTTGGAGTTGAAGCCGTGCAGCAGCGCGCCGTGATAGCAATCCTTGAGATTCTCCACGTACAGCTTCCAGTTGCCCTTGATCAGCTGCCGCTGGTAGCCCACCACCTTGATCGGCCGGCTGCACAGCGCATCGAACCGCTGCCGCACCGGCTCGCCCATGTAGTCGGCGAGCGGCTCCATGTCGTGCGCGAAGGTGGCGAACACGACCCCCCGGTATGACTCCACCCGCAGTTTTTCCAGGCTGTGCGCCTCGGTCCTGAAGTCCTCCGGATAGCCGCCGTTGCCGTTGATGCCGCGCCGGTAGGGAACGCCCAGCAGGTTACCCGCCACGTCGTAGCTCCACTGGTGGTAGATGCAGGTGTGCGTGTCGGCGTGGCCGCGCTTGCGGCGCACCACCGCGGCGCCGCGGTGGGCGCAGCGATTGACGAACGCATGCAGTGCGCCGTCCTTGCCCCGGCTGAGCACCACCGAGGTCACCCCGATGTAGTTGGTGACGAAATCCCCGGGGTTCGGTATCTCCGCCTCCAGGCCCACGTAGTTCCAGGTGCGGCCGCGGAATATCCGGTCCTGTTCGAGATCGAAGAGGCGCGGGTCGACGTGCACCGCGAACGGAACCCGGGTGAAGTCGGCGCGCGGCCAGACCAGCTCGGGTATTCCGGATTTCAATACTGCGGATTTCAATACTGCGCTCATGAGAGCCTCCTTGGGACGAGGGATGACAGATGACGGGTGGGCGGGGTTGCGCTCCCGCGGCGATGCGGATTGGAAGCCATCGGTTGACCCTGCTGCGTCAAAGACGGATGTCGACCGGTACTGTTTCATAGGCGGCGGGCATGGTCACCTCCAGCACCTCCAGGTCCGGCGTGTAGTCGATCACATCGTGCGCCCCGCGCGGTGGCTGGTAGAGACAGCCTCCGGCTTCGACCACGATATCGTCGCCGGAGCCCTCCCAGCGGTAGGTGACCCGCCCCTTGAGTATGTAGACCATGTGGAAGTCGAGTTTGTGCCAGTGGACGCCCTGCGGACCCTTGCACGGTCCGAGCGCGCGCATGTGGAAGGCGCCTACCGTTCCCGCGCTCGCCGCGGCCATGCCCAGATCGCGCACCTCGAAAGCCGACCAGGCGTCGCGCGGCTTGAATGCCCCGGGGCTGAGGGGAGCGATGCAAAGCTTGCTGAATGCATCGGTCAGGCGATCGATCTCGGTCTTCATTGCGGCCTCCTGGTGCAACACGCTGCGATCGGTGTTCCGTGCCCGACCGCTTTCAGCAGCCCGCCAGGCCTGCGCCGGGTGCGAGTGTGCAATCCTGCTCCGGACAACGTCAAGCTATCGTCAAAGAGCGGCCGGCGTAGCGGGTGTAAGGGCCGGCGCAGCGGGAGTAAGAGCTGGCGTAGCGGGTGTAAGATTTAGCGCATGCGCGATCCGAATCCGACAAGAAAACCGGCACGAAGCCCGGCACGAAGCCCGGGACGAAAACCGGCACGAAGCCCGGGACGAAAACCGGGACGAAAACCGGCTCGAATCCCCGCACGAAACCCCGCGCCGTTGCTGGAATTGCGGCTGCTGGGCGGCTTCTCGGCCCTGGCGCGCGGCAAGCCCGTGGTCCTGCGCGCGCGCAAGGATCGCGCCCTGCTCGCGTACCTCGCGCTTTCCTCCGGACGCGGCTGCAGTCGCGAGCGGCTCGCCGAAATGTTGTGGAGCGAGGTCGAGGGCGACGCGCGCCACAGCCTGCGCCAGAGCCTGTCGGCGATTTCCCGCGCCATTGCCGGCGCGCACCCGGCGTCTGCGCGCGCGCTGCAGGTCGATCGCGACAAAGTGAGCCTGGACCCGGATTGCGTCGCGGTCGATGCGCTGCGCGTGCGCACCCTGCTGCAGAGCCATTCCGCGCCGGACCTCGAGGCAGGCGGGCAGCTGCATGCCGGCCGCCTGCTGGAGGATCTCGGCCGCGTCTCGCCACGCTTCGACGATTGGCTGGTGGCGGAGCGCGAACAGCTTGCGGTCGCGGCAATCAACGCCAATCGCCTGCTGCTCGATCTGCACGCGGCGGCCGGCACGCCGGAAAAAGCCATCGCGGCGGCCTCGCGGCTGGTCGCCGCGGATCCTTTCCGGGAAGAGGCTCGCCTCGAGCTGATTTTCCTGTACGCCGAATGCGGCCACACGCGCGCGGCGATCGCGCAGTACGAAGCGTATGCCGCGCTGTTGCGCGAGGAACTCGGCGCGCAGCCCGGCGAAGCGGCCACGCAGGTGCATCGATTGCTGCTGGAGGGCGAGACGCCGGCGCGCCGCGGCCGGCGCGCGACCATGCCGGCACTCATGCCCCCGGTGCCGGGTGCGAAGGCTGAGCTGCTGCGGCGCGCGGTCCTGGTCCTCGAGCAGATGCCCGATTGCATCGTCGTCACGGATCTGGAGGGGCGCATCGTCGGCTGGAACGAATGGGCGACGCGCAACTTCGGTTACGACAAGAGCGAGGTGCTGGGGCGCAAGCCCATTTTCCTGTACGGGCCCGGCGCCGACGGGCGCCTGACGGACGAGCTCATCGCCAAGGCGCTGCGCCATGGACGCTAGTCCTGCGTGCTGCGCCTGTTCAACAAGAACGGGTCTTCGCGTCTGCACCAGCGCACCATGATGCCGCTGCGGGACGAGAACGCCCGCGTCGTCGGCGTATTCGGCGTGACGCGACCGCTGGCGCGTCCCATCCCCGGGCTGTAGCCTTCACGTTCTTGCGGGCGCCTCGCAGAGGACTGCAATCGCCTGTCATCGGTCCGGCGCGCGTGAAAATGCAGGTGTGAATTCCCGCCCCTTTCACGCGCGCGGAAATTTGACAAGCGCCGAGGGCGGAGCCTAATCTGACTGCCGCGCAACGCAGTCATCGAATCGGGCTCATCGTCTGAATCCCGAAACGCGCATCCGGATCCGAATGGAACGTCTCTCCGAACTCTACGGCAGGCTGATCGCGGGCCTTGCGCTGGTGGCCTGCGTGCTGCTGTTCCTGTTGATGCTGATGACCTGCGCCGACGTGCTGCTTCGCAATGTCGCGCTCATCCCGGGAATGCAGGGCCTCACATGGAGCAACGAGCTGTCGGAGAGCATGCTTTATCTCGTCACCATGCTTACGGCGCCCTGGATCCTGCGGCGTGGCCAGCACATCCGCGTCGATATCGTGCTGGTCGCCATTCCCAGGCAGATCGCCTGGTACTGCGAATGGGTGGCGGATGCCCTGGCGCTCGCGTGCTGCGTGGTCATGACGGCCTACGGGTGGAGCGCAGCCGTCGCGAGCTACAAGGCGGGTTCCATGGTCATCAAGTCGCTGATCACGCCCGAATGGTGGGCCCTGGCCCCGCTGCCTGTGGCATTCGGTCTGCTCGCGATCGAGGTGCTGTTCCGCATGCAGCGACTGCATGCGGGCGAACGCGGGCCGCGCAACGACGCGGTCTCCGCCGGGTAGGGCCGGGGCGTGAGCTGGCAGGCAGCGGCATGGCTGATGCTCGGCGGCTCCACCGTGCTGATCTTCCTTGGGCTGCCGGTTGCGTTCTCGTTCATCGTCATCGACATCATCGGCGCTTGGCTGTTCCTCGGCGGCGATGCGGGGATGGTGCAGTTGACGCGCAACAGCGTCGCTTCGGTGACCAGCTTCGCGCTCACGCCCATCCCGCTGTTCGTGCTCATGGGAGAAGTGCTGTTTCACACCGGCCTCGCGGTCAAGGTGATCGACGGCGTGGAGCGCCTGATCCGCAATGTGCCCGGGCGGCTGGCCGTGGTGGCGGTGGTGGCCGGCACGGTTTTCTCGGCGATCTCCGGCTCCACCATCGCCACCACCGCGATGCTGGGCAGCCTGATGCTGCCGGTGATGCTCTCGCGCGGCTATCACCCGGTGATGGCTACCGGCCCGATCATGGCCATCGGCGCGGTGGACATGCTGATACCCCCCTCGGCGCTCACGGTGCTGCTGGGCAGCCTGTCCGGAATCTCGATCTCGAAGCTGCTGATCGGCGGCGTGATGCCCGGGCTGCTGCTGTCGGCGGCCTTCGTCGTCTACATCATAGTGCGCGTGAAGCTCGACCCCGAACTTGCACCGGACTCGGAGTTTCAGGAATACCACGGCTGGGAGAAGCTGCGACCGTTCTTCCAGTACGTGCTGCCGCTGGTTTCCATTTTCGTGGTGGTGGTTGCCTCGATGTCGGCCGGCTGGGCGACCCCCAGCGAGTCCGCGGCGATCGGCGCCCTTGCGACCGTCATGCTTGCGCTCGGCTACCGCGCGCTGACGGTCGAAAACCTGCTGCAGGCGTTGCACGGCACCGCGAGCATCTCCGGCATGATCCTGTTCATCATCGTGGGCGCGACCACGTTCTCGCAGATCCTGTCCTTTTCCGGGGTGTCGAACGGCCTGGTGGAGGTGATCACCGGGCAGGGCCTGCCGCCGATGGTCGTCGTCGCGTTCATGATGCTGATCCTTATTTTTCTCGGCATCTTCGTCGACCAGGTGAGTATGATGATGATCACGCTGCCGATTTTCATGCCGGTGGTGCAGCAACTGGGCATCGACGTGGTGTGGTTCGGCGTGATGTTCCTGATCTGCATGCAGCTGGGACTGCTGCTGCCCCCGCATGGCATGCTGCTGATGACCATGAAGGGCGTGGCGCCGCCGCAGGTCACCATGGCGCACATTTTCCGGGCGGTGATACCTTTCGTGGCGATGAGCTTGCTGATGCTTGCGCTGGTGTTCTTCATTCCCGCGGTGGCCCTCTGGCTGCCGCAATTGCTCGGCTGAGGACGAGGCGAATTCGTAATTTCATTGACATTCACACCACGTAGTGCCCTGTCGGCGATCTTCTACAGGCAGTTGTTATACAATAATCGTATAAATGTTCTGGTAACCGGAGATAGTCATGCACCGCGCACTGCCGCCCACTCTGCTCTTCCTCTCGGCGCTCGCCATGACGTTCACCTCGGCCGCGGCCCGGGCGCAAGCGGCTGCCAGAGACTATCCAACCAGGGTCATCCGCATCGTCATGCCGTTCCCTCCGGGCGGGACGACCGATGTGCAGGGGCGTATCCTGGCGGAGAAACTGACCGCCCGTCTCGGCCAGACGGTCGTCCTCGAAAGCCGCCCCGGCGCCAACGGCATCATCGGCATGGAAGCCGCGGCCCGTGCGCCCGCGGACGGCTATACGCTGGTCATCGCGACCTCCGGCAATCTGGCCGTGCACCCGCACCTCTACAAGCTGCCCTACGACACGGAAAAGGATTTTGTCCCGGTGATCCTGGTCGGCGAGACGCCCGGGGTGCTGGTGGTGCATCCCGGCCTTGCGGCCAAGACCGTGCAGGAGTTCATTGCGCTGGCAAGACGCAGTCCGGTCGTGCTGACTTACGGCTCGTCGGGCTCAGGGGGGTTCGCCCACATCTCGGCGGAGTTGTTCGCTTCCATGACGAACATCAAGATGACGCATGTGCCCTACCGGGGCTCCGCGCAGTCGCTGACAGACCTGGTCGCCGGCCATATCCAGTCGTCGTTCAACATCACCGCGCCCAGCATTCCCCATATCCAGTCGGGGCGGGTGCGTGCCCTGGCCGTGACCAGCGCCAAGCGCGTGCCCGCGTTGCCCGACCTGCCCACGATGGCGGAGGCCGGTGTTCCCGGTTACGAGAATTCCACCTGGTCCGGCATCGGCGCGCCGGCCGGCACGCCGCAGCCCATCATCGAGCGCCTGAACAGGGAATTCATGGCCGCGCTGCAATTGGCCGATGTGCAGGAGCGATTTGCCACGGAGGGATCCATCGTGCTGGGCAGCACGAGCGCGCAGTTTCGCGACTACCTCAGGCTGGAAATCGCCAAGTACGGCAAGCTGATCAGGGAAGTCGGCATCAAGGCCGAGGAGGGCGGCAAGCGATGAATGTCAACGAGCGCCTGCACGCGGAACTGTCGAAGTGCGGCGTGCGCCTTGCCGCCACGCTGCCGGATGACTGGGTCGCCCCGCTGATCGGGCGGCTGGCGGCCGATCCGGCGATGCGGCACATACCGGTTGCGCGCGAAGCCGAAGCGATCGCAATCTGCAGCGGCGCGTTCTTTGGCGGCGTGCGCTCGGTCGCCGTGATGGGCGCGACCGGGTTGTTGACCTGCACCGGGGAACTGGCGACCCTCAACCTGCGCCATCAGATTCCGGTGTTCTGCATCGTCAGTCTGCGAGGATCGATCGACGATCACCGCATCTATCAGGAAATCCAGGGGCGGCGCATGCTGCCTTTGCTTCAGGCCTACGATTTTCCGCATCACGTCTTCGACCGGCCGGATGATCTCGCGCACATCGGTGACGCCTACGAAACCTGCCGCCTGCAGAAACGCCCGTTCATCGCCTTTCTGACGCGGCGCCTGGTAAAAGGAGAAAAGACGGCATGAGAACGAACGAAGCACTGAGTGTGCTCGCGGACCATCGCGGCGACGCGGTGGTGGTGTGCGCGCTGGGCATGGCGGCCAACGAGTGGTGGGCCTTGACCAAGAGCGAAGACAGTTTTTACATGCACGGCGCGATGGGATTCGCGGCCAGCTTTGCGCTGGGGCTCGCGGTCGCGCTGCCGGACACGTCGGTGTGGGTGCTGAATGCCGACGGTTCCCTGTGCATGAACCTCGGTTGCCTCCTGACCGAGGCCGGCCAGGCGCCGCGCAACCTGAAGCACTTCGTCGTGGACAATCAGGTGTATCAGACGGTGGGCGGCGTGCCCATGGTCAATCAGGGCCGGGCGGATTATGCGGGCCTGGCGCGCGCCGCTGGCATTGCGCAGGCGCGGACCGTGGACAATATCGGGACGCTGCGCCAGTCGCTGCCGGAAATCCTGGCCGAGGCCGGCCCGTCGTTTACCGTGCTGCGCGTGGCGCCGGAAGCGGGCTTCCTCGGCACGCCGCCGATGACCTACGAGGGCGCGGAGATGAAGTACCGCTTCGGCCGCGCGCTGGAACGCAAGCTGGGCATCACGGTGTTCGGGCCGCAGGGGTACTGAGATTTGTCGGGACGGGAGCGATCGTTGTTGGGGTTCGCTTTGCTCACCCCAATCTGCGAGATTCTGTAATTTACGGAAAATTGTTTGAGAGGATGGCGTTACCGCGGACTTCTGCGCGGTATTGAGTTTCTGTAAATAGTATATGTTATGGGCCGCTCGGCGGCCGCTGGCCTTGCGCCGAGCGTTTCTTCAGCAGCCGCTCGCGCACCTTTTCGATGTCGACCACGAATCGTTCGTGGGTGCCGCGGGCCACGTCATCGCCGCCCGAGGTGACCGAGGCTTCGAAGGTCACGCGGCGGCCGTCGACCTTGATGATCTTTACCGCGATGGTGGCCTTGGCGCCGAACAGGGCCGGTCCGACGTGTTCCCAGTTGACGCGGGTGCCGACCGAATCCTCGCCCGGGTCGAGGTGCGCCAGCAACAGGTTGCGGCAGGTGATCTCGACGTCGCGGATGGTGTTCGGCGTGGAATACACGCGACATTCGTCCCCCATGAAGAAAATGACGCGTTCTTCATCGATGTCGATGGTGGCGCTATGGCTGAGTCCTTCGGTCAGGCTACTTTTCATGGATCGCTCGTTTTTTATCCGGTTGTTTGCCAGTGGTTAACTCGATGTTCGCTCGTTGTTCGCTCGTTGTCCGCTCGTTGTTCTATAGAGTGGCGCGGGCAGAGTGCTATGGCTCAGGCAGCCCCGTTCAATCTACCAGATTCGCGCCGCCGCTTCGTCTCTCCAAGCCTGCCCGTGCCGTGGTTCGCGCCGGGTGCGCGTGCAAATCGTTGGGGCGACACCGCGCGCGCGAGGTCGCGCTCGATCGGAGAGGGTTCGCCGCACAGTTGCGCGGCGATCATTTCCGCGAGCAGCGGCGCCCAGGTGAGGCCACGCGCCCCCAGTCCGCTGAGCACGTACAGCCCTTCGTGCGGAGCGAGCGCGCCGGCGATCGGCAACCGGTCGGGCGTGGTGGCGCGGAACGCGACCCGTCCCGGCAGCGCGAGCGGGTCGAGGCCCGCGCCGAATCCCGGCAGCATGGCAGCCAGGCGCGCGATGTTCGCTGCGTGATCGGCGCCACGCAACGCCCCATCGGTGTCGCCGTAGTCGAAGCTCGCGCCCACGCAGGCGCCGCCCGGGGCGAGGGGCGTGCAGTAACCTTCGCCGCTGACGCTCACTGCGAGCGCGTTTGCAGCATCGGGCGGCAGGTAGCTGATCTGGCCGCGGGCCTGTTCGAGGGGAAGGCCGCGCGCCTGCGCGAAGGCGGTGCAATCGTGGGCATTGGCGAGAATTACCACGGGCGCTTCGGTGATGAGTGCGCCATCGGCCGCCAGCAGGCGCCATCCCGTCGCGGTTCGATCGAGAGACTGTATTGCGGTGTCCAGCAGCAACCGCGCAGCGCCGCCGGCAAGCTGCGCGGCGCGCCACTGTGCCGCGCACACCGCGGCCGAATCGGCCGACGCACCGTGACCGAACCACAGCGCTGCGCGCGCCACCTCGCGGCCGGCGAGGGCGGTGGCGCCGTCGGCATCGACGAAGCGCACCCAGTCCCGCGGAAACTGTTGTTGCGCGACCGCAGCGGCAAAGCGTTCTGCCTGGCGTTCGTCGCGGGCGATCTGCAGCACGCCGTTCTTTCGCCAGCGCGATGGTTCGAGAGGCAGCTGGTCGAGGTGCCGCAGCGCATAGAGGAAGGCAGTCCAGGACAGCCGCGCATTGGCGGTGTCCCCGACATGCAGAATGGGCTGCAGGATGCCGCCGGGATTGCCCGAGGCGCCGTTTGCAATGGTGCCGTTCCGTTCGATCAGTTCCACCTCCCAGCCGCGCGCCGCAAGGCGGGCCGCGCAGGCCGTGCCCGCCAGGCCCGCGCCGATGATGGCTGCGCGCCGGTTCACGGGGGCGTGGTGCAACGCATCGCCGTGTGACGCGGAATGCAGCGGCGTGACCGAGGAGGCACGCCGCCCAGCCAGCATGTCGCGCTTGGGGGCGAAGCCGGGCAGCATGGCCAGGCTGAATCCCGCGGCAGCGAGGCCCGTGCGGACCTGCGCCGCGACGGTCCAGGTGGCGAGGGTTGCGTCGGGCGCGGCCAGGCGCGCGAGTTGCGCGTACAGCGCGTCGCTCCACATGGCCGGATTTTTCGCCGGTGAAAATCCGTCGAGGTAGAACGCGTCGGCCGAGGCGTCCAGTTGCGTCAGCATCGCAAGCGCGTCGCCGAGCAGCAGCGTCAATGTGACGCGCCCCTGCTCGAAATGGATGCGATGACAGCCGCCGATCGGCGGGGGCCACGCCGCGCATAGCGCAGCGGCGCTTTCATCGGGCGCAGGCAGCGATACCGCGGTGCGCGCCGGATCGAAGCGCGCCAGTGCCGCAGCGCCCAAAGCACGGGCGAGATCATCCCTTGCCAATGGGTGTTGTTCCGTGGAAACGAAGTGCAGCCGCGCCGGCGCATCGGTATCGGCGCGCCATGCGGCCCAGGTTTCCAGGAAGTTGAGGCCCAGGCCGAAGCCGGTCTCCACGATGGTGAAACTCTCGCGCCCGCGCCAGCGTTGCGGCAGCCCGTTGCCGCGGAGGAATACGTGCTGCACCTGGGCCGCGGCGCCGTGGACCGCGTGATACACATCGTCGTACGCAGCCGAGCAGGGCGTCCCATCCGCGGTGAAGGCAAGTGCGGCGGGTGTGACTGCCCGCTGCCCGGCCGGGAATGACGATGTGTCCGATTGCGGACTAGGCATCCTGCTCCAGTTCAACCGGAATGGTTCCGGCGCGTATCGCCTTGACGAATAGCGCGTGGTCCCGTTCGCACTGGTCGGCGTAGGCGTGAGCGAAGTGGGCGATGGCTTCGTCCAGCCGCGCGGAGGTGCCGACATAGCCCGCCAGGCGCGCGGCGTCGCCCGCCTTGGCATGGGCGCGCGCCAGCGCCCAGCCGCACATCTCGGCGAAATTGGACAGCACCGGGCCGCGCAGTTCTTCCAGCGGCACCGAGGTCTTCATGTCGCGCAACTGCCGCACATAGTATTCGTGGCCATCATCGTCGCCCGCCCAGCCGAGGAAAATATCGCTCGCGCACTGCATCAGCCGCTGGCCGGCCACCACCCGGTGCCCATGGTGCGTGAAGGCGCTCTGGCCCGCGTAGGGCGCGAGCACCGACGGGCTGGCCTCTTTCACCTGCAGCACCAGCCTGTCGCCGCCCGCGGAAAGATACAGCGCCACCGCGCAGCGCGTGCCTACGCTGCCCACGCCGACCACCTTGAAGGCGATATCGACCAGTCGGTATTGCGACAGCAGCATGCGCCTGTCGTCCGGCAGGGTCGCCGGATAGCGCTTCAGCGCCATGCGGAACGAGGCCTCCAGTTTGCTGTTGGCGCGCAGGCGCGCAATGGTCGGCGGCTGGTCCTTGAATTTCCACTGTCCGCCCTGTTCCACCAGGAGGCGCCCGATCAGGCTGTCCGCGGTGCGCGTGCGGGCTTTCTGCTCGAACACGATGCGGCGGCGTCGCGTGGCCTCGTCTGGCGCGGTCCTGATCAGGATTTCCGAATCGATGATGGCGTACCAGACTTCCAGCGGCGACATGCCGGCGAATTCCTGCAGATGCTCGCGATAGGAGCGAACCGCGCGCATGGTCGCCTCCTGCGCCGTCGTCGCGTCGCAGCCCTGATTGCGCGCGACCAGGGTAAAGCTCGCGGCTAGCCGCTTCAGGTCGTATTCCCAGGGCGCCTGCAGCGTCTCGTCGAAATCGTTGATGTCGAACAGGATGCGCCGCTCCGGCGACGCGAACGCGCCGAAGTTGCCCAGGTGACAGTCGCCGCAGGCCTGCACGCGAATGCCGGTAACAGGCGTCGTCGCCAGGTCCGCCGCCATCATTGCCACAGCGCCGCGCATATAGGTGAAGGGCGAGCGGCTCATGCGCCCGTAACGCAGCGGCAGCAAGTTGCCGAGGCGGTTTTTTCCGGTCGCGACCAGGACCGCCACGGGATCGGCACGATCCAGCGGCGCTTTCCAGGACGCGTGGCTCGCGCGCGGCACTTTCTTGCGCAGCGCGCGGCCTTCGCCGCTTGCCTTGAGGCGGGCCGATTCGGAACGGACCGGCCGGGTTCTGTCCGGCTTGCCATTTTTCTGTGGTTTTATTCTCCACCTCCACAGCCGCCGCCGCCGCAACTCGAGCCGCTGTCCGAGCCACTGTCCGAAACGCTGCCCGAAACGCCGTCCGATCCTGCGGCGGCAGTGCCGCGGTCCGGAACGAGGCCGTCGCCATCGCCGAAGCCGCTGGTGCTGCCGTCCACCGAACTGGATGAAAAATCACCTGCGCACCAGGTGCCGGCATCGCCGTTACGGCGCAGCACGCTGCAGTTGGCCGCATAGACGAAGCCATTGGCGATTTTCAGTTTCGCATCCAGCGCGAACAGGAGCGGCAGTCGGGCCGGCCTGGCGGGGCGGATGTTTTCGTCCTTGCAGGCCCACCACCAGGTGCGCCGCAGCCCCGCGTTGGAGCGCTTGTCCGCGCCGAGAACCGCCGCCGGCGTGTGGTGCAGGAATCCGCCGAATGCGCGCTGGCAGAACTCCGCGTAGTCGCGCGTGTAGAGAATGAACTCGTGCCACAGGTCGTCGGCCACCTGCGAGGGCATGGAGACGAATTGTCGTTTCGATTTGAGGTAGGCGAGGAAGAACTGGCGCAGGCCCCGTGACACCAGCGCGGCATCGCGCTGCTCGATGCCGGGATGCTTTTCGACCAGCTTCTGGAACAGGCCCCTGGGAAACGCAAAGCTGCGTATGTACTCGGCGCGTTTCAGGTCGCGGAAATTGGCGCGCAGGCGAAACACCACGAACAGGATGACGAGCGCCGTCGCGATGGAAACAATCACAGCCATGGTGCATCCTCCTTGATGCGCTCCGGCGCGGGGGGCATGCCCGCCGATCGCTGCGCGCCG
>SHXF01000073.1 GCA_009693435.1 Betaproteobacteria bacterium | reverse complement strand
ACGATCCGTCATGGCTGGCCTTTCGGGGCGATGGTTTGGCTGTCTGCTAACAACCATCCTATCAATCCTTGGGTCGGCCACCCCTGCCTATTCAAACACTTACACCGCCGCTTCTATCGCTGCGAACCTAAAGTAAGTGCCATTCGCCTTAAGCCGGGAGTGTGGCCGCAGGGGGTGGATAGGCTCGTGCTGGCCGGAGGAATACGGCGGGCGCTCGGCCAGCGCATTGGAGAAGTACGTCATCGCGGAGGAATTGCTGGCGGGCGGCGCGCCGGTAGGCGCTCATTGGGCGGCCGAGCGCCAGAGCGGCGACCAGATCCTTCGATACGGCAGCATGCGCATCAAGCGTCTGGTGCTCCCGCGCATCGCGGCCGGCGAATGTTATTTCTCCGTCGGCATGAGCGAGGCCGATGCAGGCTCCGATCTGGCGTCCGCGCGCACCCGCGCCGAGCGGGTCGCGGGAGGGTGGAGCATTACCGGCGCCAAGGTCTGGACCAGCAACGCGCACCGCGCGCACTACATGATCACCTTGGCGCGCACTTCGCCGAAGACCCAGGCCCGCCACGAAGGCTTCACCGAATTCATCATCGACATGGCCGCGCCCGGCGTCGTCGTTCGTCCCATCTACAACCTTGCCGGTCTGCACGACTTCAACGAAGTCGTCTTCGACAATTACTTCGTCCCGGACGACATGGTGGTGGGCGAGGTCGGCAACGGCTGGCAGGTCGTCACCGGTGAACTGGCATACGAGCGCTCCGGGCCGGATCGATTCATGAGCACTTTTCAATTGTTACTGGACTCGATCAGGGTGTGCGGCACGACGCCGGACGACCACACAGCGAACGAGATCGGGCGCCTGATTGCGCACTTTGCCACGCTGCGGCAGATGTCGGTATCCATCGCCGGGATGCTGCAGCAAGGCCTGCAACCCGCCGTGGAGGCGGCCCTGGTGAAGGATCTGGGCACCGCTTTCGAGCGCGAGATTCCCGAGCGGTTTCGACAGATCCTTCAGCAGGAGCCGTCACTGGGCGATGGCGCTGCCTATCCGGAACTCCTGGGTGCGGCCATCCTTGACGCACCCAGTTTCACGATTCGCGGGGGAACCCGCGAAGTGCTGCGCGGCATCATCGCCCGCGCATTGGGGCTCCGATGAGCGGCCATCAGCAGGACCTGGTCGATGCCATCGACCAGATTTTCGAGCGCGAATGCGACAGACAGGTGCGGGAAAAGGCCGAAGAAGGATCTTTTCCATCCGCCCTTTGGGAAACCCTGGAGGCGGTGGGCGTCACGCGCGCCACGCTGCCCGAATCCGCGGGCGGGCCGGGCCTCGATTTTTCCGACGCGATGCTCGCGTTGCGGCGCACGGCCTACCACGCGCTGCCCGCGCCACTGGCCGAGACGCTGCTCGCCATCCGCATGGCGGCGCGCGCGGGCTTGCCGGTGCCGACCGGTCCGGCCACCGTGGCGCCGGTACGGGCGAACGAACGACTGCAGGCCGAGGAGTCAGGGGGAAAGCTGCTGCTCTCGGGCCGCGTTACCCGGGTGCCATGGGGCGACCTCTGCGCCTCGGCGGTGCTGGCCTTCGAGCACCAGCGCGATTCATGGATCGCGGTGGTGCCTCTCGCCGGGATGGCGATGACCACCGAGCGGAATCTGGCCGGAGAGCCTCGTTCATCGATTGTTTTCGACAGACAGCCCGTGACGACATGCGCGCGTCTCGACGATGCCGCGAATCTGCTCTGCACGGAAGGCGCGCTGTTTCGCAGCGTGCAGATGCTGGGTGCCCTGGAACGCATCCTTGAACTCTCCATCGGTTACGCCAGGGAGCGCATCCAGTTCGGCAAACCCATCGCAAGCTTCCAGGCGGTGCAGCACCTGCTGGCCGTCATGGCAGGGGAAGTGTCCGCCGCCAGTGCAGCAGTGAGCGCGGCGATACGTGCAGTCAGCGCTGCGCCGGACCGTGCGGACCAGGCAAACCATTGGCCGGTTGCGATCGCAAAATCCCGGGTGGGTGAAGCCGCGGGCAAGGCCGCGGATATCGCGCACCAGGTGCACGCGGCCATGGGATTTACCCGCGAACACAGCCTTCATTACAGCACTCGTCGACTGTGGGCTTGGCGCGACGAATTTGGCAGCGAGACCCACTGGCAGACCCGGCTCGGCCGCATGGTGTCCGCAAACGGCCCCGAGGCGCTGTGGCCGATGCTGACCGGGCAGCCCTGATTCGGATAACCGCCATTCGGCATGAACATGAATTCACAAGCGAACAACCAGACAAACAGGAACACAAGCAGGAACACAAGCAGGAACACAAGCGACAACACGCCCAAAGGCGCGCTGCACGGCATCAAGGTGCTGGACCTGACAGCCGTGATGCTCGGTCCGTTGGCAACCCAGATCCTCGGAGACTATGGCGCCGAGGTGATCAAAGTCGAAAACATCGGCGGCGACGTGATGCGCGCGAACGGCGCCTCCAGAACGCGTGGCATGGGCTCGATATTCCTGAACGTCAACCGGAACAAGAAATCCATCGCGCTCGATCTCAAGACCAAGAAGGGTAAGGAACTGCTCAAGCGCCTCATCGCCGCATCGGATGTGCTGGTTCACAACATGCGCGTGGACGCGATCGAGCGGCTCGGGTTCGGTTATGCGGCGGTGTCCGGCATCAAGCGCGACATCGTCTACTGCGTCGCGACCGGCTTCGGTCAGTCGGGCCCGTACGCCAACAAGCCCTCGCTGGACGACACCATCCTCGCGGAGTGCGGGTTGCTGGGACTCGGCGCGGTGCGCGGCCGGGGTCACAACCGGGTTCGCGAATCCGGGCCGGAATATCCGCCCACCTTGCTGGCCGACAAGACCGCCGCCATGGCGCTCGTCAACGCCACGCTTGCCGCGCTGCTGCACAAGGAGCGCACCGGCGAGGGCCAGTACGTCGAAGTGCCCATGTTTGAAACGCTGGTCGCCTATACCCTGGCGGAGCATCTCGGCGGACTGACCTTCGAGCCTGCCCTGGGCAATCCTGGATACCCCAGGCTGATGGAGGGCGGACGCCGCGTATCCCCGACTTCGGATGGCTACGTCGCCATCCTGCCCTATTCAGGCACCCACTGGATCGAGTTCTTCAAGGCGGCAGGCCGTGCCGACCTGCTCGAAACACATAGTCTCACCGACCGCCACTACGTCAATGCAAACATGGATACCCTCAATGCAAGCCTGGCCGAAATCACGCGCCAGAAGACGTCGGCCGAATGCCTGGCAATCTGCGGCGCACTCGACATTCCCGCCGCGCCGATAAACGATATCGAAGACCTGATCGATCATCCGCACCTCAAGGCGGTGGGATTGTTCGAGTTGTCCGAGCATCCCACGGAAGGACGGGTCCGCTATGTCATGCCCCCGACCCGATTCTCCGCGAGTCCCGCATCCATACGGTCCCACGCGCCGCTGCTGGGCCAGCATACCCGCGAGATCCTGAGCGGATTGGGGCTGCCTGACGATGAGATCGAGACGTTGCAGGCGCAAGGCGTCGTTGCTCAAAGCGATCGTTGACAAATCAACCCGCGCGCATAACGCGAACCAGCGCACCGGCTTGAAGCGAACCGAGCCAGACTCGGCCGGCACCCACCTTTTACGTTCATCGTGGAACATGGCGTAATCGCGCGATCAGGCGTAAGTTGGCGGTGAACGCGGCGAAGCAAATAATTGAGGGGGGCGCCGATGTCAATGCGAAGAAAGGCAATTGGACACCACTTTCCTTCGCTTTGGATAGAGGACGTTCGGGGGTAGCAATTTTATTGATTGCGAATGGCGGCAAGCAATAATGTCCGGCGCGCGCCAAACGAATAAGGTTAGATCGTGCGAAGCCACAATCTGAACCGTTTGTTGGACGAGCCCGGCCCCTGAGCGCGGGACCGGCCGCCTAGAAAATATGTCCTTGGGATGGTATCCGTCTCCAAATCCCCATTGTTGACGTTTGGGTTTTAAGCATGGAGCACACGCCAGCGAAGGTCGGACAGTGCAGCCTAGCATGTCGCCAAGTTCTGGCTGGATCCGGTACGATTGCAAGGGAACGGTGGATTTCCCCGGCTGGAGATTGGCCGGCTTGAAAAACTGGCGACAGTGCACTGGCAGATGTCGTTGGAGCCATGGAATGCGTATTTCCGCAGTCGAGATTGAGATTCCCCTCGCCGGTTCGGTCAAGGTCACGAATGACACCCTGCACGTTGACCTGTCAGACGGCCGTACGATTGCCGTTCGCGTGCCGCGGTATTCCCGCCTTGTGCATGCCACGCCCGATGAACGCAACGAGTCGCAGTTCATTGCCCAGGGCCGGGGGATGCACCGGGAATCCACTGACGAAGACCTCCGCGTCGAAGGCCTTCTCGCGGAAAAATCACCGGGAGAGAGCCAGTCTTCGTTCGAGCAATGGTTGGGTTCGCGCGCGATCAGGCGTACGACGGCGACGCGCAAATGCGGTGCGCGCCGTCAACCTCGGCGTTGGATCGCATTTGAATTGTTGATGCCCGAGCAGTCCGATCGAAATACCCAATGGAGGCAAGGATGAAAACCGAACTCGTTTATCTTTTGTTGACCGTCATGCTCACCGGAGTGCTCTGGATTCCCGTCGTCATAAGTTACGTATCGACCCGCGGGCCCCTGAAGCCTGTCGACTACAAGGTCGCGCCCACGTCGCCTCTCCCGGATTGGGTCAATCGCGCCAATCGGGCGCACCTCAATGCAGTCGAGAATCTCGCGATATTCGCGCCGGTTGTGCTGATCGCTCATGCCGCCGGGGTGTCGACTTCAATTACCGTGACCTCCGCCGCAATCTACTTTTATGCGCGCGCCGCGCATGCCGTGGTGCACATCACCGGATTCAGTCTGTTCATGGCCCGTACCGTATTGTTCACGGTCGCCTGGATCGCATTTCTGGCGTTCTCGATCGAAGTGCTGCGAAAAGCGCTGTGACGAAGCCTCGCGCCGATCAGCGGTCGTCCGACACGGCGTTGCAGCCGACCCACGCGAGCGCGCCGCTGAACTCCATGTCAAGCCTCTCCAGCCGGTTCGAAAACCATGGACTTCAATGACGACAAGCACCTCGATGTTTGCGAGAACATCGAGATCGGGCTCAAGCGTGAATACGAACGGAATCCGTGCATGACCGACTCACTCTGTATCCTCGCGCTGGAGAACGCGAAGATCGCGGCAAAGCAGCAATTTGGCTACGCCAGGAACGAGTCGGTCTCGAAGGTGGAGGAAATCCAGGGGATTATCGGGTGGTGTGTGGCTATTGCCCGAGAGCGCGTCGGCAAGGTCAACGATCTCACTCTGGTGGAATTCAACGCGCGAATCGAGAAGATCCGGCGCTCGGTAAAGCTCCACTCCGGCGCAGGAAGCCGGAGCTACTTCGAATTCATCAGACAATACATCGCGTGAACGACTGGGGTCGCCCCGGTTACCTGCATGTAATCCTTGCGCAGGGCGTGGCGTTCGGCGCTTGATGCGGTGTTGCGTGCCCGGATCGGTATCAAGGGCGCAGCCTCCCGACTGCACCCTTTCCCCTGATCCCGCCGACAGCGGTCTAACCTGCCTGCAGTCCCACCAGCTCGCGCAGCACCTCGTCGGGTATCGGCAGCACCCCTCCAGGGTAGGCGTGGAATGCGCGCACCACGCCCTGCGGGTCGATGATCGTCACCGCGCGCAGCGTATATCCGGCGTCGGCATTGAAGATGCCCAAGCTCTGGGAAACCTTGCCGTGCGGATAAAAATCCGAAAGCAGCGGATGACCAACGCCGCCCTGGGCTTGCGCCCAGACCTTCAGCGAGGGCACCGTGTCGCAGGAAAGACCGAGCAGCTGCGCGCCCTTTTCATCGAATTGCTTCAACGCACGGTTGAAGTTCGACGTCTGATTGCTTCATCCACCGGTGAAGGCAAACGGGTAGGCCGAGATGACCACCCATTTCGAACCGCGATACTGGCTCAGCGAGATTTCGCTGCCGTCATGGGACTTGAGTTTGAAATCCGGGACTGCCTTGCCGATTTCCGCCATGGCCTGCTCCTTTTCCGATAAACAAGAGATACCGCGCGTTCAGCATACCGGACCCGCTGGTGGAATGCACGCGGCACGAGGCCGCGCCGGGCTGGCAAGACTGCGCGAGACCGGATCGGCCCGCGGAAAACGATTACCTCGCTTACTTCGCGCCCGCCTGGCCGAGCAATTGCGCGATTTCCCGGAATCCGGCGCTCTGTGCGAGTTCCATCGCGCCGCCGGGATCCACGCCGCGGCCCAGAACGTACTGGCGCACTGCCAGCAGGTCGTTGCGCCCGACGGCATCGAGAAACTGGCGGCGGTCGAAATAGGAGAGGCCCATGCCGGCCAGGTTCTTGCGCGCCTGCAGCGCGAGTTGCTCGTCGGCCTGCCGGCGCTCTTCGCGCGCCTGGCGCTGCCCGAGCACCACCACCTGTCGCGCGAGCGACAGGACCTGCCCGCGCTGCGCGGCCGGCATCTCCGAGAAAATCTCCGCCACGAGTTCGTTGGCATCGGTGTTGCCGCCCGAGAACAGGTGGTCTACGTGTGCTTCCACTCGTGCCGGGTCGTTCGCACCCGCAGCGCTGATGCGCGCAAATCCCTGCGCCAGCGAAAGGATGCGGCCGAACATGGCCCAGTCGTCCTGTTCCGCTGCCTGCGCCGGGACGACGGCAAGCGCCGCCAGCACCAGGCCGTATCGCAGTCTTTTCATGTCCGCTCCCATTGACCTCGATGCATGACTAACGCGCGCAAATACCTCGGGTTGACTTGCGCAACCCTATTTGACCCTGGCGCGTTCTTCGCGCCGGCGCAATGCAATCACAGCCAGGACGCAACCCGTCCAGGTGGGCAGATCATTCACAAAGGGAACCAACTCGATAATGAATGTCGGCAGCAACAGCACATGGAAACCCACTGCGACCATCACGAGCACCGCCGCAAGGACGTCGATTGCCTGTGACGCGAATGGTGTCGTCGTCAGAAGAACCTGCAGCGCATCCGCCGCAACCGCGACTATCAATGCGACTGCCATGCGCCCGCGGGTCAGGTGCACCGGGTGTAGCCATCTATCGAGCGTGGGGAGCAGCCTCATCTGAATGATGTTTCTTTGATTCGACTGCGGCAACAAGAATGCTTCACTACCGGTGCTTCACCACCGGTGCTTCACGACTGGTGCTTCAGCGGCCGGTGCTTCAGCGGCCGGTTGGCAATCTACCACGCTCGAGATGCCATCCTCCCGGCAGAGTTCTCGATTCAGAGTTCTCGACTACTGATGCGGCGTTCTGGCCAGTCGGCTATCCTTGACCGGCGAGCAGATTGGAGGGGGTGATCGACATGAAAACCGCGCAGGCGATCGACGTCAAGATCCGGCACTCGCTGCCGCCGCGGACAGACAGGTTGATCGCGTGAACCGGCGCGACACACTTGCCGCGCTGGCTGCGCTGGGCGCCGCGGCCGGTCCGTTCGGCGTCGCAGCGCAGCAGCCGGGCAATATGCGAAGGCTCGGGATCCTGATGGGCCAGTCGGAGAACGACCAGGAAGTACAGGCGCGGCTGGCCGCGTTCAAGGAGAGGCTTCAGGCGCTGGGTTGGGTGGAAGGGCGCAACCTGAAGATCGAGATTCGTTGGGCCGTGGCTGACGTCAACCGCGCCTCTCAATTCGCAAAAGAGCTGGTGGCGCTAAAGCCCGATGCGATCCTTGCCCACACCACGCCGGTGACCGCCGCGCTGCAGCGGGAGACGCGCACTATCCCGATCGTATTCGCGGTCGTCTCCGATCCCGTGGGCAGCGGCTTCATCGCGTCATTGCCGCGCCCGGGCGGCAACATTACCGGCTTCGTCAATATCGAATCGTCGCTGGTCACTAAATTCGTGCAACTGCTGAAGGAGGTCGCGCCTCGCGTGTCGCGGGTCGCAGTCATGTTCAATCCGCAGACAGCCCCTTACGCCGCAAACTATATGCAGCTGTTGAACGAGGCCGCGCCGAAACTCGGTGTCACGGCGTTCGCGGCCACGGTATCGAGTGAATCAGGCATCGAGGAGGCGATAAAAAAGCTGGGAGCGGCACCGGGCGGCGGCCTCCTCCTCATGCCGGACAGCTATATAAACGTCCATCGCAAATCGGTCATCGCGTCGGCGGCGCGCTACAAAGTGCCGGCAATCTACTACCTCACCAGCATGACCGCGGAAGGCGGCTTGATTTCCTACGGCGTCAACCAGACCGACCTGTTCCGGCGCGCCGCCTACCATGTAGACCGTATCCTGCGCGGCGCAAAGCCGGCGGATTTGCCGGTGGAGCAGCCGACCTTGTACGAGATGGCAGTCAACACGAAGACCGCCAGCGCGCTTGGACTGAAGATCCCGCAGGCGATCCTGATAAGCGCGGACACGGTGATCCAGTAATGCGCGCGTTCCCGACGCGGCGCGGGCCCGGCGGATGGACTCCGACACACCGTTCGCCGCGGGATGCAATACTGCGAAAATAATCAACTGAGGAAAAGCCCGATGAGCGGGACGCGAAAATTGGCGATCGGCGTGTTGTTGGCCTGCTCGATAGCAATGCCGCAGGGGGCCTTCGCGCAATCGCGCGTGGCCTCCTACCCGGACAGGCCGCTGCGTTTTCTGGTCGGCTTCGCGCCCGGCGGCAGCGGCGACATCGTCGCGCGATTGACGGCGCAGAAGATGATAGAACGGCAATACGCCCGCGTTTCGGCCCGCATTTAGGCCCGCATTTCGGTATTGGCATTTCCCGCTGTACCATAGGCTATGTCAACGGCTCCGCGCCGGCGATGAACCCGAGGCGCTCGCGGGCCGTTCCCGAGCGTCGGATTTTTTGGAGTCATCAGATGAAAAAAAGAATCGACCCGCCGCGGCAAAAGCCCGATGCGCCACTGAGCGACGAAGAACTGGCAAAGTCCGGCCCGCTTCCGCTGTGGCCCTCGCTCAAGGCCGCACCGCACCCGAGGGAAAAGGAAATGGCCGCGTACCGCGCCATGCCGAGCACGTTCGGCAAGAAACAGGATGCCGACCGTCCCCCGGCTCCCGCAGTTGCAAAGGCGGCCAAGAAGAAGAAGAAAAAAACGTCCAGGAAGTGAGGAGTCGATGGATTCAGCCCGGAACAACGGTTGCGAAACCGGGTGAACCAGCCCCCCGGGGACGCTCGAGCATGTGGCGCCGGGCGCTTAGTGCCTCGCAACCCCTCTGGACTTTTTCTTCCCCAGCAATAGCAGCACCGCTCCGAGCAACACGCCGGAGACAATCGTAGCTGCCGTGAGTGCGCCAAACTGGCTGGCGGACAATATGGCCGCGGTGAAAAGGACCACTACGCTGCACCCTGGCCAGACAACATACAAAAGCCAGTTCGCCACCCCGGCCTGGGGCTTGCGCAGAAAATGCACGACGCAGGCGATGCCTGTCAGTCCATAGTAGTAAGCGACGAAAATTCCCGATGTGGCCACCCCCGCGAGGATGGTTTCCTCCACGGTCTGGGACAAGTAAGTGCCTGCCAGCAAGAGCAGAACCAGCGACGAATCCAGTGCAATGGCGAGTACCGGGGTCCGCCAGCTCTCGTGCAGCCGGGCAAATCGCGCGCTGACTCTACCGTCCCGGGACATGGCGAGAAGGGTTCGGCTGAATTGCAGCAACGATGCAACCAGTGCACCGGTCGTGGAAAGAAGAAATGCGAGCGACGCCAGATAATGAAAAGGAGGCGGAAAAACCTTGCCGGCGAGCGCGATGACCACATTGTCACCCGCCTGCTTCATCTCTTTTTCATCCAGCGCCAGGGCCGAGTAGGTAAAAAACGTAAAAACCAGAACCAGCACGATCAGCGCGACGATGCCGGCCTTGCCCGATGTTGTTTGCGACTCGTTGGTTTCTTCGGAAAGATTGAAAATGACATCCCAACCCCAGTAGAAAAAAACGGCGAGCACCACGCCTTCGGTGAAAAACTTCGCGTCAAGGTCACGCGGAAAAAAAACCGATGCGGGGGGAGGGGCGACCGGCGAAGCCATGAACATCCAGGCAATCGCGGCACACATTGCCACGATCAACCCAAGCTCCAGGAAAGTCAGAACGGACTGGAGATTGCCGACGATTCTTACCCGGCGCATGACGACCGCAGTAACGGCGATCAACCACAGGACCGCACAGAGCGTCACCGCCGCCTTGCTCTCGGCAATATCCGGGCTGAGGAGCAGCAGTGTGGCCTTGCCCGCGGGCAGAATCACCGAAATCATCGATATCAGCGATGCGAGCAGCAGACTCCAGCCTGCAAAAAATCCGGCGGTTGGACCGATGATTCGGGATACCCAGGTATAAGCGGCCCCGGAATTGACCTCCTCGCGATTCAATCGGATATAGGCAATGAGAACGCCAAAGCTGATGAATCCACAGAAAATCAGCGCAACGGGCGCCTGGCGCCCGATTGCCGCGACCAGCAATGCCGTAGTCACCGCTATGCTGTAAATTGGCGCATTGCACGCGACACCCAGGAGCGTCGACTGCGCGAAGTCCAGTTTCAAGGGGGATTGATTTGATGGCACGTGGTTGCCGGGGGAATGGCCGCGGAGGATGGCTGCGGAAAATGATTCCGCCCGGGATCCGCGGTCTGATCCCGGTTCGGCTGTATGCAAAGTTCGCGCACGTCTTTACCAGAACGAATTCGGAGAGAGCGCATGGGTGATTACACGAACATGTCCGGTTACTACGACGCAATAATGACATCGGGCTACTACGATTATGCGGGAATAGTCGACAGTCTTTCGAATCACCTTCCTTTTCAAAATGTCCTCGAGATAGGTTGCGGCACCGGATTGATCCTGGAAGAAATGGCGAAACGACATCCCCGGGTCTCCATGACCGGTGTGGATTTGACCGAGGCCATGCTGACCATCGCCCGAAAACGCCTGCAGCCTTTTCGCAATGTGTCCTTATCCCTGCAAAACGTCATCCATTTCGATCTGCAGCAACAATACGAGCTGGCGTTCTCCTACGGCGGCGTCTGGTATTTTGTGATTGACGGGGACAAAGAGCCCTTCATGGTGAGCCATTTGCCCGGCGACATCGACAATCACCGGGGCATCGAGCGCGTGGCGGGGCATATCTGCAAAGGCGGCAAACTGTTGTTGGGCGTGCAGGGACCGCATTACGATTATGAGCGGGTCATTTCCAACGGGATGAACTACTCGCAGAAGATCCTGCCCAGCGAACATGGATTCACCAAGCACTATTATCTTGCGGATGCCTCGCAAACGGTAATGACGCAGACGCTCCAATATCGCACCTACTCTTTCCCGGAAACCCGGAAGCTGTTGTCCGCCTACGGCTTTGAATATGAGCCCGGGGCGGACGGCAACAAGCGGTTTCTGGTCTTCCAGAAAATATGATTCAGGCGCAATGGAATCGGCTCCAGCGGAATCGGCTTCAGCGGGGCGTTCAGTTGCCTTGAATGGGCTTGAATTTGCCCTGGATTCCCGAGGCGCCGAACCCGTCGATGCAGATCTTCATTCACCATTCACGCGAGGCGCCAACGTTGATGATCACCAGACCACGCCTGTGTTTTGTCGGCATCGGCAACATGGGGAACCCGATGGCGGCCAACCTCATCAAGGCCGGGTATCCCGTCGCGGTCTTTGACCTCGTCCGCGGCAAAGCGGACAAGCTGCTCTCGCTCGGTGCGACCTGGTGCCCCAGTCTGGCTGAAGGCGCGGCCGCTGCGGATGTGGTGATTGCCTCGCTGCCCGGACCCACCCAGGTTCGCCAGGTGATGCTCGGTGATGCGGGAATACTGGCCTCGGTCCGGCCGGGAACAACCGTCATCGACACTTCCACCAGCGCTGTGGATCTGGTGCGCGAGCTTGCGGCGTTCGCGGGGAAAAGGAACGTCGTGTTTCTCGAGGCGCCGGTGACCAATGCGGTCGATTTTGCGGCACTCGGCAAATTATCGATATTCGTCGGGGGCTCGAAAGCAGGTTTCGATGCGAACAGACCCATCTTCGAAGTCCTGGGTGAAAAAATCTTCCATGTCGGCGCGCACGGCAATGGCGCCACCATCAAGCTGCTGACCAACCTGTTGTGGTTCGTCGGCGCCGCCGCGATAGGCGAGGGGCTGATGCTGGGCGCGAAAGCGGGTATTCCTCTTGCAACCGTGTGGGAGGCCATCAAATCAAGCGCCGGCAACAGTTGGGTGGCCGAGCACGATGTGCCTTCCATTTTTGCCGGCCATTACGATCCGAGCTTTTCGCTCGCGCTTTGCTGCAAGGATCTCGACTTGATCCACGACATCGCCGGATCGCAGGGATTTTCCCTGACGATGGGCGCAGTTGCCCGATCGTTATTCGAAGAGGCGAGGGCGACTTACGGCGAGGCGGCCGGCGAGCTTCATGTCGCACGGCTCCTGGAGGAGCGCGCCGGGCTGTTGCTGCGCCCGCCCCACGGTGTTTCCGTCCCGGCCGCGGTCGAGGCGCCGGGCGAAACGCCGACCACGGCAGACACGCCCGCCAGCAGACAGCCGGCATTGATGGCCGAAGCGCGGCTGCACATGCCTCAGGGCGTTGCGGAGAACTATCGCTACTGGGGCGACGACCAGACCGTCTTCGTCGAACACGCCCAAGGTTGCCGCCTCACCGACTGCGACGGAAAAACCTACGTCGACTTTCGACTGGGGTACGGGCCGATCATCCTGGGTTACCGCGACGAGCGTGTCGACCGGGCCGTGGTCGAGCAAATCACCCGGCGCGGCACGCTGTCGGGATTTTCCACGGCGCTGGACACCACCGTCGTCAAACAGATCAAGGCGCTGTGCCCCAACATCGACAAGCTGAGATTTGCCAACTCCGGCACCGAAGCGGTGATGGGAGCGGTTCGCACCGCCCGCGGCTTCACCGGTCGGGATCGCATCGCGATCGTCGAGGGAGGGTTTCACGGCCTTTACGACGAAATGATGTGGAAAGCGGACGTGGAGAACTGGACTCACGGAGGCCGGGCGGCGCCGCGAGTCATTCCCTTCGGCGGGGGAATTCCCGAGCGCAGCCGGGACCTGGCGGACTTCATTCAGCTCAACGATTTCGAATCGTTGGAGGGCCTGTTCGCCGCGACCCGGGACACGCTCGCGTGTGTGCTGATAGAACCGATTATCGGCAACTGCGGCAGCATTGCCGCGAGCCAGGCCTGGCTGCAACGGCTGCGCGATTTGTGCACCCGGAACGGGACGCTATTGCTCATCGACGAAGTCAAAACCGGCTTTCGTGTCGCCAGGGGCGGCGCGCAGCAACTCTATGGAATTCACGCCGACCTCACCACCTACGCCAAGGCGATGGGCAACGGCTACCCGGTAGCGGCATTCGGCGGGCGCGGCGACGTGATGGACGTGGTGGGCTCGCACCCGGGTGGCGTTGTCCACGGCGGGACTTACTCCGCAAATCTGGTCGCGCTCAGCGCGGCACACGCCACATTGCAGATTCTCGCCGAGACCGACGCCCTGCAAACCGTTGATCGGGTGGGCACGCAGATTCGCGATCTGCTCGGGCGCGTTTTTACCAGAGCGGGGATCGAGCACGCTTTCGCGGGTCCCGCGGCGATGTTCGGCGTCCATTTCACGCCCCGGGTGCCTGACAATTATCGCGACTGGCGCGCCACCGACAGCGCCCTGTATCGAAAGTTCGCCTGGAAGCTCATCGAGCTGGGCGTGATGCTGGAGCCCGACTCGCGCGAACCGTGGTTCATCTGCGAAGCCCACCAGCACCTCGACCTCGGATGGCTCGAGGACATCGCCACCCAGGCAATGGCGGCCGCGCGCGAAAAGCAGCCGTGATGTGGGGCGGAATGTTCCATTACAAGGTCGATTGATCGCGTGCCGGCGCGTTTCTCTCGCCATGGAAAGCAGCGCCTGATCGGTGCGCTGCACGGGCACGAGCTCCCCCGCGTGCAGGCGCTCTCAAGCGGTACGTCGCGCGCCGGAGTTATTGAGGAGAATATCTTGCCCTGCCTGAATCGTAGAAGCCTGAATCGCAGTCACCTTCTTGCCGCCTTCCTCGGCATGGCACTCCTCGCACCCCTATCGGCATTTCCCCAGGAATTTCCGTCACGGGTGGTGCGCGTGATCGCGCCGCTGGCCGCGGGCGGTCCGACCGACGGCATGGCCCGGCTGGTCGCGGAAGGCCTGGCTGCGCTCTGGACGCAGCCGGTGGTCGTGGAGAACCGCCCGGGCGGGAACATGATCATCGGCACCACGGCGCTGTATCAATCGAAGCCCGATGGCTACGCGATGGGATTGATCGGCATGCCGCACATCGTCAATCCTAGCCTCAACGCGCAACTGCCCTACCGGGCGCTGGAGGATTTCAGTCCGATCGTGATGCTGGCGCACATACCCATGGTCGTGGCCGTCTATCCCGGACTGGGTGCCGCATCGCTGGCCGATCTGGTCGGCATCGGCCGCGCAAAACCAGGCAGCCTGAATTACTCGGCCACCAGCCAGGCCGGTGGAGGCCACCTTGCGACGGAAATGTTCAAAATGAAGGCCGGCATTGAGATGACGATAATCGTAGGGCGCGGATTCATCGCGCCATGGTCGCGGGAAAGCCACCGGTATTCGGCGTGCTGAAGCTGCGCCCTACGGCTGTGCCTTGCGTTAGCGATTGCCGCCGCTCGGCGGCTAGTCTCTCATCCTGGTTCAATACGGCAGCTAACGGCGCTTCAGTTTGAATCGCACCCGCGGCCCATTGAACGCGGACGTCATGCGGCCCTACGAGCCGCCAGAAATCAATAAGGCGGGGAATCCTCCATTCCGCATGCCCGTGATTGACGAGATACGGAAGAAGATTGTCGTCGATAAATTCGAGTTTTCGAAACATGCGGTTGATCAAACATTCTCCGAGGCATCAGCGTGTCGGAAATGTCAGTGCAACATGCTTTCCGTAAATTTGGCGTGAACGATTTTGCGATTTGCGGCTGGCCGTAGCCATGAGGGCGCGAAGCGCCCGAAGAGCGCAGGACAGCCGCAAATCGCCCCGCCACAGCCCTACACGCGCGAGCGCGCCGACGACACCTTCAACTGGACCGTCAAGTGAAACATGACGGTGTCCCGGGCCGCCGACGAGAACACCGTCGACAACCGGGCCCGGGAATAGCGCGATCCGCCGACTTGTCCTGTATGCGACTACGAACGGATTGCGTGGCGCTGTGAAGGAATGACCCGCTCGCCGATCAGGATGAGCACCCGGTCGAGCGCGAATCCGCAAACGCCGACCGCGATAAGGCCGGCAAATACCTGGTCGGCGCGAAAGCTGGCGCTCGAGATGGCTATGTAGTGCCCAAGCCCCAACGAATCGCCGAGCATCTCGGTGAGGATGACGACGATCATCGAAATCGGCAAGGCGACGCGCAGGCCCGAAAATATTCCCGGCAGCGCCGCCGGGAGCAGCACGCGCGCAAATATACGGAAGCGTCCTGCTCCCATGCTGAGCGCGGTCCACACTATCCTCTGTTCGACGTTTCGCACTGCCAGGATAGTCGCTATCGTGATCGGATAGACGCATTCGAGGAAGGTGAAGGCGATCTTTGCAATGGTTCCGATCCCGAAAATGAATGTGAAAACGGGAAACAGCGCAATCTTCGGCACCGGGTAACCGGCGATGAACGTAGGCTCGATCAGGATATCGACGATTCGGGACCGCGCTATGGCGTAGCCAAGCACGGTTCCGACCATGACCGCCAGCATAAAGCCCGATAGCGCGCGTCCCACTGAAACCGCGGCGTGAAGCGGGATGCGGCCTGTCAGGATATCGGACACCAGCGTATCGGCGACCAGGCGAAGATCGGGCAGCAGGCGGGGCGAGACGGCATTCGACATCACCGTCGCCTGCCAGGCGACAAGAAGCAACGGTATGACCAGCCAGCTCACAACCCGCGCGAGGGTGCGCTGAGACATCCTAGACCTCCGCGCCCTGTTTTCCGATCAGCTGACCGCGGAGAACGCGCTTGCGGACGGCGAGCAGGAGCCGGTCGCTCACGAACCCCAGTAGCGCGAAAACGACGATGGCGCTGAACATCGCATCGAAACGCACGCTGCTTTCGGCGCGCACCAGGAGAAACCCCAGCCCTGCCTGGGATCCCAGGAGCTCTGCAGCGAAGAGAACGATGAACGACAGCCCCAGCGCCACTCGAAGGCCGGCGAAGATCATGGGGAGGCTGGCCGGCAGCAGCACCCGGAAGAACACGCGCAGGCGGCCCGCACCCATGGAGCTGGCCGACCAGACGTAGGCTTGCGGTACCGATCGCACGGCGTAAAACGACGATATGAACGCAGGAAAGAATACGGAGACGGCGATGGCCGCTATCTTCGATCCGTGGCCCAGGCCAAGCGCAACGATGATCAGCGGAAGGAAGGCGATCTTGGGTATCGGATTCAGGAGGGAAACCAGGGGCGAGAAAACTGCCTGCGCGAGAACGAACATGCCGGCTGCCAAGCCGGCACTAACGCCGGCCGCAACCCCTGTCACCAGCCCGACTGCGACGCGGAGCAGGCTTACCCCGACATGATCGAGGAGCTCGCCCGAGCGGATAAGCTCCCACAAAGCCGCGGCAATCGCGGTGGGCGGCGGCAGGTACTCGGGAACCGCTCCGAACTGCGATGCCAGCTCCCAGGCGATCAGAGCGGCGCAGGGAAGCAGCGCGCCGCCTATGGCCCGGATCATTCGAGGCGGGGCCGCGGGGCGGCCTGTTCCAGGTTGGCTTTGAGGACCTCGTCGCGGAGCAAATCCCAGATTTGGTTGCGGCAGGCCTGGTATTGCGCCGATTTCTTGATCTCGATGGGGCGGGGCGAGCTGAAGGGCACCTTGATATCCGCCTTGAGGCGCCCCGGACGAGCCGAGAACACCACGACTCTCTCGCCGAGGTAGAGCGCTTCCTCTATGTCGTGCGTTACGAACAGCACGGTCTTGCGGTGCTTGCGCCAGATTGCCTCGAGCTGCTCCTGCATCAATTCGCGGGTTTGCGCGTCGAGAGCGCCGAAGGGCTCATCCATAAGGAGAATGCGCGGGTCCTGCGCCAGCAGCCGGGCCAGTGCCGCGCGCTGCTTCATACCGCCGCTCAATTCAGCAGGATAATGAGCGGCAAACGCCGTGAGGCCGACCATATCGAGGAAATAGCCGACGCGTTCCCCGCAGTCGCGGCCGCGGATGCCGCGGACATCCAGCGGCCAGGCGACGTTACGCTCGACCGTCAGCCAGGGAAACAGCGACTGCTCCTGGAAGAGAATGCCGCGATCGACCCCCGGCTTCTCGACCTGCCGGCCATCCAGCATGAGGCTGCCGCCGGTCGCGGCTTCGAACCCGCCGACAATGTGGAGAAAGGTCGTTTTGCCGCAGCCGGAGGGGCCGACGATCGATACGAATTCGCCCTCGCTGACGTCCAGCGACAGGCTCTCTATGGCGAGGACTTCCTTTTCTCCGCGGCGGAACCGCATCTGCACATCCCGCGCCCTGAGGAGCGGGACAGGGGATGACGGCTGCGCGCCGTCACTCACTTGGGCAGGAATCTCATGTCGACGAGTGCATCGATTTCGATCTTCTTGCGCTGGAAGCCGGCTTCGACCTGCATGTCCTGCATTTTCTTGAGCGACGCGACGTCGACTCGCGCATCCGGGGCGCGGTAGTAATCCTCCATCTCGTAGTAGATTTCCGGCGACGTGCCGATCATCTTCGCGTCGATGAGCGCCTTGCGCGCTTCCCTGGGCCGCGTGAGGTAGTAATTCGTGGCCGCAACGTAATCGGCGACGAAGGCGCGCAGCGCAGGTTCATTCCTTGCGGCGAACTCGGGCTTGACGAGCAGCAAGGCGAGTTCCTCGTCGAACGGCACGCCGGCCCTCGACGAGAAGACCGGCTTGACGCCGCCGCGCCTGGACTCCATCAGCGCGAAGGGCTGGGGAAAGGCGCCTACGTCGATCTTCCCCGAACGCAGGGCCGCGCCCTGGGCGGAGAATGGCACCGGGACGAAGGTCACATCGCGCTCGGGATCAAGCCCTGCGGCCTTTACGGCGAGCATGGCCCAGAGATGGATCGACGATTTGAATCCGTTGACCCCGATGTTCTTGCCCTTCAGTTGCTGCAGCGAGTTGATCCCCGAGCTCGTCAAGGCCAGGTACTGCGTGTTGAAACCCTGCTTGCTCTCGCGCGAGATCGAGGCGAGGACCTTGACGTTCATCCCCTCCGAGGCCGCCAGTATCACGGAATGGCCCGTGCCGGTGAGAACGTCGAGCGCGCCTGCCTCGTAGGCCTGGAAGCGCTTATCTGTTCCGGGAAAAAGAAAAAAATCGAGCGCGTAGGCTTTGCCCTGCTGCTGCGTGACGTCGGGTTTGGCTTTCATGAGCCACAACTGCTCTTCCGCCGCGGCGCCGTGACCAACCCGGATCTTCACCGGCTGTGCATCTGCGATCTGGGCAACGCTTGCCAGGATAACGACCATGGTTACGGCCAGCCATTTTTCGGAGAACGAACGCGCTTGCATCGAATACATATATCTCCCTTTACCGCTGTTGGCGCGAAATTCGACTGGCACCGCGAAAGATGCCCCTGACAGCAGGCGAAAACCGTAGCCTACAATGGGCGCGTGGTGATTGGAAGGAGAAAGTAATGACAGCGATAGATGTTCGTCCCGCGTCCGCGGCGCTCGGCGCCGAAGTGCACGGAGTCGACTTGAGCGCGCCGCTCGATCCAGGCATGGCGCAGCAGCTCAGGCACGCCTGGTTGAGACACCAGGTCCTCGTCTTTCGCGGCCAGACGATCACCCCGGAAGACCAGCGGCGCACCGTCGGTTGTTTCGGGGAGTTGCAGGCGCCCCGCTCGAATCGCCCGCGTCTGAATGCCGACATCCTTTACGTGGCAAACGTTTCGGTGGACGGCGACCGGGGCGAATTGCCCGAGGGCGACATGCATTTCCACGCGGATCAATGCTATTACGAGAGTCCTACCAAGGGCGCAGTGCTGTACGGCATGGAGATTCCGTCGAAAGGCGGACACACCTTGTTCGCGAACATGTACAAGGCGTACGAAACGCTGCCCCTGGCGCTCCGCTCGAAGTTGGAGCAGCTCGACGTTCTGTTCGCCTACGACTACGAAAAAAACGCGTACAAAAGAGGGCCGGTCGACAAGGACATGCCACGTTACACGCATCCCGCCGTCATCAGGCACCCGGAGACCGGCCAGCCGGTGCTTTTTGTCAATCGGCTCATGGCCGATCAGTTCATGGGGTTGCCCAGGCAGGAGAGCGACTCGTTACTGGCGCAGATATTCGACCATATCGAGCAGCGCGAAATGATCTATGAGCATGTCTGGCAAAAGGGCGACGTGGTGATCTGGGACAATTTCTCGGTCCTGCATGCGAGAACCGACTTCGATCCCTCGGAGCGCCGCGTGCTGCGGAGGATGGCAATACGCGGGTCGCGACCGGTGCGCTACAACAAAGAGAAGCTGGCGGCGGCCACGGAAAGGAAACCCGTCGGGCGCACCGACGCGCTTACCGCGCGCAGTTCCATGTTGCCAGCCCGATAGAACAATTACAACGTGGCAGGTGATCGTCTGTTGAGAGGACAGAAGAATGAGGATGTGTTGTGATTTTCAATGAATGGGCATAACGGACTGAAAAACAAGGTAGATGACCGTCAGAAGGCTGACTGCATCGCGGCAGTGGTTGCCAACCACAAGCTGTCAACTAAATTCGTCAACTAAAAATGTCAACCAAGTCAATTTAGAGAGCACCATCAGAATGAGTGATTTGCCGCCGGAAGTAGTTGAAAAGACCGAACGGCGAGTCAACGCCATATTCGCCAAAGTCATTGGAGGCGTACTGCTCTGGATTGGGGTGACATTCATTGCGCTGTTTGTTTGGGCGTCTTACAAGATCTCAGTACTTAATCGAGCCCCCGAGCTTGGGGTGTTTGCATTGCTCGCCGCTTTTGCCATTCTGGCAGCTTTTTGTTCGTTGGTCGGATGGCGGCTTTTCCTAAACCAGCCCAATCGCTTCGGGTCAATCTTGAGTCCGCTTGGTTGGCGCATACTCGGTGCAATGTTCGCCGTCTTCGCGGCTGCATCTGTGGTCTTCTGGGTTATGTTGCTTCGTGATCGCGCTTCAACTGAGCTAATGGTTACCGCTGTCACTTCTGTCGCTTCCTGTTCAGTCTTCTGCTACTGGTGCCTGTCCGCGGCTCGGCTGGCACTCGCCAATGCGACAAAGCCAAAACGTGCTCTCTAACTTGGCGCCGCAGCCGGACGCGCGCGAGCCAGCTGTGCTTCGCATGCGTCCGCTAAGCGCGCGCCGCTGGGCTCTACGTTAGACGTTTCCATGGACAATCTCGCGGTCTATTTCGCCCTAGCCTGAATGGCACTTACTTTAGGTTCGCAGCGATAGAAGCGGCGGTGTAAGTGTTTGAATAGGCAGGGGTGGCCGACCCAAGGATTGATAGGATGGTTGTTAGCAGACAGCCAAACCATCGCCCCGAAAGGCCAGCCATGACGGATC
>SHXF01000072.1 GCA_009693435.1 Betaproteobacteria bacterium | reverse complement strand
CCGCCGCGTTACCGGGACGCACGCCCGAAGCGACTGCGCTACGAACTGTTCACGCTTCCTGGCAAGCTGGCGATCCACCACAGCCAGATCTCGGTGCGCGTCCCCGCCGAGGAGCAACGTCTTCGCGAAATCGTCGAAGCACGCGGGCGCCTGCTGGCGATGCGCGAAGAGCGCCGCGCAGTGAGCACCGGCGAGCAGTGACATGCTCGGAGCCGCTGCGGCCGGTCCGCTACACTTCCGACCGCGTCCGCGCCGGGGGATCCCGCCGGCGAGGCGTGTCGTTAGAGCGGAGTTATGGAAACGTCGTCATCCGTTGACCTTCTGCCCGCGCGCCGTTGTGCCTACCGACCGCATCGCCGGAAAATGCGTGGCTCAAGTCGACTGGCAGGTTCTTCGGCGCATAACGGCTGCGTCGGGCTCAGGAGCGGGATATGCGCTCATCCGCAAGCATCAGCCGGTCGACTACGGTATGCAGCAGTGCCATCGTCAGCTGAATCTGGCAACGCGGGCTGAGCGTATCGTAGGCGGATGGCTCGAACTCCGCGATGAGCGCGTCCGTGATCGTGTCCACCGTCCCCTGGCGCGGCACCGCCCCGGCCTTGATGTATGCCATCTCGCCGAAGTACTCCCCGGCCTGGATGGTGTTCAACAACCGGCCGTTCTTGATCACCTTGGCCTCGCCGGCGGCAAGGAAAAAGAGGCTGTCCCCGGGTTCGCCTTCGCGCGTGATCGCCGTTTGCGAGGGCACACGCCGCCACTGGCTTGCGTGGACAAATTCGCGGATCTCGTCGTCATTCAGGCTCTTCAGCAGGGCGGTCTTCCTCAGCGCGCCAAATTTCTCGCTCTCGGGTATCGCCTTCAGGTACACGCTGAGCCGGCCGATGTTCGCCAGATCGAGCGCAAGGTCGGCCCAGGTCGGGTAGCGATCTTCAGGGGATTTGCTCAGCATGCGCAGCACAAAGCGGTCGACTTCGGGGCTGATTTCCGAGCGCAGCGTGCTGGGTGGCGCCGGATCGACGCTGAGGATGAGCCTGAAGAGGTCGGCAATGCTGGTGGCGACGAAAGGCCGCGTGCCGGTAAGCAGCTCGTACAGCACGCCCCCGAGCGAAAACATGTCGCTGTGATGCGTCAGGGGCTGGCTGGTGATCTGCTCGGGCGACATGTACAGCGGCGAGCCGATGTCCGTGATCTGGGTATCCTGCGCCAGGTGCAGATAGGCGGCGCCGAAATCGGTCAGCTTGATGTCGGTGTCGGCTACGACCATGATATTCGAGGGCTTGATGTCCCGGTGGACAATGCCCTGGCGGAAGGCGTAATCGAGCGCGCCGCAGGACTTGAACGCGATCTCTATCGTTTGCGCGACGGTGAGCAGGTTGTCGCTGGCCGTGAATTGGGTGAGATCGCCGCCGGGCACGTACTCGGTGACGATATAGACGGAGTCTTCGCTCACCACCGCATCAAGAATCGCTGCGATGTGGGGATGGGAAAGCTTGCCTGCCAGCGACGCCTCGTTCATGAATTGCTTCATGCGGGACTTCTCGATCTGGGGGCCGCTCACCAGCGCCGGATCGAGCAGCTTGAGCGCAACCTCCTTTCCCGTGAGCGTGTCCAGCGCGAGATAGACGATGCCGGAGGCGCCTTCCCCAATCACCTTCTTCAATTCGAATTTGCCGACGCGTTGCTCCATCGTGCCTGCCCCTGTCTGCGCTATTCCCCGGGTGCCAATTATGCGGCTTTCTTCGATGGCGCCGCCAGCGGGATATTCCCGGACTGCACCGCGATCGTGTGGCGGTGCTGGTGTGCCTGCATCAGCCCCGCAATTGCTGCGGATTGTTGTTCCGGCTGTGCCGGTGACGACGGACTGCTTCCACGGTTGCCATGATTCTTGAACATTTATTGAAAAGTATCCAGCTACGGCGGTATCTGGCGGCCAGTTGGTGTACCGTCACCGATACAGTTAACTGGCGTTCTGAAAAGAGCGCAACAATGTCGGAGCGATACCCCCGGCCGCCGACGAGAAAGAGGGAATCACAGGGCGAGCGCCGGCCCGGCCTCGCCAGGCACGAGATGGCAGGCGACCTGCCGTCCGTCGGCCTGCCTCTCCAGCTGCGGTTCCACCTGGCGGCACTTGTCCATGGCCAGCGGACAGCGCGTGTGGAACTTGCACCCAGCCGGCGGATGGGCCGGGGAGGGGATTTCGCCGGTCAGGACGATGCGCTGGCGCGCGCTGCGCGGATTTGGAACGGGGGTCGCCGACAGCAGGGCCTGCGTATAGGGATGCAGTGGATTCGCGAAGAGGCTGCCCACCGGCCCCTGTTCCACGATACGGCCGAGGTACATCACCGCCACATGGTGCGCGATGGTGCGCACCACCGCCAGGTCGTGGGTGATGAACAGAAACGACAATCCGTCCTCCCGCTGCAGCGACTGGATGAGTAGAAGGATCTGCGCGCGCACCGAGGCGTCTAGCGCCGACACGGGTTCGTCCGCGACGATCAGCCGGGGGCGCAGTGCAATCGCGCGCGCGATGCAGATCCGTTGCAACTGCCCGCCGCTGAACTGGCCCGGCTGCCGGTCGAGATAGCGATGCGCGGGCGACAGACCGACCCGCTCGAGCACGCCCGCCACTACCGCGCGGGCCTCTTCCTTCGTGGTGAGGCCATGCAGCAGCATTGGATCGCGGATGATCTTGAAAATCGTCCGGCGCGGATTCAGCGATGAACGTGGGTCCTGGAAGACCACCTGCAAGTTCCTGCGGAACTGTTTGTCCGGAGGATCCCGGGTCAGAACCTCGCGGCCCTGAAATCGCATCGTGCCGGAAGTCGGCTCCAGCAATCGCAGGATCAACCGTCCGAGCGTGGACTTGCCCGAGCCGCTTTCGCCCACCAGCGCCAGCGTTTCACCGGTGCGGATTTGCAGCGACACCTTTTCGACGGCGCGCACCGCGGGCGGCGGCGCTTCGAACAATCTTCTGGCGGAGTGGAAATGCCGGGTGAGCCCGACCGCATCGAGCAACACCTCGCCCGCGTCATTCACGGTGCACCGCGGCTTGCCGTTTCATGGAGCCAGCAGGATGCAGCCGCATCCGCGGGAAACCGTGTCATCGGCGGGTCCTGCCCGCAGGGTGCGAATGCGCTGGCGCAGCGGGGCCGGAAGCGGCAACCCGGGATGGGGTCTACGAGGTCGGGGACCGTGCCCGGTATGGTCTGCAATGAGCGCCTCTCTTCGATGCTCAAGGTGCTCGCGAGCAGCGCGCGGGTATAGGGATGGCGCGGCGATTCGAAAATGGACATGCAATCGCCGTGCTCGACAACCTGCCCCGCATACATCACGTAGACGTGGTCGCAGAGCTCCGCGACCACGCCCATGTCGTGGGTGATCAGCAGCAGCGCCAGGTCCAGTTCGTCGCACAGCCGGCGCAGCAGGTCCATGATCTGCGCCTGCAGGGTGACATCGAGCGCGGTGGTGGGCTCGTCGGCGATCAGCAGCCTGGGCCGGCACGCAAGCGCGATCGCGATCAACACGCGCTGGCGCATCCCGCCGCTCAGCTCGTGCGGGTAGCGCCGCCGCATCGCGTCGTCCGCCGGCAGCCCGACCCTGTCCAGCGCGTCGCGCACCCGTGCGCGGACTTCGGCCGGTCCCTGGTGCAGCCGGATGGCCTCGCCGATCTGGTCGCCGATGCGCATGCGCGGATTGAGGTAGCTCTGCGGATCCTGGAAGACCATGGATACCTCCGCGCCGCGGATGCGTTCCAGCGCACGCTCATCCAGCTGCGCCAGGTCGCGGCCCTGGAAGAGGATTTGACCGGCGACGATCCGCGCGGGCGGCTCGGGCAGCAGGCGCAGTATCGAGCGTGCGGTCATGGTTTTGCCGCAACCGGATTCGCCGACCAGCGCGACCTTTTCGCCCGGGAACACTTTCAGGTCCACGCCATCGACGGCATGCACCACGCCGCGCGTAGTGGCGAGCCAGGTCTTGAGTCCGGCGACCTCGAGCAAGGCCTGGCCTGCGCGGTGGTGCAGCGCCAGCCCTGCACCCGCGTGCAGCGGCACACCCGCAATCGAATGCTCCGTCATCGTTCCTTCAAATCCGGATTGAGCATGTCGTTGAGGCCATCGGCGATGAGATTGAAGCACAGCACCACGGTAAAAATCGCCAGCCCGGGGAACAGCGACATCCACCAGGCGCTGCGCAGAAACGGCTGCGCGCGGTTGAGCATTTCTCCCCAGCTGGGCATGTCCGGATTGCTCAGGCCGAAAAAGCTCAGGCTGGATTCGAGCAGTATCGCCTCGCTGACATCGAGCGCCCCCTGCACGATGGCGGGCGCGATCGCGTTGGGGAGTATTTCCCTGACGATGATGTGCCAGTTGGAGAATCCTGCCGCGCGCGCGGCCTCCACCATCTCGCGTTCGCGCAGCGCGAGGAACTGCGCGCGTATGATGCGCGCCGTGGCCGGCCAGCTCAGCACGCCGATGACGAGTATGGTTTTTTCGAGCCCGCCGCCGAGCAGCGCCACGATGACGATGGCGAGAAAAAAGCGCGGGATGATCTGGAAGAATTCCGCCATGCGCATGAGGAGGCTGTCGAGCCAGCCGCCGTAGTAACCCGACAGCGCGCCCACCACGAGGCCAATGGCAAGCGAGGTCAGCCCGGCGAGTATCCCCACCGTCAGGGAAACGCGTGCGCCGTAGAGCACGCCGCTGAAGACATCCTTGCCGACGTTGTCGGTGCCCATCAGGTGCGCATAGCTGGGTTCCAGCAGGCGGTCGCGGCTGATGGCAGAGGGATCGTACTGCGCGATCTGCCCGGCGAAGATCGCGAGCAGTGCGGCGATGAGGATGATCGCCAGCCCGGCCACCGCGGCGCGGTCGCGGCTGAAGCGCCGCCAGTGCTCCGCCCAGGCCCCCGGGGGGGCTCCCTCGGCCAACGCGCCCGCATCCGTGTTTTCCGCAGTCATCAGGGCTTGCGCTGGCGGATGCGGGGATCGAGCCAGCCGTAGGCCAGGTCGGTGATCAGATTGGCGATGACCGCGGTGCCGGCCCCCACCAGGAAGATGCCGAGGATGACCGGCGTGTCCCGCGCCAGCATGGCGTCGTAGAGCAGTCGCCCCAGCCCCGGCCAGCTGAATACCGTTTCAATCAGCGCCGATCCCGCCAGGACATAGCCGAAGTTGTAGCCGACCGAGGTCACGACCGGCAAGAGCGCATTGGGCAGGGCGTGCACGTAGAGCAGGCGCATGGCGCGCACGCCCTTGGCTCGTGCTGTCACGATGTAGTCGCTGCCGAGCGCCTCCAGCATGCTGGTGCGCGTCAATCGCGCCGTCGAGACCAGATAGCGCAGGCTGAGCGCGAGCGCGGGCAGGAGCAGATGGCTGGCGACATCGGCGGCGTAGGCGAGGCCCTCGTAGTTTTCGCGGCTGGAGATCATGCCCTGCGCCGGCAGCCAGTCGAGCTTGACCGCGAAAAAGAGGATCAGCACCTGACCGAGCCAGAACACCGGTATCGAAAATCCCAAGAGCGAGGTGAAAGTAACGAGCTTGTCGATCCAGGTGCGCGGGCGGCGCGCGGCAGCGATGCCGAGCGCGATGCCCGCGCAGGTGGCAAACACGAGCGCCGATACGGTCAGGATCAGCGTGTTGCCGAGGCGCTCCCACAGCAGTTCCTGTACCGGCCGCCGGTTGGCGAACGAGTAGCCCAGATCGCCCTGCACGACATTCTGCACATAGCTCAGCAGCTGCTGCCACCAGGGCAGGTCCAGCCCGAACTGTTCGCGCACCCGGGCCACATATTCCGGCGGCGCCGGAAAATCGCCGATCAATGCCTGGATCGGATCGCCAGGCGCCATGTGGATGATGAGGAAGTTGAGTACAACGACCGCCAGCAGCAGCGGCAGCGCTTCAGCCAGGCGGCGGAATATGAATCGCGTCAAGGTGCGTATCGCGCCGCGATATCAACGGACATGCGGCTCGCCGCGCAGCAGGGCCAGCAAGGGTTGCACCGACTCGAACCGGTCCAGCGTCCAGACCATGTCGGCGATGGCGGCGGCGTGATCATGATCGATGTGCAATGTCGCAAGCGAGAAAAATTTCTGCTGCAGCTCGGCGTCGGACATCGGATTGGCGTGCTCGCCCCGGGCTCTGGGCACGTGCGCCGAAACACTGGTGCCGTTCGCGAGGTGCAACTCGACTTCGGGTTCGCTGCCGGTCGGGCGAGACGGCTCGCCCAGTACGGTTACCCGCCGCGCCAGCGCGGCCAGACTTGCATCGCCGAGGTGCGGTTCCTGGTAGTGCTCCAGGTCGGCGCGACCGAAGGCGAGGGCGAGCGCAACGCTGTAGGGGAGGCTCATCTGCGCATCCAGGATGTTCGCCACGTCCTGCTTTCCGAGCTGGCGCGCAACCTGTTCGGAGGCATGGATGGTGACGCGGTCCACGTCGGTCCGGCTGAGCGCGTGCCGCTCGCGCAACTGCAGCACCGCGTCCAGCGAACTGTGGCTGCCGCGACAGCAGGCATAGGGTTTGAAGCCGCTGCGGAAAATCAGGAACTCCCGGCCAAAATCGCGCGTGAGCGCGCCGGCGTCGGCCTTGTCGCCTGCGTACAAACGGGTGAAGCTGCCCCATTCGTCCTCGAACAAATGGGTGGGCCCGGTCATGTCCTCGCGCGCCAGGAGCGCCGCGACCAGGCCGCCCTCGGCAGCCTTGCCCGCGTGCAGGCGTTTGCTCATCGCGCCATCGGCGATGAACGACCAGATGCCGCCGGTATAGGTGCCGGCCAGCGCCAGGGCGTGCGTCATCTGCTCGGCGTCCAGGTCGAGCACCCGGGCCGCGGCGGCGGCGGCGCCGAATACGCCGCAGGTGCCCGTGCCATGCCATCCAGCGGCGTTATGGTCGGGGTACCCTCCCGCCAGATTGATGACCCGCGCCGCGGCCTCGTAACCGGTGACGATGGCCGCGAGTAACACGGTTCCGGATAGGTCGCGCCGTTCGGCCGCGCACAGTCCCGCCGCGCCCAGCGCCGCCGGCATGACCACCGCGCCGGAGTGTCCGCAACCGCCGAAGTCGTCCACCTCGCGCGCATGCACCGCCGTGCCGTTGATCAGCGCGGCATGCGGCGCATTGAGGGTCAGGGACGTGCCCCAGACCGTGGACGATCCCGCGCCGCGCCAGGCGCGCGCGGCGCGGGTGAGCGCGTCGACTTCCACCGTGCCGCATCCGGCCAGCGCCGCGCCGATGGCATCGAGCAGCGCGCGCTTGCCGCCGTGCATGACTTCGGCAGGCAGTGTGTCGCCGGCAATGCCGCACAGCGCCGTGGCAAACCGGTGACACAGGGTGTCATGCATGCGCTGGCCCCGCGATCATCCCCGCGATCACCCCCGCGATCGCCCCCGCGGTCACCCCCGCGATCATCCCCGCGATCACCCCCGCGAACACCCCTGGGGTCACCCCTGCGAGCTCCCGCTTGGTCACCCGCTTGGTCACCTTCTTGATCACCTTCTTGGTCACTTCAGCATCGCATCGATCGCCGCTTCCAGGCGGGCCAGCCCCGAGGCCACGTGCTGCCGGGCGGCCAGGCATTGCGCCCGATCGCGCGCCAGCGCCGATTTGTATTCCGGCAGGCGCTGCCTGACTTCGTCCGGCGCCGGACCGCCGTACAGGGTGCGCCTGTGGACTGCGGCGACCGGATCGAGCGCGACCTGCAGCGAGCGCGCGCTCAGTCCGGCCGGTTCTCCCATATATTCGATCGACGCTTCGTCGAGCAATTGCGTGGTCACGTCCAGCGGGCGTATATGGCGCTCTTCCGCATAACGCACCAGGATGCCGACGATCTGGTGCGCGCTGCGCCAGGGTATTCCTTTGTCGCGCACCAGCGCCCCGGCAACTTCCGTGGCCTGGCACCAGAACTCGCCTGAGCGCTCGCGCATCAGGTCCTTGTCGAGTGTCAGGACCGGCATGAACTCATTGATCCAGCCGATGTCGCGCATCAGCGCATCGAAGCTTTCCATGATGGCCTGGTCGCTGTAGGCGCGGTCCAGTATGGGCACGGACGAGGGGTCTTTTTCGACGATGAACGCGGTCATCAGCCCGCCCACGGTCCGCGCCGCCGCGCCCTTGATGAATTGCGGCGCATAGGCGTTGACCTTCTGCATCATGATGCTGCTGGTGCCGCAGAAGCGGTCGGGGAAGCGCACCATGCCGAATTCCGAGGTGTTGTACAGCATCAGGTCGTCGCACCAGCGCGCAAGGTTCATGTGCAGGATGGAGAGCGCCGACAAGGTTTCGAACAGGTTGTCGTGGGACAGTATCGCGTCGTAGGTGTTTTTCTCTATCCCGTCAAAACCGAGCAACTCGCCGACGCGATGGCGGTTGATGGGGAAATCCGATCCGGTCAGGATGGCCGCGCCGGCCGGACTGCGGTTGACATGCGTCAGGTTCAGCAGCAGCCGGTCGGTGTCGCGTTCCAGCACCGACACCCAGGACAGGATCATGTGCCCCCAGGTGGTCGGCTGGGCGTGCTGCGCGTGCGTATAGCCCGGCATGACGGTATCGAGGTTCGCCTCCGCCACCGCGATCAGCGTGTCGCGCAGGCCCGTCACGAGTTCGATCAGATTGATCAGGTTGTCGCGCATGTAAATGCGCTTGCCGACCTCGCCCAGGTCGCCCGAGCTTCGCCCCAGGTGGATGCGGCCGCCGACCTCTTCGGTCAGTTTGCGGATCAGATAGGGCTCCCCGGAGTGCATGCCGCCGCCGCCCCGCAGCCGCGCTTCGTCCACGCCCTCGGCCTCCATCTCGCGCAGCGCGCGCAGCATGGCCACGCCGTCTTCGCGCGGAATCAGGGCCTCCTCCACCAGCATCACCAGGTGGGCCTTGTCGAACAGATGGTAGGCGTAGAGTTTGGGCTTCACCGGCTCGCTGCGATGCGAGTTCAGGCTCTCGGCGAGCGGCTCCATCATGCGTATGCCGGGTTCGCGGAAGCCGCGATACTGCGTGTGGTCTTGCTTGCGCATGGGGGGGTGTCCTCAACGTTTGCGGAAAAGTTCGGCGTAGCGCATATGGGTATCGCTGGGCGATTCGAAGAACGCCGGCAGGTTGCCGAAATTGTCGCGCATGGCGTCCGCATAGCCCGAGTCGAGCAATACCGCGGTGGGCAAGTCGCGCGCGACGATGGCCTGCGCCTGCCGGTAGAACTGGGCGCGGTCTTCCTTGCGCATGGCGGTGGCGCCTTTGCGCAACAAGTCGTCGAGCGCCGGGTTGCAGTATTGCGAGGCATTGGTAAACGCAGCCGGGCGCACATCCTCGCAGCGATAGGCGCGATCGATGCCGAGCGCCGGATCGCCGTTGGTCGCGTACCAGGCGATGGAGGTGTCGTAATCTTTCGCGGTGTAGACCATGTTCAGCCACACGCTGCGCTCGCGCGCCTCCAGCGCCACCCGCACGCCGAGCTTTTGCCAGTTGCTGCGCACGATCTCGGCGACATCGGTGTAGCCGGGTTGGGCCGGGTCGTAGGTGAAGCGCGCGCTGAAGCGGATTCCGTCCGGACCCCGGGCCAGTCCCGCCTGATCGAGTTCCCGGTTCGCCCGGTCGGTGTCGAAGGCGTACATTTTCATGTAGTTGACCTCGGGACTGTTTGCCCACGAAAGTCCCGCGGGAATCGAACTCGTGCCCAGGCCGCCCAGGTCGTTGTACGCGCTGGACAGCATGATCTGGCGGTCCAGCCCCTGCAGCAGCGCCTTGCGCACGCGTGCGTCGTCGAAGGGCTTCTTCTTGTTGTTGAAGAACAGTAGCAGCACGCGCGGCATGCCGCGTCCGGTGGCAACGACGATCCCCTTGGTCTTCTTCAGGCGGATGGCGTCGTTGGATGATAGGTCGTAGCTGGGGATGTAGTCGATATCGCCGGCTTCCAGCGCGAGGGCGCGGGTGTTGCTGTCGGGGATGACGCGGAACACGAACCGGTCGAGGTAGGGCTTGCCCTTGTCCCAGTAATCGGGATTGCGCACGAACGTCAGGCGCTGGCCGGTCTGCCAGGAGTCGAACTTGAACGGTCCGGTTCCCACGGGGCGGAGGTTCGCGGGGTTCTTGAGCGGCTCGCTACCGGCATACAGGTGGCTGGGCTGGATGCCGACATTGTCCGCGGTCAGGAGGTCGATGAACGGTCCGAACGGCTCCTTCAGCGTGACCACGACGGTGTGCTCGCCCTGGCTTTCCACCGACAGGACGTTCTTGAACACCGAAGCCGAGCGCGCATGCAGCGGCGTCAGCTTCTCCAGGCTGTACTTGACGTCCGCCGCGGTGAAAGGCTTGCCGTCATGCCACGTGACGCCCTGGCGAAGATTGAATGTAATGCGCTTGCCATCCGGGCTCACCTGCCATCCCGTTGCCAGCACCGGTTCCGGCTGGAACTTCGAATTGATCCTGATCAGGCCTTCGGTGACGGCCTGCGCCGGCAGGGAGACGATGACGCTGGAGGAAATGGAGATGTTGAGGTGTTCGGGATTGGCGCCCAGCGCCATGACGAAGGTGCCGCCACGCTTCGGCGCTTCCGGGGCGGACTGCGCCAGCGCGACGCCGGCCGCGCCCCAGGCCAGCAGGCCCGAGACGGCCGCGATTGCCAGGGCGTTCGATGACTGGCGCCGTGTGATATTGACCATGGAAACCCTCCTCTTGAATTGCGATATTAAGATATTACTATGGCGCCGGAAGGCACTTGCGAGGGCGCCGGGGTGGGCGCCGAATGGGTCGTTCAAGTGGGCGAGATCACGCGCCCGCTCGACCTGCCGCGCCGAGAAACACTTCCAGCCGATCCATTGCGCGGGTGAGGTTTTCCCCGGTCTTGGCGTAGCACAGGCGGATGTGGCGCTCGGCGCCGGCGCCGAAAGCGCTGCCGGGTGACAGGCCGACGCGAGCTTCGGTCACCAGGCGCTTGCAGAACGCCAGCGTGTCGTTCACGCCCTCGACCTCGAACATGACGTAGAACGCGGCGGCGGCCGGCGTAACGCGCACGCCCGGCATGCGCGAGAGGCGCTCGACGACCAGGCTGCGGCCCTGGCGCGAGCGCTCGATGATTTCGCTCACGAAGGGCTCGCCCTGCTCCAGCGCGGCGATCGCCCCTTCCTGCAGGAAGGCCTGCCCGCCGCTGGTGTTGTACTCGATCAGTTTCTCGAAAGTCATGGCGAGGTCCTGCGGATAAATCATCCAGCCCATGCGCCATCCGGTCATCGCCCAGGCCTTGGAGAAGCTGTTGACGACGAACACCGGGTCCCCGGGACGGGCGATCTCGAGGATGGACGGCGCCACCGCGCGATCGTAGACGAAGCGGTGATAGACCTCGTCGGCGACGAGGAAGATGCCGCGTTCCCGGGCGAATTCGAGCAATTCCCGCTGCTGTGCCGGCGGGATCATCGCGCCGGTGGGATTGCCGGGCGATGCGTAATAGATGAAGCGCGTGCGCTCGTCGCAGTGCGCAAACACCCGCGACAGGTCCAGCGACCAGCCTGCGGCGCTGCTTTGCATCGGCGCTTCGCGGATTTCGCAGCCCTGCACTTCGGCGGCGCGCTCGATATTGGGCCAGCTCGGCGTGACGAAGACCGCGTTGTCCCCGGAGGAGAGCAGGGTCTCGCAGATGAGCATGACGGCGTTCATGCCGGAACTGGTCACCGCAATACTCTGGTCGGGGATGTCGAGGTTCCACAGCCGTTTGTAGTAGCGCAGCAGCGCGGCGCGCAGTTCGGGGATACCGCGCTTGTGGGTGTAGAACGTCTTGCCCGCGCACATGGCAGCGTGGGCGGCATCGCAGATGAAGCGTGGCGTGGGGACGTCGAGTTCGCCCGCCCACAGGCCGATCACATCCGGCACCTCGAAGCCCAGCCGCCACACCTCGACGATGGGCGAATCGCGCAAGTTCAGTATTTCGGGTCGTATCGGCAGCATTTGTTTTCGTGGTCCGGGTCAGGTGGCTGGAAACGTGGAGTTCGATCTGTGCGCTTCAGGTGCAGCCTGCGTATTTTCACACGGCGCGTCAGGTGAGTGATGGGCGCTCGATCGATGCACCGGGTCACATGTCAAGAGTCAAGTTCCAAGGGTCAAAATCGCAGGGGTCACAATTGCGAGGGTCACAATTGCAAGGGTCACAATTGCAAGGGGCACAATTGCAAGGGTCAAAATTGCAAGGGTCAAATTGACACCGCCCGCACGGCGGGGGAAACTCGCCGCATGCGCAAACGGTATTCAGACTGATGCGATTGCCAGCGAACACTCCCGAGAAATTCTCAGGGAGTTCTTCCATAAAATTACCTAGTTTGATAATAGACTATGGCGTAGATGTGCGTATTCAATGGATCCAGGTAGAAAAATGTATTGAATTACAGGGTGGAAAGTGACGCTGGCCGGCAACGTGGGTCCGCGACATCGCAACGCGATCATGCTGAACGATCTGCTCATGCGGTCATGGCGCGATGAATCCGCGCCCTACAGTGGTGATGGCGACGAGCCTGGCGCTTTTCTTCAGGGCGAGGTGAAGAAGCGCCGCTCCAGTTCGTCCAGTCCCAGGGTCTGGAGGACTTCGTTGAGGCGCCGGGCCGCTCGCTCGCGCGGCAGTTGCTTCTGGCTGGCGATGATGAGTTCGTTTTTCAGCGAATGCTCCCAGCCGACCAGTTCGGTGACGCTGACCTGGTAGCCGTGCGCTTCGAGCTGCAGGCAGCGCAGCACGTTGGTGACCTGGCTGCCGAACTCCCGCGTATGCAGGGGATGGCGCCACAGTTCGCCGAGCGCACTGCCGGAGAGCGCGCGCGCCTTGTTCCTGCGCAGCACCGCGGCGACTTCGGCCTGGCAGCAGGGCGCGAGCACGATGAAGCGCGCACTGCGCTCGAGCGCAAAGCGGATGGCATCGTCGGTGGCGGTATCGCAGGCATGCAGCGCGGTGACGATGTCGATCCGGTCCGGCCACTGCTCCGCCTGTGTCGCCTCCGCCACCGACAGGTTGAGGAAGGACATGCCGGGAAAGTCCAGCCGTTGCGCGAGTTCGCGCGACTTGTTGGCCAGGTCGTCGCGCGTCTCCACGCCGTAAATGTGCGCGTCGCCGCCGAATGCCCTGAAGAACAGGTCGTAAAGTATGAAGCCCAGGTAGGACTTGCCGGCGCCGTGGTCGACCAGCCGCACATCGGGATGATCCTTGCGGATGTCATCCAGCAGCGGCTGGATGAACTGGCACAGGTGATAGACCTGCTTCAGCTTGCGGCGGCTGTCCTGGTTCATTTTTCCGTCGCGCGTCAGGATGTGCAGTTCCTTGAGCAGCGCGATCGATTGCCCGGGCCGGATTTCGTGCATGTCGTTCATTTTCCGCGCCGCCCCGCTGCCAGGCTGCGCAGCCCCTCCCAGGCGCGGCGCACGAGATGCTCGAAGTCGTCAACGCAGGTGTAGACCACCGGGATCACCAGCAGGCTGAGCAGCGTGGAGGTGATCAGCCCGCCTATGACCGCAGTGGCCATCGGGCTGCGAAACGACGGGTCGGCGATGCCGCTCCCCAGGGCGACAGGCAGCATGCCCGCGCCCATCGCAACCGTGGTCATGACGATGGGTCGGGCGCGCTTGTGGCAGGCATCGAGCAGCGCATCGCGGCGCGACATGCCGTGGTCGCGGCGCGCCATCACCGCATATTCCGCCAGCAGGATGGAATTCTTGGTGGCGATGCCCATCAGCATGATGAGGCCGATGAGGGAGGGCATGGAGAAACTCTTGTCCGCGGCGAGCAGCGCGACGAATGCGCCGCCCAGGGAGAGCGGCAGCGCGGCAAGAATGGTCACCGGCTGCAGCACATCCTTGAACAGCAGCACCAGCACCACATAGATGCACAGCACGCCCGAGATCATCGCCAGGCCGAAACTGATGAAGAGTTCCCCCATCACTTCGGCATCGCCGACGCTCGTCTGGCGCACGCCGGGCGGCAGGTTCCGCAGGCTGGGCAGCGCCTCGGCGGCTTCGCTCACCACGCCCAGCGGCTGGCCGGAAAGTTCTATTTCAAAATTGACATTGCGCGAGCGGTCGTAACGGTCGATGACCGCGGGCCCGCTCGAGAGTTCCAAGGTCGCGACCTGACCCAGCATCACCGGCGGCGCGCCCGGCCGGGAACCGGGCACGGCCAGGCGCTCCAGCGTCGCCAGGTCCTGGCGCGCGCTCGCCGCCAGGCGCACCACCACCGGCACCTGGCGTTCGGCCAGGTTGACCTTGGGCAGGGACACATCGTAGTCGCCGACCGTGGCGATGCGCAGCGTCTCGCCTATGGCGGCGGTGGTCACGCCCAGATCCGCGGCGCGCGCAAAATCCGGCCGCACCGCGAGTTCCGGCCGCACCAGCGCGGCGCTGGAGGCGACGCTGCCTATGCCCGGAATGGTGCGCAGGTCCTTTTCCACGGCACGCGCGGCCTCGGCCAGCGCGAGCGGGTCATCGCCCACGAGTACCATCACGTACTTTTCGCCGGAACCGCCCAGGCCCACCTTGATCCGGGCGCCGGGCAGCGCCGCGAGCGCCTCGCGCAGGTGCTGCTCCACCACCTGTTTTTTCACAGCGCGATCGGCGCGCTCGCTCAAGCGGATGGTGAGCGTGGCTTTGCGCACCTCCGCCATGCCCTGCGGCGTGAAGGGGTCGGCGCCGACCGCGCCCCCGCCTATGGTGGTGTACACGCTTTTGACGTGCTGCACGCCGGACACCAGTTCGCGCGCGCGTTCGGCCGCCGCTTCGGTTTGCGCGAGGGTCGCCCCCGGCTGGAGTTCCACGTGCACCTGCGTCTGCGACATGTCGTCGGGTGGGATGAACCCGGTGGGCAACAGCGGTATCAACATGAGGGAGCCGCCAAAAAACGCGGCGGACAGGAGCATGGTCAGGGTGCGATGGTCCAGACACCAGGAGGCAAGCCGCGTATAGCCGCGCATCAGCGCGCCTTCTCCGGTGTGCGCACCGCTTGCCTTCAGCATGTAGGCCGCCATCATCGGTGTGAGCATGCGCGCCACCAGCAGCGAGGCGAGCACCGCCAGCGACGCGGTCCAGCCGAACTGCTTGAAGAACTTGCCGGGGATGCCGCTCATGAACGCGGTGGGCAGGAATACCGCGATCAAGGTAAAGGTGGTGGCGATGACCGCCAGGCCGATTTCGTCGGCGGCTTCCATCGCCGCCTGATAGGGCGTCTTGCCCATCTTCAGGTGCCGCACGATGTTCTCCACCTCGACGATGGCGTCGTCCACCAGGATGCCCACCACCAGGGACAGCGCGAGCAGCGTCACCACATTGACGGAGAAGCCCAGCGCGTGCATGCCGATGAACGCCGGTATGACCGACAGCGGCAGCGCCACCGCCGAGACAAACGTCGCGCGCCAGTCGCGCAGGAACAGCCACACCACGATCACCGCCAGGATCGCCCCTTCGGCGAGCAGCCACAGCGAGCCGTGGTATTCCTCCTTGACCGGCGTGGCGAAGTCGAATGCTTCGGTCAGGGTGATGTCGGGGCGGGTCAGCTTCAACTGCCGCAGCGTTTCGCGCACGCCCTCGCCCACCTCGACCTCGCTCGCACCGCGGCTACGCGACACCTCGAATCCCACCACCGGCTTGCCGTCGAGCAGCGCGGCCGAGCGTCGCTCGGCCACGCTATCGGTGACCGAGGCGATCTGGTCGAGGCGCACGCGCCGTCCGTCGGACAGCGAGAGTTCCATCGCGCCCAGTTCCGCCGCGGTCTGCACCGTGCCCAGGGTGCGCACCGGCTGCTCGCCCCCGCCGAGGTCGGTGCGCCCGCCGGCGCTTTCCTGCTGCGTGAGGCGCAGCCGCCGCGACACCTCCGCTGCGCTCGTGCCCAGCGCCTGCAGTTTGGCCGGGTCGAGTGCGATGCTCATTTCGCGCGTCGCTCCGCCGACGCGCGCGACCGCGCCCACGCCGCGCACCGACAGCAGCGTGCGCGTCACGCTGTGGTCGACGAACCACGACAGCGCCTCGTCGTCCATGCGCGTGGAGGAGATGGTGTAGGCGAGTACGGGCTGTCCGGCGAGGTCCAGCTTGGTGACGACCGGATCGCGCATATCCCCGGGCAGGTCGGCGCGTACGCGCGACACCGCCGAGCGCACGTCGTCCAGCGCTTCCTGCACTGGTTTTTCGAGGCGGAATTCGGTGGTGATGGTCACCCCGCCATCCTGAACGGTGGTGTAAATGTGCTTGACCGCCTGCAAGGTGGCGATCGAATTCTCGATCTTGCGCGCCACATCGGTTTCGAGCTGAGCGGGCGAGGCACCCGGCAACGAGGCGCTGACCGTGATTGTGGGCAGGTCGAGGTCGGGGAAATTCTGCACCTTCATCGCATCGAACGACAGCACGCCGGCGAAGGTGAGCAGCACGAATGCCAACAGCGCCGGCAGCGGATTGCGGATGGACCACGCCGACAGGTTCACTTCTGCACCACCCGCACCAGGTCGCCGTCGGCCAGGAATGCGGCGCCGGAGGCCACCACCCGCTCGCTGCCTGAGAGCGCGCCCAGCACTTCCACGCGCTCGCCGGCGCGGCGCCCCAGTTGTACTTTTACCTGGGTCACGCGGTTGCCGGCCCCCAGCACAAAGACATAGGAATAGCCGTCACGCAGCGAAATCGCGGCAAGCGGCAATGTCAGGGCCATCGCGCTGCCCGTGGCGACCGAACCGCGCGCGAACATGCCGGCCTTGAAACCGCCGCCGCGCGTGGCGGCGCCAGGCAGATCCACGTAGACCAGCGCGTTGCGCGTCTGCGGATCGACCGTGGGCGCGACCACGCGCACGCGGCCCGCCGCGCTGGCGCCGGTGGCGGCGGTCACCGTCACGGCCTGTCCCGGGCGTATCCGGGCTATTTCAGCCGAGGTGACTTCCGCGCGCCACTCCAGCCGGTCGCCGCGGATGAGGCGGAACAGTTCCTGCCCCTGCGGCACGACCGCGCCCACGGTTGCCACGCGCGCGGAGATGCTGCCCGAGTCGGGCGCAGTCACGGTGGCGTGCTTCAGGCGGATTTCCTGCGCCGCGACCTGCGCGCGCGCCGCGAGCATGCGCGCCTCGCCGGTCTTTTCGGCGGTCAGCAGCTGCGCCACCTGCTGCTGGCTGAGGGTGCCGCTCGCCTGGACTTCGCGGGCGCGCGCGGCGTTCGCGCGCGCATCGGCCAGAGCGGCTTCGGCTTCCGCCAGATTGGCGCGCGACTGCGCGAGATCGGCTTCGATGGTCTCGGCGGCGAGCGTCGCCAGCACCTGCCCCCGGGACACGACATCGCCGACATTGACCCTGACCTCGGTCACGCGCAGCCCGCCGGCTTCGGCGCCTATGATCGCCTCCTGCCAGGCGGCGATGCTGCCCGTGGCCTGGACTTCGAACGGCATCTGCGCGCTTTGCGGGCTGATCCAGGTGACGGTGAGCGCGGGCTTGCCGACGGATTTTTCAGCGGCTTTCTCCTGCGCATTGCCGGCGGAGGTGAGCGCAACACCTGTCACAGTTGCTGCGGCCAGCCCGCCTGCCAGGGCGATGGCGGAAATCGATAGCATTTTCATTCTATATCTGTGTCCATATAATGTATGCGCGGGTCACGATAGCGTGCGGAGCCAGGACAGAACCGCTAGCGGCTGGCCAGCGGCGCTTCCGGTTCCCAGCCCCCGCCGGCGGCGCGGTATAGCGCGATCCATGCGGCAAGTCGCTCCTGGGCAATCGCGGCGACGCCCGCATCGGCGGAGAGCGCCAGACGGCGCGCCTCCTCCACTTCGAGCGCGTTCCCCATTCCTGCGCGTTGCATGGCCTGCACCGCGGCCAGATTGGCGCGATAGCCGCGCGCGGCCGCAGCGGACTCCGATTCGCGCGCCGCTGCGCTTGCCAGGCGCACCAGCGCCTCTTCGACTTCGCGCACCGCGTTGCGCACCCTGGAACGGTAGGCCGATTCCGCCGCCGCGTACTGCGCGCGCGCGGCATCGACATTGGCGGCGCGCCGCCCGCCATCCAGCAAGGGTATCTCGAGCGCAGGCCCGATCGACCAGGTGGTGAGGCTCAGTGCCGGCGCGTTGCCGATGGCGATCCGCGTAGGCGTGATGTTGCCGCTCAGCGACAGCCGCGGATAACGGTCGGCCTCGGCGCTGCCGATGTCGGCGCTGGCCGCGGCCAGTTGCCGTTCCGCGGCGGCAATGTCGGGACGCTGCGCGATGACGCGTGCGGGCAGCGCGTCGATGCGGAACCGGGCCGGCTCGGGCAGGGTGCCTTGCGCGGGCGCGGATTGCGCCAGCAACGCGCGCAAGGCCGTCTCGTCCATTGCGCTCAGCGACACCAGACCCTTCACCGCGATGTCGCATTGTGCGCGCCGCTGCGTGAGGCCTCCGGCGGATTCGGCGGCGGCTGACCGGGCCAGCGCCAGCACCGACGGCGGCTGGAACCCGGCACGTGTCGCGGTTTCGGTGAGCCGGGCAGTCTCAAGGCGTGACTTGGCGTCCGCCTCGGCCTGCGCCACCTGGATATGGCAGTAACGCAGGTTGACATAGGCGCCGGCGACCTCCGCGGCAAGCGACACACGCGCCTCATGCCACAGCGCAACGTTGGCGGCCAGCGCGGCCTCCCGGGACTCGCGCTGGCGCGCAAGCGCGCCGAACAGGTCGATCTCCCATCTTGACTGCACGCCGAGTTGCGATTGCGTGCGCAACGCAACCGGCCCGCCCAGCGTGAATGCGGAACGGTTGGCGGAGGCTATCCCGTCCAGGCCGGGGAGCGCGGCCGCGCCCGCGGCGATGGCCTCGGCGCGCGAGCGTTCGATGGCGGCGGCGGCTTGCGACAGGGTGCTGCTTTGCGCCTGCGCCGCGGCAATCAGGGCGTCCAGCGCACTGTCGTTGAACTGCGCCCACCAGCCGGCAAGCCGTTGCGTGCTGCCGCCATGGGGCGCCAGGCTGTCGTCCTGGCGTGCCTGCCAGGCGGCGGCGGGCGGCGCGGCGGGGGGCGTGTAGTCGGGACCGGCCGTGCCGAACACGCCGCTCGCGCAGCCCGCGAGCAATTGCAGCGTGAATACGAGCGTCGCCGCCGCGCCGCTCGTGTGCGCGGGCCGAGTGTGGCATCGGATTCTGGATGAATTGGAATGCATGGCAGTGAGTTCGGGCAGGAACGAATGCCCTTTAATGTGCGTGGTCAGCGATCGTGATGCAGGGGAGCGCGGGTGGAAGCATTCACCCGCATCGTGGTCGGGTACTCTAAATCAAACGATGGAATGAATCCACGCGATCGCGCGATGCGGGTAGTGCTTCGCAATCCAGATCCGTGTGTCGTCCTTGTAGCACACCTCATCGCAGATGCTCTGTTTGCGGGCTCTTCCGGCCCATTCACCCCGTAGGGCGCGGATTTATCGCGCCGAATGGCTGGCGACGGTTTGACGGCGCGCTGAAGCCGCGCCCTACGCCGCGCCCTACGCCGCGCCGTACGCTGGGCCTACGCTGTGGCGTGCATTCGCGCTCGACGCCGTAGGGCGCGGATTCATCGCGCCGAATGGTCGGTGCCGGTTTGATGGCGCGCTGAAGCCGCGCCCTACGCTGCGCCCTACGCCGCGCCCTACGCCGCGCCCTACTCCGGGCCTACGCCGCGCCTACGCTGTGGCGTGCATTCGCGCTCGACGCCGTAGGGCGCGGATTCATCGCGCCGAATGGTCGGTGCCGGTTTGACGGCGCGCCGAAGCCGCGCCGTACGACGCGGCCTGGACAAGCTCCAGCGATAAATCCGACAGAGGTCGGTTCTCCAACCAGCCGGGATCGAGATTATTGTCCTTGATCGCAAGCTTATAATTCGCAAGACCATCGCTCGCACGTCGGCATCGTGTAGGCCAATTCACACTGGAGGCATACATGAAACTCTTTCCCGGCGTTACGCTGGCTTCCGCCTGCCTTGTTGTGTTCGCCGCTTCCACGGGTGCGATCGCCCAGTCTGCCTCCGCGCCGGGCGAATCGGCGCCGCCTGGAAACATGGAAAGGCGCGCTTTCAGCCGCCCCACCGAGCGCGTTGAAGCCCGGCTCGCATACATCAGAACGGCGTTGAAGATCGACGAGCGGCAGCAATCCCAATGGGAGGCCTACGCCAGTCTCGTGCGCAGCAATGCAAAGGAAATGGAGCAGCGTTTCCAGTCGATGCGGGCCGCAAGGCCTGGGCCGGGCGGTCCCGGCGCGCGGCCCGAACGGCCGCGCCTGAGCGCCATTGAACGGCTGGAACGTCAACAGTCAATGCACGCCGAGGCGATCGTCCGGTTGAACCGACAACTGGAAGTGCAGAAGCCGCTTTACGCGGCGCTGTCGCCTGAACAGCAGAAGATCGCCGATGAAGTGCTCAATCCCCGCATGCGCCCGGGCGGTGGACATCCGGGGCGACACGGACATCCGTGGCATGGCGGTCCGATGGGTGGGCGTCCCATGATGGGTCCGGGCGGATTCGAGCGTGGATAGCTTTGGTCTCCTGCCGCGCGCGCTGTTTTTCGGCCGATCTCCGGTTGTGCAATCGCATTTATGGGCGCTGAACGCGGCCAATTGAGGCAAAATAGGCAGGTAGAATGATCGTGCGCCCGCCCTCCGATTAGTCCCCCGATTAAGCGGGCAATCTGTGGTTGGATTTCCACAGTGGGCTACCTGAGAGGCTGTGATTTTTTCAATTTTAGCAGTTGGCATTTGAGCACAGAGGTGATTCACTCCACTGCGGAATGAAATATGCGATAGGCATGAAATTACTCGCTACCGACCGTTTATTTGACGATTTCTCTGCTTTTTCTACCTTCA